>CAKTAG010000001.1 GCA_934527325.1 uncultured Candidatus Soleaferrea sp.
GTGGAAGTCTACAAAAAGCTAATGATTCCGAATATCAATTAACAAATTTTAAATATAATACAGGAAATGGAATTTACCAAGAGGTTAAATTTGGTAGTAATGGTAAAGTAACAAATGATGGTGGAAAAGATGAATGGTTGTGTAATTTTATAATTTATGACCATAAAGAAGGCAATACATATGCAGTAAGTGAAGATGCTATGGAAGGTTACACATCTACTGCACCTACACCTACACCTGCACCGTAAAATAATAGTAGTAAAAAATAATAAAAGGATGTTTACTTATGAACAACAGTTATGAAAGCCCTTTTTCTGCTAGGTATGCAAGTGAAGAAATGAAGTATATATTTTCGAATGAATTTAAAATTAAAACTTGGCGAAGGCTTTGGGTAGCTTTGGCAAAAGCAGAAAAAAAATTAGGGTTACCTATTTCTAATAATCAAATAGAAGAACTAGAAAATTTTAAAGATAATATAAATTTTGATGTTGCTGCTAAAAGGGAATGTGAATGTAAACATGACGTTATGGCACATATTTTTGCTTATGGTGAGCAGTGCCAAACTGCTAAAAAAATTATTCACTTAGGTGCAACATCTTGCTATGTGGGAGATAATGGAGACATTGTTGCTATAAAAGAAGGGTTGTTGGTTATAAAAAGAAAAATAATCAATGTTATTTCTTTATTAACTACATTTGCTTTTAAATACAAGAATTTACCTACGCTAGCTTACACACATTTGCAGCCAGCTCAATTAACAACGGTTGGCAAAAGAGCTTGTTTATGGATTAACGATTTATATTCTGATTTACAAGAAATAGATTATAGGTTAAAAAATTTAAAATTGCTTGGCTCTAAAGGTACAACTGGTACCCAAGCAAGTTTTTTAGAGCTTTTTAATGGTGATGAGCAGAAAGTAGACGAACTTGAAAATTTAATAGCTAAAGATATGGGATTTAGTAGTTGTGTTCCAATTTCGGGCCAAACTTATTCACGAAAAATAGATGCAAAAATATTATATACACTTTCTGGTATAGCTCAATCTACCAGTAAATTTTCTAATGATATTAGAATATTGCAAAGTTTTAAAGAAGTTGAAGAGCCTTTTGAAAATAAACAAATTGGCTCATCTGCAATGCCTTACAAACGTAACCCAATGAGGTGCGAAAGAATTACAGCACTAGCTAGATTTGTTATTGTTAATAGCTTAAACCCTGCTTTTACAGCTGCTACCCAATGGTTTGAAAGAACTTTAGATGATTCTGCAAATAGAAGAATATCAATATCTGAAGGCTTTTTAGCTGTTGATGCTATTTTGAATATAATGTTAAACGTTACAGATGGGTTAGTAGTTTACCCTAAAGTAATAGAGGCACGAGTAAAAAACGAATTGCCTTTTATGGCAACAGAAAATATTATGATGGAGGCTGTAAAAAAAGGTGGAGATAGACAAGAACTTCACGAAAAATTGAGAGTATATTCTATTGAGGCTGGTGTTAATGTTAAAGAGCATGGCAAAACAAATAATTTAATTGATAAAATATGTGAAGATAAGGCTTTCAACTTAACAAAAGAAGAGATAGAAAAACAATTAAATCCTATTAATTTTGTTGGTAGAAGTGTGCATCAAGTTGAAAAATATTTAACAAAAGTAATTATGCCAATGCTTGAACAAAATAGTGATGTACTTGGGGAAAAATACGTCTTAAAGGTGTAAAGAAGTTATGGATGATAAAAAGGCTTTTAAAATTTTAGCTAGTGTATCTATTATTCTTTGCATGTGTATAATTTTATTTAATGCGTGGGTAGCACCTAGTATTGTACCTACATATAAAGAATATAGAAAAATATTTAATATTTCAGACGATAATGATTTTGAAGAAGAATACATAGAAGGTAACTACGAACTTGAAGATGATGAAGAAAATGACGATGACGACGACGACGATGATAAGGTGCAGATAGTTAATATTAATGATGCGGATTTAGATGAATTAATGACGTTACCTAATGTAGGTGAAACTTTGGCTAAAAGAATTATAGATTACAGAGAGAAATATGGCTCTTTTAAAACAGAGGAAGATTTGTTAAATGTTGAAGGGCTAGGAGAAAAAAAGTTAGAGGCAATAATAGAATTTATAGAAGTTGAATAAGATTTTATAAGCTTTTAGTGGTTAATATATCCAATAAAAATTGCTATGGTAACAGCTTTTATTAAAAAAAAGTAAATGTTGTTGCCATTTTAAAAAATTAAGTAATGTATTGACAAACATAGTAATATAATATAATATTAAATATATGAAAGCTAATTAATGAAATTTGTTCATATATTTAATTTGTAATAAATGTGTTTTTTGTAAGTTTAATAATAATATTAAGGGTATAATAAAAAGAGAAATGCAACAAGGAGAGAGTTATTATGTGTGGAATAATAGGTTATGCTGGCAATTTATATGCACCAGATGTAATAACATCTGGTTTAAAAAGGCTTGAATATAGAGGTTATGATTCTGCAGGAGTATCGGTATTTGTAAACGAAGAAATTGTAACTTTAAAAGCTGTAGGTAGAATAAAAAATTTACAAAATTTAATTATTGAAAATAAAAATAAACTTAATAGTAATGTTGGTATTGGGCATACTAGGTGGGCTACTCACGGTAAGCCGTCAGAGTTAAATGCGCACCCTATTTTTACTAATAATGTTTCGGTTGTACATAATGGTATAATTGAAAATTATATGGTGTTAAAAGAAGATTTAAAGAAAAAAGGTTATAATTTTAAAACAGAAACAGATACTGAAATTATAGTTAATTTGTTAGATTATTATTATAAAGAATGCAACCCTGTTGAAGCAATTGCTAAAACTGTTAAGCGTTTAGAGGGTGCATATGCTTTAGCAATAATGTTTAAAGGTTCACCTAATAATGTTTATGGTGTTAGAAAAGAATGCCCGCTTTTAGTTGCTTTAGGCAATGGTGAGAATTTTATTGCATCAGATATGAATGCGGTGGTTGAATACACTAATAAATATTATGATTTAGAGCCATATGAGATTGTTGAAATAAGCAAAAATGCGGTTCAAGTTATGGATTTAGATGGTAATAAAATATCTAAACAGGTGAATACTGTGGATTGGGATATTACTGTAGCTGAAAAATGTGGTTATGAACATTTTATGTTAAAAGAAATAAATGAACAACCACAAGTTGTAATGGCTACAATTTTACCAAGGATATTAAATGGCTTGCCATATTTCAACAAAGAAGATATAACTGATGATTATTTAAAACAGTTTAAAAAAATATATATTGTAGCCTGTGGAACAGCTATGCATGCAGGAATGGTAGGGAAAGTTTTAATAGAAAAATTTGCAAAAATTCCTGTAGAAGTTGATGTTGCTAGTGAATTTAGATATAGAGACCCTATTTTAAAAAAAGATGATTTGCTTATTGTTATTTCACAATCTGGTGAAACAGCAGATACTTTGGCAGCTTTAAGGTTAGCAAAACAAAAAGGAGTTTCAACTATAGCAGTTGTAAATGTTAATGGGTCATCTATTGCTCGTGAAGCTGATAAAGTTATTTTAACTTTTGCAGGCCCAGAAATTGCTGTTGCTAGTACAAAAGCTTATAGTGTTCAACTTGCTGTTATGTACCTTTTAGCTATTAAATTAGGGCTAACATTTAATATTATTAGCGATATTAAAGCTAAAGAATATATTAAAATTTTTCAAACAGTGCCAGCGCTAATGAATGAGGTTATAGCTAATTCAGACCACATAAAAGACATTGCATTGTTATACCAAAATACAGAAAATATATTCTTTTTAGGCAGAGGGTTAGATTACGCTATATCTCTTGAAGGTGCACTTAAATTAAAAGAGATATCTTATATTCATTGTCAACCTTACCAAGCAGGTGAATTAAAGCATGGAACAATATCTTTAATTACAGATGGGGTTCCTGTTGTTTGTATTGCTACGCAAGAACAGTTATTTGAAAAAATGGTAAGTAATGTTAAAGAAGTTAAAGCAAGAGGGGCAAAAACTATATTTGTAATGTCTAAGAATTTAAGTGTAGAAGCGGAAATTGCAGATAGTGTTATTTGTATTCCAAATATAACAGATGATATATTTGCGCCGTTGATTGCTGTACCAGCACTACAGCTTTTGGCATATCATATGGCAGTAATTAAAGGTTGCGATGTTGATAGACCTAGAAATTTAGCAAAATCTGTTACAGTAGAATAAAAGTATTATTATAATAAAATATAGGCTACTTAAAAAGTAGCCTATATTTTTAAATGTGCATTATTTGGTACATATTTAAAAATAGTTTTGAGTTTTTTATTTACGAATGTAATAGATAAATAATGTTTAGTTATTCTTTATAAAGCAGTAGGAAGATGTTACATAATGACTAATAGATTAGGTATAAAGCAATTAATTATTACTGGCATAATGGCTGCATTAGTTTTTTTAGGTACATATGTTACTAGAATAGAACTTCCAATATTGGGTGGTAGAACAATTTTTCATTTAGGGAATATGTTTTGCTTAGTAGCTGCACTTTTATTTGGCAAAAAATGTGGTGCATTTGCTGGTGCAATTGGTATGAGTTTTTTTGATGTTGTTAGCGGAAGTTTTATAGCTTACTTTCCTTTCACTTTTGTATTAAAATTTATTGTAGGTTTTATTTGTGGCTTAATAAAAGAAAAAAATAAATATAAATTGAATTCTGCAAAATTAAATTTGTTGGCAGTTTTTATTGCATTATTTATAAATGTTATATTTTCTCCAATTATATCAGTTTTTATAAAAACAGTTATTTATGGTTTAAATTTTTATGTTGCTGTTGTTGCTACATTGGGAAGCATTGTTAGCGTTATAGTGAATGCTGTATTATCTGGGGTTTTAGCTATTGTTATATTGAATTTGTTAGAAAAAAGGAAATTTTTTGATGAAGTTATAAAGGATGATTGATAAAATGAAAGCAATGAAAAAAATAATAGTTGCTTTGGTAGCAATTGTTATTGTAATAGATTTTAATTTTATTTGTGTTAAGGCAAAAAATGTATTTAAAGCAGATATAACATCGATTGATAATAATACTAAAGTTAGTTATAATAACATTGAAATAAACAATGAGTATGATAAACCATCATTTGTTGTAGGTGATATTAGCAAGGGATTTGGAGAATGTATATATAATAAAACGAATGTAGCAGAAGTTAAAGTTAATTTTTACCACAAATTAGGTACAATAGCATATAAAGTTAATAATGGTGCAGAAAGTGAATATTGTTTAGGTATTAGTGGTGAGAATAACAACAAAAGTAATTTTTTGAAAGTTAAATATTTACCACAAACTTGTAGTGTTGATGGGCTTAGAGATGGTATGTATATTAATTGTAATTCAACATGGCAAAGGTGTATGGTGAAAAGTAGTGATGGTGACTTTGCATTTATTCCATTAGGTAAAGATGAGAGTGATAAATTAAAAAAATATAAAGATGATATGGTGGATTATGGTGTTAACATATATGCTTCTAGTGATGGTAAACAGTTTAAAAAGTTAGATACGGAACTTAAAAAAGTAGAAAAAATATTGCCTAATATAGATGACGAAGAATTTCAAAATGGCACAAATATTTTTCTAGAAAAATTATATACTAAAAAAGTTCCAGAAGGCACAAAATATATAAAAGTTCAAATAAATGAAGTAGCAAAATTTTTTCAAGATGATGGTGACAGCGTAGAAGGTGACCATATGGCATTTGTTTCTAGTATAAAATTTACATTGAATGATGATGGTGATGAAGAGGAGTTATTAAATGGCAATGAAAAAACTAATAGTGATGTACCGAAAACATTGCTTGGTGACTCTAAAAAAATTGTTGTTACAGATAGTGAAAATAAGGCAGTAGATAAACTAAGAACACAAAGAAAAATATCATTAGGTAGCTCTTTTGGTAGTTATAATAATGATAGTACAAAATTTGAAAATACATATAGAAGGCGTAACCCATATTATAATAAAAAGAAAAAAATTGTTTATATGGATGACGATGGTAATGTTGTAGAGGAAGTTACAAAATATAGAGATTCTAAAAAGCGTAAGCGTAATAATTCAAATACAGTTAGAAAAAATAAAGAAGATAATTTGAAAGATGATGGTTTAATAGATAGCTTGGCTTATGATGAGTTAGATACAAACTTTGATGATGAGTTAACTAATTTTGAAACTCCAACAAAAAATAAGTGTAAAAAAGTAAGCCGTTCTGGTAAAACAACAAAAAAGAAGAGAAAAGAAAAAGGTAAAGATAGTGAAAAATCAAGTAATATAGATGGCGACATTGTAGATGCTAAAATATTAGAGGCAACAGAAGGTACCAAACTAAGTAGTGCAAAAGGTACCGAAAAAGACCAAAACAATATGCCAAAAGAATTAAGTAATAAAGATGAGAAGCAAGAGGAAGAAGATAAACAAGCAAAAACAGAAAAAACAGTTAGTGCATTATATTTATCTGGGTTATCGTTAACTTTAGGCTCGGTTTTTATATATGATAAACTGGGTTGGTTGAAAAATTTATTTATAAGATAATTTGGTAAGCAATATAAAAAAATTACTCTAATTTATGTAAAATTAATTTTGAGTATTGCGGGTAAAGTAAAAAATATTCCCGCTACAAAATAGCGGGAATATTATGAACACTCTTTTACAATACCATGAATAAAGCCGTTTAATTCAATAGAACAAATATCTACAGCTATAATTTGGCCTTCGTAGATTAATAAGTTGCCGCGTATGTTTTCTGGGCAGTTTGGGTAATTTGTAATTTCATAACTGTAATGTTTTACCATTTTGCCCTTATATTTATTTAAATTCATATTTTGTTTTTTTTGTATTATGTTATATTTTTCAAAAACATCATCAAATTTTTTTGGAATAATAACATCAGAAATTTCACAGGGCTCTAAACTTGGTTGCCACCCATATTGTTTAAAAAAATTTATTCTATCTTGGTTGGTTCTTCCGTTTAAAGAAATAGGGTTTTGTTTTTGCGCAATAGTTGTTTTATTTAAATTGTTATGAATATTTAAAATTATAGTACTACTTGCAATTAAACCTAAAGCGGCAAACAGCAAAATTTTTTTTAATTTTTTACTTAGTTTTAAAGACATTATAAACATTGAGTTCTCCTTTGTGTTATAATAGTTTTATTGATATTTTACTTGGCATAGAGTGGTAGTGCAGATTTGAATTTTTATATGTAAGTAAAATGCAGTAGTTAAATTTATTTTAGCATTAATTTAAAAGCTAAAATATTTATATGCTTAGAAAAAATACATTATTCTAAAATATTTGGTTAAAAATTTTTAAAATCATAAAAATGTATAAAAAAGGAAATGTTTGAAATGGAAAATACAAAATCAGCGTTTATAGCTATAATAGGGTTGCCTAATGTTGGTAAATCATCATTGATGAATAGGTTAGTTGGTCAAAAAATATCTATAGTTTCTAATAAGCCGCAAACCACAAGGAATAAAATAACTGGTATTTTAACATGTGGTGATGTTCAACTTGTTTTTTTAGATTCGCCTGGTTTTCATAAAACCAAAAATAAACTAGGGGAGTATATGTTAAAACAAGTTAAAGAATCTATTTTGGATATAGATGTATGCATTTTAATGGTAGATGCTACAAACAAATGTATAACAGATTCTCAGCAAGAGTTAATTAACAAAGTGAAAAAATTAAATATAGATGTTATATTAGTTATTAATAAAATAGATTTATTGCCACAAAAAGAATTAATTATTAAAATTATAGACTTGTATTCAAAAGAATTAAATTTTAAAAGTGCTATTCCTATTTCTGTAAAAAAAGATGATGGGGTTGATATATTATTAAAAGAACTTTTTAAATATGCTTTGCCATCTCCGCATTTTTTTTCAAAAGACTTAGTAACAGATCAAATGGAAAAAGTTGTTGTATCGGAGATTATTAGAGAAAAAATTTTATTAAGTTTAAATAAAGAAATACCACATGGGGTAGCAGTTGTTATAGAATCTATGAAAAAAAGAAAAAACCGTAATTTAATAGATGTAGAGGCTGTTATATATTGTGAAAAAGAGAGCCATAAAGGGATTATTATAGGCAAAAATGGTGAAGCTTTAAAATTAATTTCTTGTAAAGCTAGGGTAGATATTGAAAAATTATTAGGTGAAAAGGTTAATTTGCAATGTTGGGTAAAAACAAAAAATAATTGGCGCAAAAACATTAATATGATGTATAATTTGGGTTACAAATTAAATTCTTAATTTTGATTATTAGTTATATATAATTTTTGAAAGGCAGTGTTTTATTAATTAAATGAAAGACCACATGCTTATATTAAGAAAAAAATTTAGTGCACTATATACCGCGCCAGCTAGAGTTATTGTTTTTAGTTTTATATTTGTGATTTTAATAGGTGGCTTTTTGCTTTCGTTACCGGTAAGTTCAAAAGATGGTGTTACTACTGGTTTTTTTGATTCGTTATTTACAGCAACTAGTGCAACTTGTGTAACTGGTTTTGTTTTATTCGATACTTATACAAAATGGACATTATTTGGGCAAAGCGTTATATTGTTATTAGTTCAAGTTGGTGGAATGGGGATTGTTACTATAAGCATATTTTTTTATGTTGTAGCTGGTAAAAAATTAGGTTTAAGAGGTATGCATTTAGCTAAAGAATCTATTAATATTATAGATGCATCTAACCTTGCTGGGCTATTTAAATTTATTGTAATTACTACTTTTTCTATTGAATTTATAGGTGCTTGTATTTTAAGTTTAGTTTTTGTTTCAGAGTATGGAGTATTAAAAGGAGTTTATATATCGTTTTTTTTGGCTATATCAGCTTTTTGTAATGCAGGTTTTGATGTGCTGGGTTTTCAGGCGCCATATGTAAGTATTATGAATTATAATAATAACCCAATAGTTATTTATACAATTGGCGTACTTATTATTTTAGGTGGTTTAGGCTTTATTGTTTGGTATGACTTGTTTAATAATGGTAAGCAAAAATGGTTGTTACATACTAAAGTTGTATTGATTATGACGTTTTTGTTAATTGTTATTGGTGTTTTAGTTTTTTTTATTTTAGAATGCAATAATCCGTTAACATTAAAAAATTTAACTTGGCCTGAAAAATTTAACGCAGCTTTTTTTCAATCGGTTACATTAAGAACAGCGGGGTTTACCTCAATTAATTTTACTAATTTAAAACAAATTACAAAAATGGTTGCTTTAATAATAATGTTTATAGGTGGGGCACCAGGTTCAACTAGTGGTGGAATTAAAATAACTACATTGGCAATATTAGTGATGACAGTTATTAGTGTTATAAAAAATAAACCCGAAACTATTATATTAAAACATAAGGTTCCTAGAAGTACAGTTTATAAATCTGTTAGTATGTTTATTCTTTCTATAGTAGTAGTTATATTGGGCGCTATAGTTTTATATTATTCTGTTAACCCAGACCAAGATGTTAGTATTATTAGTTCTATATTTGAAACAATATCTGCTTTTTCAACAGTAGGCATTTCAACAGGAGTTGTAGGTGCAACAGGTGCTTGTGGTAAGATAATTGTGATTTTTATTATGTTTATTGGTAGGGTTGGCCCAATATCTTTATTGCTTTCTTTAGCAATGCGAACAAATGAAGATGTTCATAAAATATTTCCACAAGCTAAAATAATGGTAACATAAATAAAAAATTGATTTAGACATATTTGTTTTAAAAAATCACATCAATCAAAATAATATTGATTGATTTTATGAAAAATGTATAATGAATTTTTTTGGTTAAATATTAATTTTTTTCTATTGTAAAAATTAAAATAACATGGTATAATATATATTATATGTGTAAACAAGAATATAATAAATGATATAATATATTGTTAAAAAATTGAATTGCGTTTTAACATAGGTTTTATGTTTGATATATGGGAGGACTTTTGTAGTGGGTAATTTTGATATGGATTTTGATGACAGCGTAGTTGTTTTAAAAATAGTTGGCGTTGGCGGAGGTGGCGGCAACGCTATAAATAGAATGGTTGAAAATAAGCTTTTTGTAGATGATAAAAAAAACGAAACAGATAAAGAACAAGAAAATTTAGAAGAAAATAATAATGGTATAGAATTTTTGGCAATTAATACAGATAGGCAAGCTTTAAAAAGGTCTAAAGCGGGGTATAAAATAGCTATTGGTGAAAAATTAACTAAAGGTAGAGGTGCAGGCGGAAACCCTGAACAAGGAAAAAGAGCTGCAGAAGAAAGTAGGGAAGAAATAGGAGAAGCTTTAAAAGGTGCACAAATGGCTTTTATTACTGCTGGCATGGGTGGTGGCACAGGTACAGGTGCGGCACCTATTGTTGCAGAAGTTGCTAAAGACCAAGGAATTTTAACAGTTGGGATAGTAACTAAACCTTTTGAGTTTGAAGGCAGAGATAGAATGGAACAAGCTGAAAAAGGTATTGTTGAACTAAAGCAAAATGTAGATTCTTTATTGGTTATTCCAAATGATAGGTTGAGTTTATTGCCAGATGCAAATATTACTTTGGCTAATGCTTTTAAATCTGCAGATGAAATTTTAAGGCAGGCTACCCTTTGTATTTCTAAAATTGTTACAGATACAGGCTTGATTAACTTGGATTTTGCTGACCTTGCTGCTGTAATGCAAGATGCTGGAGAAGCACATATGGGAGTTGGTAAGGGAACAGGTAAAGATAAGGCAAGACAAGCTGTAGAGATGGCAATTTCTAGTCCGTTATTAGAGACATCTATAGATGGGGCAAAAGCGTTAATTGTTAATTTTGTTGCATCACCAGATATTGGTTTAACAGAGACAGCTTTAGCTAATTCAATGATAAAAGAAGCAGCACATAAAGATGCAAAAATATTTTGGGGTGTTACTTTTGATGAAAACATGAAAGATGAGGTAGAAATTACTGTTATTGCTACTAAATTCGATAATGTGAACCGAGATTTAACTAAAAAAGTAGAAGTTGCTAATGAAGATACACCAGTTTTAACACAAACAAAAAACGATGAATTGCTAACAGATGATGATGATTTTTTTATACATCTTACAAGTAAATTAAATTCATTTGATACATATAAAGATTAAATAAATTAAGTATTTTTAATTTTTAAGGCCGTGTAATTTTTTCACGGCTTAATTATTTTGAATTATTTGCTAGTTTATTAAGTTATTAAAGCAATAATTTGTTGGTGATTAATTTAATTTTAAGTAAAAAAGTGATATTATATGCAAATAAAAAAAGTTAAAAATGATGTTGTGATTTTAGATTGTTGTGATTTTGACCTTGAAAAAACTTTTGAATGTGGGCAGTGTTTTAGGTGGAATAAGCAAATAGATGGTAGCTATACAGGTGTTGTTAACAATAAAGTAGTACATATACATAAAATAAATGATGAAATAATATTAAAGGGTACATCTATAGAGGATTTTAATGACCTGTTAGAAAATTACTTTGACTTAAAAACTAATTATTCAAATATTAATAAGGCAATATGTGATATGCCTTTTATTGGTGATGCTTGTAAATATAGTGCGGGTATAAAGATTTTAAAACAAGATCCATGGGAAGTTTTAATATCTTTTATTATTAGTCAAAATAATAATATTCCGCGTATAAAAAATATAATAAATAGTTTTTGTAAAAAATTTGGTAAAAAAATATATGGGGAATATTTTACATTCCCGGCAGTTGAAGATTTAAAAAATATAACGTTAAATGATTTATGTGAGTTGAAATGCGGATTTAGAGATAAATACATTATAGATGCTATAGAAAAAATAATAAATAGAGAAGTTATATTAAATGATTTGTATTTTATGGATGTTCAAGAAGCAAGAGAAAGGTTAATGAAAATAAAAGGTGTAGGTAAAAAAGTAGCAGACTGTACTTTGCTGTATGGGTTTTCAAAAATGAATTGCTTCCCTGTAGATGTTTGGATAAAAAAGGTTATAACAAAATTTTTTGAAAATGGGTTGCCACCAATAAAAAAAGAATACATGGGTGTTGTTCAACAATATATTTTTTATTACGTAAGGTCTAACCCAGATGTTTTGAATTGATAATTATATTGGTTATAATAGTAAAAAATTAAAATAAGGAGAAACTGTACCATGGAAGAAGGGGACTCTTATTTTTTAAAAATTGAAAATGTAACAAAAATATTTGCGCCACATAATTTGTACATAAAAAATAAAAATTTTGATTGTTTAAAATCGGTTGACGATGTTTCTTTTACAATAAAAAAAGGTGAGACTGTTGGGTTAGTTGGTGCATCTGGTTCGGGAAAATCAACATTGGGCAAAATTTTAGTTAGACTTTTAACACCTACTAGTGGTAAAGTTATTTATAAAGGTTTAGATATATTTAGTTTAACTAATAAGCAATTTTCTGGTTTTAGAAAAGATTTACAAATGGTTTTTCAAAATTCATATGCAGCATTAAACAATATGCTAAATGTTAAGCAGATTTTAATTGAAGGTTTAAGAACTAACAATATTTGTAGCAGAAATAAAGAAAATGAAGTTATAGATTATTTGCTCGATTTGGTAGAATTGGGTAAAAAAGATAAGTTTAAACATCCTTCAGAACTATCTGGTGGGCAATGCCAAAGGGTAGGAATAGCTAGAAGTTTATTAGTTGAACCAGAGTTTATTGTGTTTGATGAAGCAACATCTGCGTTGGATGTAATTGTTCAGCATAAAATAGTAGATGTTATAAAAAAAATACAAAAAAAAATGAACCTTACATATTTATTTATATCTCATAATATTGCGTTAGTAGAAGATGTGGCAGATAGAATAGCTGTGATGTATGGGGGTAAAATAGTAGAAATAGGGCCAACTAAAGTTATTTGCAATAACCCAATTCACCCTTATACCAAGCGGTTAATAAAAGCTTACAAAAGCTTATATGTTAGTAAAAACTATGTTGAACAAGCTTATAACAGAGATTTTGAATGTGATTTTGGCAATAAATGTAAAATGCAAGAAAGATTTTGTGAAAAAAGTAAACCTGCTTTAAAGTTGGTAGAAAAAGACCACTTTGTAATATGCAATAATTAAGCAAAATTTATAAGTGAAAATAGTGGAAAAAAATGAAAAACAAAAAAAATATATAAATTAGTTGACATTTATTTATTTATATATTATAATGTATATATAAACACGAGAAGTTATTTATTTTGTATATTCTGTTATTTTAGATGTTTTAGTATTTGGCGCTAGTTCTATAGTTTAATGGGTAAAATTATCCAAAGGTTGGTAGAATAGCAACGCTTGATTTATGAAACACGATGGATGTTCAATTTTAGTATGCTGGTGTTTGTATGTTTGTTGAAAAACGAATATATAATAATTATGCCCGTAACTCATGAGAGTGTTGTGTATTCATTATATTCAATAGGCGGTTCATTGCCGTTGGTGGGCAAATTTAAAATCCATTAAGCGAGGTAAAAGGTTATGTATGAAGACAAAAAATTAATTTGTAAAGATTGCGGAAAGGAATTTGTTTTTACAGCAGGTGAACAAGAGTTCTATGCAGAAAAAGGTTTTACAAATGAACCTCAAAGATGTAAAGCTTGTAGAGATGCTAAAAAACAAGCTGTTAGAGCTAATAGAAAAATGTATACTGCTGTTTGTGCTAATTGTGGTAAAGAAGCAACAGTTCCTTTTGAGCCAACTGAAGGTCGCCCAGTTTATTGTAGTGAATGCTATGCTAATATGCGCAATGAGTAAGTTAGTTGATTATAGATATTTATTAAATGTTTATAATGTATAAAGCTGTAATAATAAGCAGGTAACTTGTTTTTGTCTAAATAATGGCAAAATTGAGTTACTTGCTTTTTACTTATAAATAAACTAATATTTATTAAAGTTAAGTAGGGTGTAAATAAAAAAATGGTAGATGTAAGCGAATTCCCGATTATAAATGTGAATTCAAAAGTAGAATTTATAGACTTTAGAAAGTTGTTTAATATAGATGAAAAAAAGGCAATTGTTATAGCAGGGCCTTGCGGAGTTGAAAATTTTGAAACTTTGCAGTGTACAGCAGAATTTTTAGTTAAATTAGGCGTTAACTTTTTAAGAGGTGGGTTGTTTAAGCCA
Source organism: uncultured Candidatus Soleaferrea sp. (assembly GCA_934527325.1). GTDB lineage: Bacteria > Bacillota > Clostridia > Oscillospirales > Ruminococcaceae > RGIG8779. The sequence continues at coordinate 14,200 of CAKTAG010000001.1, forward strand.
CGCACATCGCCTTATAGCTTTCAGGGTATTGGTAGGCAAGGCCTTAAATTTATGAACGAAATAGGTAAATTTTACAAAATGGTTACTGTTTCGGAGGTAACTGACGTTAGGAATTTAGATTTATTTTTGCAATATATTGATGTATTGCAAATTGGTTCTAGGAATATGCAAAATTTTGAGTTACTTAAAGAAGTTGGTAGATGCAAACACCCTGTTGTTTTAAAACGAGGAATGAGTGCAAATATAAAAGAATTTATTTTGGCAGCAGAATATATTGCGTATGAGGGTAACAGAAAAATATTAATGTGCGAACGTGGAATTAGAACTTTTGAAAGTTGTACACGCAACACTTTAGATGTTGCTGCAATTGCATTAATAAAAAAATATACTAAAATTCCAATAATAGCAGATTTAAGCCATTCTTTAGGGCGAACAGATATAGTTAATGAAATAGCTAAATGTGTTTTGAATTTGGGTGCAGATGGTTTGATGGTTGAAGTGCACCCTAGGCCTAAAGAGGCACTTTCGGATAAAGATAAACAGTTGAATTTTAATGAAGCTAAATTATTGATAGACGTAATTAATAAACAAAGTTGTTAGTTGCAATGGCTTGTTTGCCCTAATTTTATTTACATTATAGTTGGGTGATTTGTGTTTTATAGCCTCTGTTAGCTGGTTGGTTGGCAGAGGCTATAACTATTTTAACAGATTAATATTTAATAATAATTTGATTTGTTAATTTTAACCATTGACAAAATAATTATTGTTAATGTGAAATTATATAGTATATTTTACACAAAATACATGTTGAAAAATAAAATTTTATATGTTAATATATTAATGTTAATTGTATTAGGTTATTTAGGAGGATTAAAAAACAATGAATAAAATGGCAAAGAACTATATATTTGTTAAAAATAACCAATATGGGGGGCGAGATGTAAGTTAAATAATAGCTTTTTTAAATTGTTGTTTTTGTTTATATTTTTAAATTTGATTAGTTTTGCTAGTTTTGGTGCAAAATGTAGTTGGGATGGAAAAGATACATTGACTATTGACAGCACTGATGGTGAGAGTGTAGAGTCGACTGATTTGTATAATGTTATATCAGAAGGATATGGTGTACAAAACGTAAAAACAATAATAATAAAGAATGGTGTAACAAGCATAGGTAATAATGCATTTTCAAGTTGCAGTAATTTAACTGAAGTGACAATACCAGCCAGTGTTACAAGCATAGGCACAGGAGCGTTTAATGGTTGTAGAAACTTAGAAACAGTAAATTTTGAAGAAGGTTCTGAAGAAAGTGCTTCTAATTCAAAACCAATAGGAGATGATGCATTTAATGGTTGCAATAAATTAACTACAATAACAATACCCGCCAGATTTACAAGTATAAATAAAGGAGCGTTTTGTAATTGTACCAACTTAAAAACAGTAAATTTTGAAGAAGGTTCTAATTTGCAACAAATAGGTGAGAATGCATTTTCAAGTTGCAGTAATTTAACTGAAGTGACAATACCAGCCAGTGTAACCGAAATAGGTGGAAGAGCATTTAATTATTGTACCAACTTAAAAACAGTAAATTTTGAAGAAGGTTCTAATTTGCAACAAATAGGTGAGAATGCATTTTCATTTTGCAGTAATTTAATTGAAATAACAATACCCGCCAAAGTTGAAGGTATGGGTAACGAAGCGTTTAATAGTTGTAGCAGCTTAGAAACAGTAACTTTTAAAGAAGGTTCCAAATTGAGAAAAATAGGTGATGGTACATTTGGTAGTTGCAGTAATTTAACTGAAGTAACAATACCAGCCAGTGTAACCGAAATAGGTGGTATGGCGTTTAATTATTGTATCAACTTAGAAACAGTAAATTTTGAAGAAAGTTCTAAATTGGGTAGTATAGGATATAGTGTATTCGAGGGTTGCAATAAATTGGCTACAATAAAAATACCCACCGAAGTTACAAGTATAGGTGCTGGAGCGTTTAGGAGTTGTACCAACTTAGAAACAGTAAATTTTGAAAAAGGTTCTAAATTGGGTAGTATAGAATCTAGTGTATTCGATGGTTGCAATAAATTGGCTGCAATAAAAATACCCACCGAAGTTACAAGCATAGGTAATAATGCATTTTCAAATTGCAGTAATTTAACTGAAGTGACAATACCAGCCAGTGTAACCGAAATAGGTGGAAGAGCATTTAATTATTGTACCAACTTAAAAACAGTAAATTTTGAAGAAGGTTCTAATTTGCAACAAATAGGTGAGAATGCATTTTCATTTTGCAGTAATTTAATTGAAATAACAATACCCGCCAAAGTTGAAGGTATGGGTAACGAAGCGTTTAATAGTTGTAGCAGCTTAGAAACAGTAACTTTTAAAGAAGGTTCCAAATTGAGAAAAATAGGTGATGGTACATTTGGTAGTTGCAGTAATTTAACTGCAATAAAAATACCTGCCAGTGTTACAAGTATAGGAGATTATGCTTTTTTAGGCTGTGATAGTTTGAATAGCATAACAGCAGAAGGTAATAACAATTATTCAGTAGAAGGTGGTGTATTGTTTAAAATAGATGAGAAAAAGGAAAAGGTAGATTTGATATTTTGTGAACGTTCTGTTACAACAGTAACAATACCTGCTAGTGTAACTAACATATGGAATGGGGCGTTTAATAGTTGCACTAGTTTAAAAACAATAGCAGTAGAACCTGGTAATAAAAAATATAAAGAAGAGGGTGGAGTGTTATTTGAGGTTAATGGGGATGATTTATATTTAATATGTTACCCTGCAGGCAAAACAAAAGAAGAATATACAATACCGGATACTATAGAATGGAAGATTGATGAAAAGGAAGATGTTAGTAAGAAAGTAACAAAAGTGAAGGGTGATGCATTTAATAGTTGCACTAATTTAAAAAAGATAACAATAGGAAAGAATGTTACAGAAATATCTGATGACAAAAATTTCTTTAAAAATGCTTTTAGTGATTGCACTAGTTTAACAGAAATACAAGTTAAAGATGGTAATGAAAAATATAAAGAAAAGGGTGGAGTGTTATTTGAGTTTAATGAGATATATGATAATTTATGTTTAAAGTGTTACCCTGCAGGTAAAAAGGATGCAAGTTATAAAATACCGAATACTATAAAAACAGAAGGTACAATACCGGATACTACAGGTGATAAAGAAGTAGATATTAACGATGCTAGAGCATTTAGTGGTTGCACTAGTTTAGCAGAAATACAAGTTGAAAAAAATGAGCGGTATAAAGCAATAGGTGGTGTGTTGGTTAAGGTTGATGAAAAAAAGATAGTGTATTACCCGGCAGCTAGATGTAAAATAAATGAGAAAGGTGAATGTTGTGGTGAAATTTATACAACTTATGAAATACCAGAAGGTATAACAGGAGTATCCTATAAAGCATTTATAAATAGTAAATTAATTAGTATAATGGTGCCAGAAAGTTGTGGATATATACCTGATGAAAGTTTAGGTGGCGATTACATAAAATGTTTATATTATAAAATTCCTGGAGGTTATTCAGAAACAAGAAGTAGCATTTCTAAGTATTATTTAGGCAAAGAATTAACATTAAATAAAAAATGGGTTGATGAAGCAACCAAAGGCGAAAATAGAAAGGCACTTGAATTTACACTGTTAAAACGTTATGAAGATCAATCAGGTGTAAAAGATGTAGAATTAGATGAATATTTGCCAAATTATTATAGTGGTAGCAAAGAAATTTTTTATATGATTTCGTGTACGTTTGACAATAAACAAGATAAACAAGATGAACAAGATAAACAAGATGAACAAGATAAACAAGATGAACAAGATAAACAAGATAAACAAAATGTTTTTGAAAAAGGCGAAATAAAACCAGCGGCTAAAGAGGTAGATACATGGGAATATAAATTTTTAACTTTTATTGAATGCAGTGATCCATCGATGAAATATTTAATAGGCGAAGATCCGCCAGCTGGTTACATATCTAGCGCATATTATAAAAAACAAAAAAAACAAAAAAAACAAGAAGAACAGGAAGAAGAAAAACAAGAAAAAGCAGAACAAGAAGAAAGTTAAATAAAAATAAAAAAAGGCTGTAGTCAACCCGATTTAAAAAAATCGTTTTGCTACAGCTTGTTTTGGTTTGGTAAGTGTAAGTAAATAATTTTAGTTGGTTTTTGCAAAATAATTAATTGTTGGTAGGTAGGTGTAACTAGTTGCCTTAGGGTACGTAATTTATTCTTTTAATTTGTTTAGCTTTGTATGAAGTTTCATCAACAGATAAAATAATGCCATTCATTTTGCATGGGTTAGTAGAATTTTTAAATTTAACAGGTAATCCGGTTTTCATTTTTGTTATTGCTAGTTCGGTGCTAACTCCTAAAACAGAGTTAATAGGACCAACCATACCAATATCTGTAATGTACCCAGTTCCTTTAGGTAAAATTTGTTCATCTGCAGTTTGAACGTGTGTGTGTGTTCCAAATAAAGCAGTAATTTTTGAATCTAAGTAATAAGCTAGGCAAAGTTTTTCTGCAGTGGCTTCGGCATGTAAATCTATTATAATTACATTAGCGTTTATTTTGCTTAATAGTTTATCTGCACAATTAAAGGGGTTGGTGTAGTTGCTAGGCATATATACAAGCCCAAGTAAATTTATAACACAGATTTTTATGTTGTTGTAATTATAAATGTAATATCCGCAACCCGGTAGGTTTTTACTATAGTTAGCTGGCCTAATAACATTACTATAATTATCAAATACGGTTTTGTAATCTGGTTGCTTAAAAATATGGTTGCCTGTGGTTATTACATCTACGCCACTGTTTAATAGCATTTTTACACTACTTAAAGAAATGCCGTTGCCATCTGCAGAATTTTCACCGTTAGCAATTACAATATCTATATTGTTATTTTTTTTATATTCACTTAAATAACGCAAAAGGAAGTTGCAGCCAATGCTACCTACTACATCACCTAAAATTAATATTTCCATTTCTAACTCCTAATAAAAATATTACTTTATTATAACATAATATAAGAATTTTTTCTATTATTAATGCTATATTTTTTATTTAAAAAATTTATTACTTTTACATTATATCTTAAAGAAAAAATTTAGAAAAAAATTTTTGCAAAAAAACTTGTAATTTATATTTATTTGTGATATACTCTTAGAGTATGGCTGCATATATGTGTGATGACGCGAGAGGTTGCTGGTTATTTTCCAGGTAATTTTCGCTGAGTGTGCCTATAGTTTTTATGGGCAACAAGTGTAAATTTCAATTATATTTTCTCAATATAAAGGTTTATATTAGAATTATAAAACCTACTGTAGTTATCGGGTAAGCTTATTTTTTATTGCCTTATTTAGTTTTTTAATAAGGTGAGTTGTAAGTTAATCCGTATTTTTATTTAGATGCATGAAACACCAGGCTAGGTTTTGATTTTAATGTTTTGTGTTTAGAGAAAGTTTATACTCACAGTCGTTATCCTAAAAATTTACATTAAGAGGAGGCGGTAGTAATGGCAGTTCAACAAAAATTAAGGGTTAAAATTAAAGGTTACGACCACGAAATAGTAGATTCTTCTGCTGCTAAAATTATTGATGTTGTTAAGCGCTATGGTGTTAAAGTTTCTGGCCCTGTGCCACTACCTACACAAAAAGAAGTAATTACTATTCTTAGGTCTGTTCACAAACATAAAGATAGCCGTGAACAATTTGAAATGAGAACCCATAAGAGATTAATTGATATTTTAAAACCAACAGATGAAGCAGTTAAAGCTCTTTCTAACCTTGAGTTACCTGCCGGTGTTGATGTTGAAATGGTTTCTAAAAACTAATTTTTTAGGTATTAAAAGTTAAAGAATATATCGTATGGTTACAAGTTAATACCTAAAAGGGTAAATGTTGGGGTGTGGCTCCAACCAATAACCTTAAGGAGGATAAATTAATATGCAAAAATGCATAATCGGAAAAAAAGTTGGTATGACACAAATTTTTGATGAACAAGGTAAAGTTATTCCTGTTACTGTAATAGAAGCTGGCCCTTGTGTAGTTGTTCAGAAAAAAACAACAGAAAAAGATGGGTACCAATCGTTGCAAATTGGTTTTGGAGATGTAAGGCTAAAAACTATTAATAAACCTTTAAAAGGTCATTTTTCAAAATTCGATGTTGCACCTAAAAAAGTTTTAAGAGAATTTAGGTTAGAAAATTGTGAAGATTTAAACGTTGGCGATATAATTAAAGTAGATGCATTTGCAGTGGGTGACAATGTAGATGTATGTGGAACAAGTAAAGGTAAAGGTTACGCAGGAGCTATTAAAAGGTGGAATTTTAGTAGGTTAAAAGAAACTCATGGTAGTGGACCGGTTGTTCGCCATGCTGGTTCAATGGGTGCTTGTAGTGACCCATCTAGGGTTATGAAAGGCAAAAAATTACCTGGCCACTTAGGCGCAGAACGTGTAACTGTTCAAAACTTAGATGTTGTTAAAATAGATGTTGAAAATAATTTATTAGTGCTAAAAGGTGCTGTTCCAGGGCCTAAAGGTGGCTTTGTTTATATTACCAATAGCGTTAAAAAAGTTTAAAGAAAGGGGGAATTAAGATGCCTAAAGTAAAAGTTTTTAATATGGAAGGTAAAGCAGTTTCAGATATAGAACTATCTGATTCAATTTTTGGAATAGAACCAAATAAAGTAGTTATGCATATGGCGGTTGTTAATTACCTTGCAAATCAACGTCAAGGTACGCAATCTACTCTTACAAGGAGTGAAGTAAGAGGAGGCGGCAAAAAACCATGGAGGCAAAAAGGTACAGGCCATGCAAGGCAGGGTTCAATAAGGGCTCCTCAATGGAGGCATGGTGGTATTGCTTTAGGGCCTAAACCAAGAGATTATAGTTATTCTATAAATAAAAAAGTTAAGCGTTTAGCTCTTAAATCTGCTCTTTCTTCTAAAGTAAAGTTAGAAAATCTTATAGTGTTAGATAAAATATCTTTAGATGAGTATAAAACAAAGAGAGTTATAAAAATGCTTGCTGATTTAGGTGTTAAAGAAAAGGCGCTAATAATTACATTAGAACCAAATAACATCATTAAAAAAAGTGCCGCTAACATTACAGGTGTAACAACTACTTTAGTTAATACAATTAATGTTTATGATGTTCTTAACCATGATAAAATTATTATAGTTAAAGATGCAGTTGAAAAAATAGAAGAGATCTATAAATCTTAAACATTGAAGTGTTAGGTGTTAAATATATAAAAAGGAGTTTAAGGTTAATGAAAACAGCTCATGATATTATAATTAAGCCTATAATAACAGAATCTAGTATGGCGAATATGGGTTTAAAAAAATATACTTTTAAAGTTGATAAAGCAGCAAATAAAATTGAAATTGGTAAAGCAATTGAACAACTTTTTGGTGTTAAAGTAGCTAAAGTTAACACATTAAATGTAAGAGGAAAAGAAAAACGTGTAGGCGCTAATAAAGGTTTTACACCAAGTTGGAAGAAGGCAATTGTTACCTTAAAACCAGATTCCAAGGGAATAGAATTTTTTGAAAATATGGCTTAATTAAAACATTAATGAATTTTTTTAAATATTTATAAAGTTGTTGTAATAATAACTTTAAAATAATGTAAAATTCTTATTAAAAAGTTAATGTTATTATATTTTAAACTAAGAAAGGAGTGAGCCAATTAGATGGCTATAAGAAGTTATAAACCTACAACACCTTCAAGGCGGCATATGACAGTTACTGATTATTCAGGGTTATCTAAAGTGGAGCCAGAGAAAAAACTTTTGGTAACATTAAAAAAGAATGCGGGTAGAAATAATACTGGTAGAATAACTGTTCGCCATAAAGGTGGTGGTTGTAGAAGGAAATACCGTATAATAGATTTTAAAAGAGATAAAGTAGGAATGCCTGCTACAGTTTTAACGTTAGAATATGACCCTAATAGGTCAGCACACATTGCTTTAGTTGAATATAAAGATGGAGAAAGAAGGTACATTATAGCTCCAAACGATTTAGCTGTTGGTGATGTTGTTGAATCTGGTAAAGAAGCTGATATTAAAACAGGTAATGCACTTATTTTAGAAGATATACCAGTAGGTACATTTATTCACAATATTGAACTAAGGCCTGGCAAAGGTGGCCAATTGGCTAGAAGTGCAGGAATAATGGCTCAATTAATGGCTAAAGAGGGAGGTTTTGCATTAATAAGGCTTCCTTCTGGTGAACTTAGAAATGTTCCAATAGGTTGCATGGCAACGGTTGGGCAAGTTGGAAACACAGACCATGAAAATGTACATGTAGGTAAGGCAGGTAGAAAACGCCATATGGGTATTAGACCTACAGTAAGAGGTTCTGTTATGAACCCTTGTGACCATCCACATGGTGGTGGTGAAGGTAAGGCACCTATTGGCCGTAGTGGACCTGTTACACCTTGGGGTAAACCTGCTCTTGGTTATAAAACTAGAAAAAAACGTAATTTAACTGATAAATTTATAGTAAAACGTCGTGGTGCAAAATAATGTTTTTAGCGAAAGGAGGCATGTGATTTTTATGAGTAGAAGTTTAAAAAAAGGACCTTTTGTTCAACCTGTATTATTGAAGAGAGTTCTTGAAATGAATGAAAAAGGTGAAAAAAAAGTTTTAAAAACTTGGAGTAGATCGTCAACGATATTTCCAGATTTTGTGGGGCACACTTTCGCAGTGCATGATGGTCGTAAGCATGTTCCTATTTACATTACAGAGGATATGGTAGGCCATAAACTTGGTGAATTTGCGCCAACTAGAACATTTAAAGGTCATGCAGGTTCTAAAAAAACTAATACTGGTAAATAAATGTGATGGAAGGAGGTTTATTAATGGAAGCTAAAGCACATTTAAGATATTATCGTATATCGCCTCGGAAGGTGCAAATAGTTCTTGACCAAATTAGAAATAAACCTGTTAATGAGGCAATGGCGATTTTAAAATATACACCAAAAGCTGCATGTGAACCATTAGCAAAATTGTTAAAATCGGCGGTAGCTAATGCAGAAAATAACCACAACATGGATGTAAATGCTCTTTATGTTTCGGAGTGTTTTGTTTCCCCTGGGCCAATTTTAAAAAGAATTAGGCCAGGTTCTTTTGGTAGGGCAAATAGAATTTTAAAAAGATCATCACATGTAACATTAGTGGTTAAAGAAAATGAATAGCAATTTTAATAAAATATTTTGGTCAATAAGTTAGAAAGGAGAGAATCCGTGGCTAATATATAAAAATGTTTTTAAAAACATTTTAGTAACTATATTAAAAAATAAATAGTTATGTAATTTATTAGTTTATACCGTGAGTTACACGGGATTTTAAGCCCTCGGAGTACTGGACCAAACGTAATTTAATTATGGGTACTATGAACAGGGAAGCAAACATAAATTATAATTTTAGTAATTTTATAAGTTTTGCGTAACGGTAGACTATGGGACAAAAAGTTAATCCACATGGACTGCGAGTAGGAGTTATAAAAGGCTGGGAATCACGTTGGTTTGCAGATAAGAAAAACTTTGGTGACATCTTAGTTGAAGATTATAACATTCGTAATTTCTTAAAAAAGAAGTTGTATGATGCTGGCGTTCCTAAAATAGAAATAGAGCGCGATGCTACAAAAGTTAGAATTAATATTCATTGCTCTAAACCTGGTAGAGTAATTGGTGAAGGTGGCAAGAATATTGAACTAATAAAAAATGATATTGAAAAATTAATTAACAAAAATAAAGTGCAAAAAACTTTGGTGTTTGTTAACATAGTAGAAATAAAACAGCAAGATAAAAATGCACAATTAGTAGCAGAAAATATAGCTGCACAGCTTGAAAAAAGAATATCTTTTCGTAGAGCAATGAAACAAGCTATTCAAAGAGCTATGAATTTAGGTGCAAAGGGAATAAAAGTTGCTGTTTCTGGTAGGCTTGGAGGCGCAGAAATAGCTAGAACTGAGCATTACCATGAGGGAACTATTCCACTACAAACTTTAAGAGCTAATATTGATTATGGATTTGCTGAAGCAAATACAACATATGGTAAAATAGGAGTTAAAGTTTGGATATATACAGGTGAAGTATTACAAGGTAAAGTAGAAACACCTAATAATAAATTTGAATCTAAATCTCGTAAGGGTGAGCAAAAGTCTCGTCCAAATGGAAGGAGGCCAATAAGCAATGCTTCTTCCAAAAAGAGTTAAATACAGACGTGTTCATAGAGGACGCATGAAAGGTAAAGCAACGAGAGGTAATGTTGTTTCTAATGGAGAATTTGGTTTACAAGCATTAGAGCCAGCTTGGGTAACAGCTAACCAAATAGAAGCTGCTCGTATAGCTATGACACGTTACATTAAACGTGGAGGCCAAGTTTGGATAAAAATTTTTCCAGATAAGCCGGTTACAAAAAAACCTGCTGAAGTTAGAATGGGTTCTGGTAAAGGTTCACCTGAATTTTGGGTAGCTGTAGTTAAACCAGGTAGAGTTATGTTTGAAATTGCTGGAGTTTCGGAAGAACTTGCTAGAGAAGCTATGAGGTTGGCAAGTCATAAATTGCCAATAAAATGCAAGTTTGTAAAAAAGGAAGAAATGGGTGGTGAAAAGTAATGAAGTCTACAGAGATTCGTTCATTATCATTAAAAGAGTTAAACCAAAAACTGGCGGACCTTAAGGCTGAGCTTTTTAACCTACGTTTTCAGCATGCCATCAACCAGTTAGAAAATCCAATGCGTATTAATGTTGTAAAAAAAGATATTGCTAGGATAAAAACAATTATAAAAGAATTAGATGAGAATAAAATGTAATTTGGTTAATAAAGCAAAAAGGTTGTGCTAAACCAAGTTCTTATCTTACTTACATCTAGTATCTAGTTTCTAGAATCTAGAATCTAGAATGGAAGGAGTATTAGTAGAAAAATGAGTGAAAGAAACCTAAGAAAAACTAGAGTGGGCAAAGTAGTAAGCGATAAAATGGATAAAACTGTGGTTGTAGCTATTCAAGATAGTGTTAAGCACCCACTCTATAAAAAAATAATTAAAAGAACAATAAAATTAAAAACTCATGACGAAAATAACGAATGTAAAATAGGCGATAGAGTTTTAATAATGGAAACACGACCGCTATCTAAAGATAAAAGATGGCGTTTAGTTGAGATAATTGAGAAGGCTAAATAATAATTTTGCCGAAAGGAGGAACATTTTGTGATACAAATGCAAACTTACCTCAAGGTAGCCGATAACACAGGAGCAAAAGAAATTATGTGCATAAAAGTGTTAGGTGGTTCACGTAGGAGATATGCTAATATAGGCGATGTTATTGTAGCTTCTGTAAAAAAAGCTACTCCGGGTGGCGGTGTAAAAAAAGGTGAAGTTGTAAAAGCTGTTGTAGTTAGGTCTAAAAAAGGCGTTGGCCGCGACGATGGTACTTACATTAAATTTGATGAAAACGCTGCTGTTATTATTAGAGATGATAAAAATCCAAGAGGGACACGTATATTTGGTCCAGTTGCAAGGGAGCTTCGTGATGGTGGATACTCTAAGATATTAAGCCTAGCTCCGGAAGTGCTTTAAATTTGGAGGTGGATTTATAAGTGAAAACGAAAATACATGTAAAAAAGAATGATATGGTCCAAATTTTATCTGGTAATAGCAAAGGCAAAAAAGGTAAAGTTTTAGAGGTTAGCCCTAAAGAAGGGAAGATTATAGTAGAAGGCTGTAACATTGTTACAAAGCATGTTAAACCACGTAAAATGGGTGAATCAGGTGGGCTTGTAAAAGCGGAAGCACCTATGTATGCATGTAAGGCAATGGTAATTTGTCCTAAATGTGGCAAACCTACTAGAGTAGGAATAAAAATATTAGAAGATGGCAAAAAGCAACGTGTTTGTAAACACAAAGGTTGCCAAGAAGCGTTCTAAAGTAAGGGGTGAGCATATGGCTGCTAGGTTAAAAGAAAAGTATATACAAGAAGTAGCACCAGCTTTAATGAAGAAGTTTGGTTATAAAAGTGTAATGCAAATACCAAAACTTGAAAAAGTTGTTATTAATGTTGGTTGTGGAGATGCTCGTGATAATAAAAAGGTAATAGATTCTGTTATGAGCGACCTTGCAAAAATTACTGGTCAAAAACCGGTATCTTGTAAGGCAAAAAAATCTGTAGCTAATTTTAAACTAAGGCAAGGTATGGTTATAGGCGTTAAAGTTACTCTTAGAGGCGATAAAATGTATGAATTTGTAGATAGATTATACAGTGTTGCATTGCCAAGAGTTAGAGACTTTAGGGGAATAAATGCCAATTCTTTTGATGGCCGTGGAAATTATAACATGGGTATAAAAGAGCAGTTAATATTCCCGGAAATTGATTATGATAAAATTGATAAGTTGCGTGGAATGGACATTTGTTTTGTTACAACTGCAAAATCTGACGAGGAATCCTATGAGTTATTATCACTTATGGGTGCACCGTTTGCAAAGTAGAAAGGGGTTTTTTTATGGCTAAGAAATCGTTAATTGCAAAGCAAAAGAGAACGCCTAAATTTTCAACACGTGCTTATACCAGGTGCAAAATTTGTGGCAGACCTCATGCTTATTTGCGTAAGTTTGGAATCTGTCGTATTTGTTTTAGAAAATTAGCATATAAAGGTGAAATTCCTGGTGTTAAAAAAGCTAGCTGGTAAATTTGTACGAGAAAAAGGAGGGTAATTGTTTATGCAGATTACAGATGCAATTGCTGATATGTTGACTCGCATTAGAAATGCGAATTCAGCAAAACATGATACGGTTGATATTCCTGCATCAAATATAAAAAAATCTATAGCACATATATTAGCAGATGAAGGCTATATTAAAAATTTTAAAGTTATAAAAGATAATAAGCAGGGAATAATCCGTATAAATTTAAAATATGGTCCAAATAAATCTCAGGTAATAACAGGGCTTCGTAGAGTTTCAAAACCTGGGCTTCGTATATATTCAAGTTGCGAAGATATGCCTAAAGTTATGAGAGGTTTAGGTATAGCTATAATTTCGACTCCAAAAGGAGTTATGACAGATAAAAAAGCTAGAAAAAATAATGTTGGTGGCGAAGTTTTAGCTTTTGTTTGGTAAAGTCAAACAAGTTTATGAATAGTTGGTCAATAACCAAGAAAGGAGAAAGCCGTACTTTTAAATATTTAATAAGTTAGATTGTTAAAAAATAAAGAATAATTTATTTATAACATTTGTAGCTTTAGTGTGAAATATTTAAAAATTATATACCGAGTGATGTCGGGAATTTAAGCCCTCGGAGTGCCAGACCAGACATAAAATTTATTTTATGGGCATGTTGAACAGGGAAGCAGAGTTTAAAAAACTAAGCAGAGCGGTTTAAGTGAATGTCACGTATAGGTCGAAAACCAGTTGAAATTCCTAGCGGAGTTGAAGTAAAAATAGATGGCTTGAATATTAAGGTTAAAGGCCCAAAAGGTTCTTTAGAGTTTACATGCCATCCAGATATGAAAGTTAGTATGGTAGAAAATACTGTTGTAGTAGAAAGGCCATCTAATAATAAAGATCACCGTAGCTTGCATGGCTTAACAAGAACACTTATTTCTAATATGGTAGATGGAGTAACTAAAGGTTTTTCAAAAGAACTAGAAATAAATGGAGTTGGTTATAGAGCTGCTAAACAGGGAAGTAATTTGGTAATGAACTTAGGTTATTCACATCAAGTAATAGTTCCTGAAATAGATGGTATAAAAATTGAAGTACCATCACCAAATAGGGTGATTATATCAGGCCCAGATAAGCAAAAAGTAGGTCAATTTGCAGCAGAGGTTCGTGAAAAAAGGTTACCAGAGCCATATAAAGGCAAAGGTATAAAATATGTTGATGAAGTAATTATTAGAAAAGAAGGTAAAGCCGCTAAGGGTAAAAAATAATGTTAAGGGAGTGAATTAAGCAGATGGTTAATAAAGTAGATAGCAATAAAGCTAGACTTAAAAGGCATGTGAGAGTAAGAGCAAAAATTAGTGGAACAAAAGCTCGTCCACGTCTTAATGTTTTTCGCTCTGCAAAGCATATTTATGCCCAAATAATTGATGATGTTGCAGGTAAAACAATTGTTAGTGCATCAACATTAGAAAAAAGCTTTGATGGAGCAGGTGGCAACAAGGAAGCTGCTAAGAAAATTGGTCTATATATTGCAGAAAAAGCAAAAAAAGCAGGTATAACAAAAGTAGTGTTTGACCGTGGCGGGTATTTGTATCATGGTCGTGTAAAAGAGTTAGCAGAAGGCGCCAGAGAAGGTGGCCTAGAGTTTTAAACAAAGGAGGTTAATCTTTTGACTAAGTTTGATGCTTTAAAAGTAGATCCAAAAGCTCTAAAAGAAAGAGTAGTCTATATAAATAGAGTCTCTAAAACAGTAAAGGGCGGTAGAATATTTAAATTTTCAGCATTAGTAGTTGTTGGAGATGGAAATGGCATTGTTGGGTTTGGTATGGGTAAATCATCAGAAGTTCCAGATGCTATAAGAAAAGGAATAGAAGATGCAAAAAAGAATTTGCATAAAATAGCAATGAAAGGCACTACAATTCCACATGAAGTAGTTGGAGAATTTGGTGCTGGTAAAGTTATATTAAAACCAGCAGCTCAAGGAACAGGTGTTATTGCAGGTGGCCCAGTTAGAGCAATTTTGGAAATGGCAGGAATTAAAGATATAAGAACAAAATCGCTAAGGTCTAATAACCCATGTAATGTTGTTAGTGCAGCAATGAATGGTTTAGTTTCGTTAAGAACATTAAATCAAGTTGCTGAAATTCGTGGTAAAAAACCAGAACAAATTTTAAGCTAAGGAGGAATAAATAATGGCAAATTTGAAAATTAAATTAGTAAAAAGCCTTTCTGGTAGAAAAGATGATCAGATAGCCACTGCTATTTCTCTTGGGCTTAGAAAAGTTGGTAAAGAAACTATTCAGCCAGATAATGAGGCCACGAGAGGTAAAATTACAAAAATATCACATCTTGTTGAATTTACCGAACTATAAATATAAGGAGGTGTTATATAAATGAGGTTACATGATTTATCTCCAGCACCTGGTTCAAAAAAGAAGGCTTTTAGAGTAGGTAGAGGTCATGGATCTGGGAATGGAAAAACAGCAGGTAAAGGTCACAAAGGGCAAAATGCTCGTTCTGGTGGTGGAGTTAGAGCAGGTTTTGAAGGTGGGCAAATGCCACTTCATAGACGTGTACCTAAAAGAGGTTTTAATAACATATTTGGTACAAAATATGCTGTTATAAATGTTAGTGACTTAAATTGTTTTGAAGAAGGAAGCAACGTTGACACAGATATGATTATAAAATCTGGGTTAGTAAAAAAACCATTAGATGGAATAAAAGTACTAGGAAATGGAACTTTAAATAAAAAATTAAACATAACTGTTACTGCATTTTCTAAATCTGCTAAAGAAAAAATTGAGCAGATAGGTGGAAAGGCAGAGGTGATATAAGATGTTAAAAATTTTTAAGGATGCTTGGAAGATAGCTGATTTAAGGCAAAAAATATTATATACATTAATGATAATTGTGGTGTTTAGAATAGGTTCAATAATACCTGTTCCATATTTAGATGCAACAGCATTGCAAACTATGTTAGCAGGTGCAGGTAGTAATAACATGTTAGGGTATATAGATGTTTTAACAGGAGGAGCTTTTTCTAGAGCTACTATATTTGCCCTTTCAATTTCACCGTATATAACTTCTTCTATTATAATACAACTTTTAACAGTTGCTATTCCTTATTTAGAAAAACTTTCTAAAGAGGGGGAAGAAGGAAGAAAGGTTTTAACAAAAATAACTAGATGGGTAACAGTAGCACTGGGTTTAATTCAAGCTGCAGGTTACTATGCTTTATTAAAAAAACAGGGTGCAGTAACTCATACATCTGGTTTTTCAGGTGTTTTTTCTATGGTAGTTATTTTGTTAACGTTTACAGCTGGTACAGCGTTTATAATGTGGCTTGGCGAACGTATAAACGAAAAAGGTATAGGGAATGGAATTTCTATAATACTTTTTGCAGGTATAGTGTCAAGGGGGCCAGCAATAGTTTCTAAACTGTATTTATATGCACAAAAAGAAGGAACAAGTAGTTATATTAAAATACCATTAATTGTTATAATGTTCCTTGCAATAGTTGTATTTGTTGTTTGGATGACTAATGCAGAGCGTAGAATACCTATTTTATATGCTAAACGTGTAGTTGGTAGAAAAATGTATGGTGGCCAAAGTTCACATATGCCAATTAAAGTTAATATGTCAGGTGTTATGCCAATAATATTTGCTTCTTCGTTGCTAGCAATTCCTTCAACAATACAAATGTTTGTAGACCCAAAAGCTTCTACATGGTTTGGTAAATTTTTAGCAGTGTTTAATTTTAATTCATGGTTATATGCTGCAATTACATTTATTTTGATTATTGGTTTTAGTTATTTTTATGTTTCTATACAATATAACCCAATAGAGATGGCAAATAATTTAAGAAAGAGTAATGGAACAATACCAGGTATAAGACCAGGAAAACCAACATCAGATTTTATTGCAAGAGTTATGAATAAAATTACTTTTGTTGGAGCATTGTTTTTAGGTTTTATGGCAATATTACCTTTTGTAGTGGGAAAATTCACAGGTATGCAATTAGGAATAGGTGGTACAACTATACTAATTGTTGTTGGTGTTGCACTTGATACAGTTAAACAAATGGAATCATTAATGATGATGAGGCATTATAAAGGTTTTTTAGTTTAGTTCAAAATTGTTAATTTTTAAATAATAAAGAATAAATCTAAATATTTATAATGGGAGGTTTGAAAAGTATTGAGAACAGAAAAATTATCGTTAATTCTTTTGGGTGCACCTGGTGCAGGCAAAGGAACTCAAGCAGAAATAATATCTAAGCAATATAATATACCAACAATAAGTACAGGTAATATTATTAGGGAAGCATTGAAGAATAAAACATCTATGGGGCTAAAGGCAAAAAATTATATCGATAAAGGTGAGTTAGTACCAGATGACATTATTATTTCAATTGTAAAAGAACGTTTAAGTGAAAGTGATTGTAAAAATGGTTTTATTTTAGACGGAATGCCTAGAACAATTGCGCAAGCAAAAGCACTGGATGATATGGGTGTTGAAATAAATAAAGTTGTGAGCATAGAAGTTCCAGATGAAAAAATAATAAAAAGGTTAAGTGGACGCAGAGTTTGTAGTAAATGTGGTGCAAGTTACCATATAACAGATAAGCCGTCTTTAAAAGAAGATATTTGTGATAGTTGCAGTGGAGAGCTTGTTATAAGAAAAGACGATTCGCCGCAAATAATAGCAGATAGACTTAAGGTTTACCATGAGCAGACAGAGCCGTTAAAAGATTATTATGATGCAAAAGGTTTGCTTGTAATAGTGCATGGGCAAGAACTTGTAGCAGATACTACTGCTTGTGTAGCCGAAGCGTTAAGGTAGAAAGATGGTATATTTAAAAACTCAAGAAGAAATTAATTTAATGAAAAAAGCAGGTAAAATATCTGCAAGAGCATTAGAACTTGGGGGTAAAGCTGTTAAACCTGGGGTTACAACGATGTATGTTGATAAAATTATACATGACTATATAAAATCTCAAGGAGCGGTACCATCATTTTTAGGTTATAATGATTTTCCAGCAAGTAGCTGCATATCTATAAATAAAGAGGTTATACATGGAATACCTTCAAAAACTAGGGTGATTAACGAAGGTGATATAGTAAGTATAGATGTAGGAGCTTATTATAGGGGGTTCCATGCAGATAATGCAGCAACTTTTCCAGCAGGGGCTATTTCGGAAGATGCCCAAAAATTAATAAATGCAACAATGCAAGCATTAGAATTTGGAATAAAACAAGCAGTAGTTGGTAATAGAATAGGGGATATATCTAATGCAGTTCAAACATTTGTTGAATCTAAGGGCTATGGAGTAGTTAGAGAATATGTTGGCCATGGAGTAGGAAGAAAATTGCATGAAAACCCATCTGTGCCTAATTATGGAAGTGCAGGTAGAGGTATGCGTTTAGAACAAGGCATGACTATAGCAATAGAACCAATGGTTAATATGGGTAGCTATAAAGTTAAAGTTTTAGATGATTGTTGGACAGTTATTACAGCAGATAACAAATATTCAGCACATTTTGAGCATACTATAGCTATTACCAATAATGGGCCAGAAATATTAACTTTACCGTAAAAGGCACAATAAGAAATATGGAAAAAGGTAGAGTTGTAATATCGAAAGCTGGAAGAGATAAAAATAATTTTTTTATAGTTTTAAATACAGTTGGTGAAAGAGTTTATATAGCGGATGGGAAAATTAGGAAAATAGAAAATCCAAAAGCAAAAAATATAAAACATTTGCAAAAAACAAATATGTATTTTACTATAGATGATAATGTTACTAATAAAAAACTAAAAATGATGATAAAAGAGTTAGATATTAAAGCTAACAGCGAAAAGTCGCTATAATAGCTGAAATTGGGAGGTTTATATATGTCGAAAGAAGATATGATAGAGGTAGAAGGTGTAGTGGTAGAAGCCTTACCTAATGCTCAATTTAAAGTTGAAATTCAAAATGGGCATAAAATTTTGGCTCATATTTCAGGTAAACTAAGAATGAATTTTATTAAGATATTACCTGGAGATAAAGTGACAATAGAAATGTCACCTTACGATTTAACAAAAGGTCGTATAACATGGCGATCTAAATAAATAAAAAATTAATTATGTTGAAATGGTTTAATACAACAACAAGGAGGTTTTTTGTATGAAAGTCAGACCTTCAGTTAAGCCCATATGTGAAAAATGTAAAATTATTAAACGTAATGGAAGGGTTATGGTAATTTGCCAAAATCCAAAACATAAACAACGTCAGGGCTAAAAACCTTATTAATGGAGGTGTTTTTATTATGGCTCGAATTGCTGGTGTTGATTTACCACGCGAAAAGAGAGTTGAAATAGGTTTAACCTATATTTATGGAATAGGTTTAAGTAATTCAAGAAAGATATTAAAAAATACAGGAGTTAATCCAGACACTAGAGTTAAGGATTTAACAGAAGACGAAATTGCAAAAATAAGAGAATATATAGATAAAAATGTTAAAGTTGAAGGTGACCTTAGAAGAGAAGTGGCGTTAAACATAAAGCGCTTAATAGAAATTAATTGCTATAGAGGTATCCGCCATAGAAAAGGGTTACCTGTTAGAGGTCAAAAAACTAAAACTAATGCAAGGACTCGTAAAGGTCCTAAAAAAACAATCGCTAATAAGAAAAAATAGTGAGGGAGGGTTAAAAAATGGCAAAAGCTACAGTTAAAAAAGTATCAAAAAGAAGAACTGGCAAACGTAAGAACATAGAGCGTGGTGCAGCGCATATACAATCTACCTTTAATAACACTATTGTAACTATTACCGATGCACAAGGCAACGCATTATCTTGGGCAAGCTCTGGTGGGCTTGGGTTTAAAGGTTCTAGAAAATCTACTCCGTTTGCTTCTCAAATGGCTGCAGAAACCGCTGCAAAAGCTGCTATGGAACATGGTTTAAAATCTGTAGAAGTTTTTGTTAAAGGTCCTGGATCTGGTAGAGAAGCTGCTATACGTGCTTTACAATCAGCTGGTTTAGAAGTTAACATGATTAAAGATGTTACACCTATACCTCATAATGGATGTAGACCACCAAAAAGAAGACGTGTATAATTGCTAGACGTTATTGTATTTAATAATTTTGGTCAGTAAAAAAGAAAGGAGACAATTTCCACTAAAAAGTATACATGGTTTAACATTTTGTAAAATATTAAATTTTAAATTGTGTGTTAAAACATCAAGACCAATTATTTTAATAAAGATGTTTATTGGTTAAATTGGTTAACCAATGTTATGTAGTGGAAAGGTTAAGTTAGATGGCAAGATATACTGGACCAGTGTGTAGACTTTGCCGTAGAGAGGGTGAAAAACTCTTTTTAAAAGGTGAAAGATGTTACACTGATAAATGTGCAGTGTCTCGTAGAGCATCAGCTCCGGGGCAACACGGTAAAAATAGAAAGAAATTTTCTGAATATGGATTGCAACTTAGAGCTAAGCAAAAAGCTAGACGTTACTATGGTGTTCTAGAAAGCCAATTTGAAAAATATTTTGATATGGCTACTAGAAAACAAGGTATGGCTGGTGAAAATTTATTAAAAATATTAGAATCTAGGTTCGATAATATTGTGTATAGGTCTGGCATGGCAAGTTCACGTAAAGAAGCTAGACAATTAATTAGGCATAACCATTTTACACTTAATGGTAAAAAAGCTAACATACCTTCTATTTTGTTAAAGCCAGGTGATGAAATAGCTATAGCAGAAAAAAGTAGAGTACTAGGCAAAATAAAAAATATTATAGATGCTAATAGTTCAAGGGTAAAACCACAATGGCTTGACGTAGATTTAACTAATTTTACTTCTAAAGTGGTGCAAATGCCTAGCCGTGAAGATATAGATATTAATATAGAAGAGCATTTAATTGTTGAGCTTTATTCTAAATAATAGTTAATATATTTTGGGTTGGCAAAGAATACGGATTAATAAGATGTAAATTAACATTCTTATTTAGGGAGGATTAGGTTTTTGATAAGTATAGATAAACCCGAGATAAAGTCGGTTGATTTGCTGCCAGACGGCACATATGGTAAATTTGTTGTTGAACCACTTGAACGTGGTTTTGGAACAACTTTAGGTAATAGTTTAAGGCGTGTTTTACTTTCATCTTTACCTGGGGTAGCAGTTAATTCGGTAGAAATAGATGGAGTTCAGCATGAATTTTCAACTATACCAGGAGTTAAAGAAGATGTTGCAGAAATAATTCTTAACTTAAAAGGCTTAAAAATAAAGTTTTTAGATGAAGAAGATTTTAAAACTGTTTATATTAATGAACAAGGGGAATGTGAAGTAAAAGCAAAGTCTATTATTACAGATTCACAGATTAAAATAATTAATCCAGATATGCATATTGCTTACCTTGGTAAAGATGCTAAATTAAAAATGGAGATTAATGTTAGCAAAGGTAGAGGATATGTTGCTGCAGAAAGAAATAAAGCAGAGGGCAATTTTGGAATAGGAGTTATTCCTATAGATAGTATTTATACTCCAGTTTTACGAGTTAACTATACAGTAGAAAATACTCGTGTTGGGCAGATAACAGATTATGATAAACTATCGATAGAAGTGTGGACTGATGGTGTACTCTCGGCGAAGGAAGCAGTTTCTTACGCGGCCAAGATACTCAACGAACATCTTAATTTGTTTACTGGCCTTTGTGAAGAGGTTAAGGAAACAGAAATAATGATTGATAAACATTTGAGTGAGAAGGAAAGAATACTTGAGATGACCATTGAGGAGCTTGACTTATCTGTTCGGTCATATAATTGCTTAAAACGTTCTGGAGCTAAAACAATAAGAGATTTAATAGGTAAAACTCAAGATGATTTAATGAAAGTTAGAAATTTAGGTAAAAAATCTCTTGATGAAGTAATTGAAAAATTAAATTCCTTAGGCTTTTCTTTTTCTAAAGAAGAAGATGAAGAAGAATAGAGTAATATATAAATAGCAATAAAAAGGTTAGGTTAAGAATAAAAAATATTAATTACAAAAAATTTCTAAGGGTAAAGGAGTGATTTTTAAATGCCTGGTACTAGAAAACTTGGCAGGTCGTCTGCTCATAGAAGAGCGATGCTCAGAGCGATGGTTACTTTTTTACTAGAAAAAGGTAAAATTGAAACTACTGTTACACGTGCTAAAGAAGTTAGAAGTGTTACAGAAAAGATGATTACAAAAGCGAAGAATAATACTTTGCACAATAAAAGGCAGGTTATGAGTTATATTACAAAAGAAGATGTTGTAAAAAAACTTTTTGATGAGATAGCGCCTAAATATATGAATGTTAATGGTGGTTATACAAAAATAACTAAAATTGGCACCCGTAGAGGAGACGCAGCAGAAATGGCAATAATAGAATTGTGCTAGTAAGTTAACAGTTATTAACTATTAATCTATAAAATAGTTAATGTTTTATGTTTATTATAAAAGCTGCATGGTAGTCTATAATAGATTTTACCATGCAGCTGCTTTTATGTGCGCCTTGCGGGGGGCGCACGTCACTAATGGATGAAAGTTCCTAATCCGCCCTAGTAGTGGGAAGGATACAGCCAAGACCAAGGGTGTCCTATTCATGTAAAGCTAAAGCTCACTCACTCCTCCGGCACAGTCGGGGGGGTTATTGTCACGTTTAGGCAACAATAAAAAAGAACCGTAACAAACCAAACTCAAAAAGAATTAGTTAGTTACAGTTCTTACTCAATTTAACAATCTGTTAATATTAATGCCTTATTAGTGATTGACAAATAGCAGTTATTTTTAGTTTGATGCTTAAAACAGATTCTTAAAAAGAAATAAAAATTTTGGCTGGGATGGATGGATTCGAACCATCGGAATGACGGAGTCAAAGTCCGTTGCCTTACCGCTTGGCTACATCCCAATATAACTATAATAAAAATGGGGTGGATAATCGGAGTCGAACCGACGACCTCCAGAGCCACAATCTGGCGCTCTAACCAACTGAGCTATATCCACCGAACGGTTTTTTTACTGGCATGCCAAGAGGGATTTGAACCCCCGACCTACTGCTTAGAAGGCAGTTGCTCTATCCAGCTGAGCTATTGGCACAGAATAAAAAATGGAGCGAGTGATGGGAATCGAACCCACGCTACCAGCTTGGAAGGCTGGAATTCTACCATTGAATTACACTCGCACACATACAATCTATAGAAAATTAAATCTTGTAAATTACTCTAAAATTATAATATCAAAAAAATATTTAGTTGTCAATACATTTTAGAAAAAATTTTATTTTTATTTTTAAATTGATATATAAAATCAGGATCTCTGGGTAAGGCTGGAGATCCTGATTAATTATAATCAAATTTATATTTGATGTTTTACTCGCTGTTTTTCTTCTGCTCGTTTAGCATCATTAAATCTATCTAATGTTCCAACAAGGTAGCCTGTAATTCTTCTTATTCGTTCAAATTTAGGGCCACCATCATTTTCAGTTCTACCGCATTTTGGGCATTTATCGTTTATTATTCCAGTAAAACCACAAACAGGGTCTCTATCTACAGGGTGATTAATAGAACCATAGCCTATACCTACTTCTTTCATGTATTTAATTATTTTTTCAAATGCATCAACATTACAAGTAGGGTCAGAATCCAGCTCAACGTAAGTAATGTGGCCACCATTAGTTAAAGCATGGTAAGGTGCTTCTAATTTAATTTTGTTGTATGCCGAAATATTATAATAAACAGGAATGTGAAAGGAATTGGTATAATATTCTCTATCTGTAACTCCTTTTATAGTTCCATATCTTTTATTATCTATTTTAACAAATCTACCAGAAAGTCCTTCGGCTGGCGTAGCTAGTAAAGAAAAATTTAACTTATATTTTTCACATGCTTCATCCATTCTATTTCTCATATGTCCAATTATTTTTAAACCTAATTGTTGAGCTTCATCTGATTCTCCATGATGTTTACCTATTAATGCAACTAAACATTCTGCTAACCCAATAAAACCCATTGTTAAAGTTCCATGTTTAAGAATTTCACCTATTTTATCGTCCATACTAAGTTTATCAGATTCTAACCATAAACCTTGACCCATTAAAAAGGGGAAGTTTTTCACTTTTTTTTGAGATTGAATTTCAAAACGAGCCAATAGTTGAGATATTACAATATCTATTTTTTCATCTAAATCTTTAAAAAATGCATTTATGTTTTTATTTGCTTTTATTCCAATTCTAGGTAAATTAATTGATGTAAAACTCAGGTTTCCTCTGCCTGAAATAACTTCTTTTGATTTATCATAAATGTTAGCCATTACCCTTGTTCTGCAACCCATATAGGCTACTTCTGTGTTGCTATCGCCAGCTTTATAATATTTAGCATTGTATGGTGCATCTAAAAAAGAAAAGTTAGGGAAAAGTCGTTTAGCAGAAACTTTACAAGCTAATTTAAACAAATCATAATTAGGTTCACCTGGGTTAAAGTTAATACCTTCTTTTACTTTAAATATATGAATTGGGAAAATAGGTGTTTCACCGTTGCCTAATCCTGCTTCTGTAGCAAGCAGTAAATTTTTTATAACTAATCGTCCTTCTGGTGAAGTATCTGTGCCATAATTTAAAGAACTAAATGGAATTTGTGCCCCTGCTCTAGAGTGCATAGTATTAAGGTTATGTATTAATGCCTCCATAGCTTGGTAAGTAGCTCTATTAATTTCTTTTATAGAATTTTTAATAGCAAAATTTTGAATTTTTTCTGCCTTTTCTTTACCTACTTTTTCTGTAAGCAAGTTCATTTCTATTTTATAATAGTCATCAGATTTAATTTTAGGGAACAACTTATAATTATCTTTTATGTTTTTTAATATAGATGATACGAATTCATCAGCATTATCTAAACCTAATAATAAATCTACTGCTTTAACTAAATTGGTTTTATAAATTTTATAATAAGTTTTAGTTACACCTATGGCCATTGCAAAATCAAAGTTAGGCACACTTTGTCCACCGTGTTGGTCGTTTTGGTTAGATTGTATAGCTATGCAAGCTAAAGCACTATAACTTTGAATGTGTGTAGGTTCTCTTAAAAAACCATGCCCTGTAGAAAAACCATTTTTAAATAATTTTTGCAAGTCTATTTGGCAGCAAGTGGTAGTTAAATTATAAAAATCTAAATCATGAATGTGTATATCACCGCATTTGTGAGCGTTTGAATGTATAGGGTCTAAAACAAACATTTCACAAAATTGTTTTGAACCCTCAGAACCATATTTAAGCATTGTACCCATTGCTGTATCACTATCTATATTGGCATTTTCTCTTTTTATATCATTTTCTGCAGCAGATTTAAAGGTTAGATCTTCATAAATTTTCATAAGGCTTGTATTCATTTCACGGATTCTAGTTCTGTCTGCTCTATATAATATATAGTTTTTAGCGGTTTTTGCATGTCCGTTTTCAATTAAAACTTTTTCAACAACATCTTGTACTTGTTCAACAGTTGGTATATTCCCAGTTAATTGTTTATCTATTTCTTCAACTACTTTGTAAGCTAAATCCAAAGCAGTGTCGTAATTGCTACCACCTACTGATTTAGCAGATTTAAAAATAGCTGTAGCAATTTTTTCAATGTTGAATGGAACATTTCTTCCATCACGTTTTTTTATTTGTGTTATCATTGTTTATAAACCCTTTCTAATTTTAGCTAAAAATATTATTAAGCAATTTTTTGCAACAATATATTGTATGTTTGTTGTTAAACACAAGTTATTATATCATATATGTAGTATATGTTCAATACAATTATTAAATAAAAAAAATAAAATTGTAACTTTACAAACTGCTTTTGCAATTTAAAAATTTATCTATTGAAAAAATAAAAATAATATGTTATAATACAACCAGTAGGCAGGTGTGGCGGAATTGGCAGACGCGCTACTTTGAGGGGGTAGTGAGCATTTTGTTCGTATGGGTTCAAGTCCCATCATCTGCACCAATTTTTAAATTTTTGTTTATTTTATTGCGGATGTGGTGAAATTGGCAGACACATATGATTCAGGTTCATATGCTTTTGTAAGCGTGCAGGTTCAAGTCCTGTCATCCGCACCAAAATTAATTTTTTTGAATATTTTTAAGTATGCTTAATTGTATTTAGGCAAATAGGAGTGGTTTGTGTGAATAATAACAAACAACAATATACAGATGTTAAAAATGAACTTTCTTTTAAAGAAGAAGTATTTGAGTTGTTAGATACGGCTGTTAAAACTGTGGTAGTTGCGTTATGGGTTTTTACATTTGGTTTTTCATTATCTACTGTAAAAGGTAGCTCTATGTTGCCAACTTTGCAAAATAATAACAGAGTTTTGGTTTATAGTATGTTTTATAAACCCAAATCTAAAGATGTTGTTGTTATTACTCAACCTAATTACCTTGATCATATTTTGGTAAAAAGAGTAATTGCAACAGAGGGACAAACAGTTTTTGTGGATGCAGAAGCTGGCAAGGTTTTTGTTGATGGCGAAGAATTAAATGAACCTTATATAAATGAAATAACAAAAACTGCTGGAGATATAAAATACCCTGTAACAGTACCAAAAGATTATATTTTTGCTATGGGGGATAATAGAAATGCTTCGCTTGATAGTAGATATGATAGTATAGGTATGATAAATAAAAATTATGTAAAAGGGAAGGTATTGTTTAGGTTTTTCCCTATTAATAAAATAGGGGTAATTAAATAAATGCCTGAAATAGTTGATGTTCAATGGTTCCCTGGCCACATGGCTAAAACAAGGCGGTTAATAGAAAAAAATTTACCACTTGTTGATATTGTTATAGAAATTTTAGATGCAAGAGCACCAATAAGCAGTGCTAACCCTGATTTAAATAAAATTATAAAAAATAAGCCTAAAATTATTTTAATTAATAAAAGTGATTTAGTTAATGAAGATGTTGTTAATAAATGGATATCGTATTATAGTAGAGATAATATTAAAGCTGTAGCTGTTGATAGTAGAGATGGTAAAAATTTAAATAAAATAAATTTAGTTATTAGGAATATTTTAAAAACGAAGATAGAAAAAAGAATGCAAATAGGCATGGTTGGAATGCCTATAAGAGCTATGGTGGTAGGTATTCCTAATGTAGGTAAATCATCTTTTATAAATAAAATGGCAAAAAAGAAAAAAACAAAGGTTGAAGATAGGCCCGGTGTAACTAGGGGTAAGCAGTGGGTAATTGCAGAAAATGGCTTAGAGCTTTTAGATATGCCAGGGGTTTTATGGCCCAAATTTGATGATAAAAAAGTAGGGGAAAAATTAGCTTTTTTAGGTTCAGTAAAAGATGATATACTAGATACAGAAAATTTAGCAGTTAGGTTACTAGAGTTTTTGTGTAAGAATTATAAAAGGTTGCTTTTAGCAAGGTATAAAGTAGAAGAAGATATTATTGATTTGGAAGATTTTTATGCACTTCTTAAATGTATAGGCAAAAAACGAGGAATGGTGATTGCTGGTGGGAGTGTTGATTTAGAACGTGCGGCAATAATGGTTTTAGATGAATTTAGAGCTGGCAAAATAGGGAAAATTTCATTAGAAGTTCCACAAGGTTATTAATGTATTTTTATATGGAGTTTTTTATAGATGGATAAATACACTAAGTTATACTATAGCAAAGGTTATAAAGTTATAGCGGGAATAGATGAAGCAGGACGTGGGCCTTTGGCCGGTCCTGTTTTTGCTAGTGTTGTTATATTACCTGAAAATCATTCAATAGTTGGGTTAGCAGATTCTAAAAAACTTACAGAAAAAAAGAGAGAAGAATTATTTAAACAAATTATAGAAAAAGCTGTTGATTATTCTGTGGCTAGTTCAAGTGAAGCAGAAATTGATGAAATTAATATTTTACAGGCTACATTTTTAGCCATGAAAAGAGCTTTAAAAAAATTAAAAATTAAACCAGAAATAATTTTAATCGATGGAAATAGAGGCCCTGAAATTGATATTCCTATGGAGTGTATTGTAAAAGGTGATAGTTTAGTAGAATCTATTTCAGCAGCGTCTATTTTAGCAAAAGTTTCAAGGGATAAATTTATAACAGAATTGTCGAAACAGTACCCTCAATATGGGTTAGAAAAACATAAAGGTTACGGTACAAAAATGCACTACGAAGCAATAAAGAAGTATGGAATCTCTAAAATACATAGAAAAACTTTTTTAAAAAAAATAATTGGAAAAGAATGTTGATTATGAATTTAAGTCATAAAAAGATAGGTGATTATGGCGAAAGGGTATGTAAGAACTATTTAATGAAGTTAGGGTATAATATATTAGAGCTAAATTATAGTTCTAGATATGGAGAAATAGATATTATAGCTAGCAAGGGTGAATATCTAGCTTTTGTAGAAGTAAAAACTAGGGCTAAAAATTCTATAGTGAAAGGTTGTGAAGCTGTTAATAAAAGTAAAATGTTAAAAATTATAAAAACAGCATATCAGTATTTACAATTTTTTAATTTAGATTTACAACCAAGGTTTGATGTTTGCGAAATTTACATTTATAAAAATGTAGTAGTAGATAAAATAAATTATATAAAAAATGCATTTAATTTAAATTCAGTGGGTGAATATAATTTAAATTTATAGTATTTTATAAAAATTGTATTTTAAAATTATTTTACTTAAAAAGGGGTATAGCAATGAGAAAAACAAAAATAGTTTGTACATTAGGGCCAGCTACAGATAACGAGAAAGTTATAAAACAATTAATGTTAGCGGGTATGGATGTAGCAAGGTTTAATTTTTCACATCAAACTCATGAAATACATAAAAAAAGGTTTGATATGGTAAAAAAATTTAGAGAAGAACTTGGCTTACATGTTGCTACATTGTTAGATACAAAAGGACCAGAGATAAGGCTGGGGAAAATAAAGAATGATAAAGTAGAAATCGTTACAGGTGAAAAATTTATACTAACAACAGAAGAAGTTGTTGGTGATGAAAAAATAGCTACAATATCTTACAAAAATTTACCGTTAGATATATCTGTAGGTACTACCATTTTAATAGATGATGGGTTAATAGGTTTAGAGGTTATTAAATTTGATGAAAAAAATATAGAGTGTAAAATTACTAACGGTGGAATAATTTCTAATAATAAGGGTGTTAATGTTCCTAATATTGCTTTATCTATGCCTTATGTTAGTGAGCAAGATAGAAAAGATATTATATTTGGTATAGAAAATGGATTTGATTTTATTGCAGCTTCGTTTGCAAGGTCGGCGCAAGACATTATGGATATTAGGCATGTTTTGAAAGAACATAAATGTTCTAATATAAATGTTATAGCTAAAATTGAAAATTCACAAGGTGTAGAAAATATAGATGAAATTTTGCGTGTATCTGATGGCATAATGGTTGCTCGTGGAGATATGGGTGTAGAAATTCCATTTGAAGAAATACCGGTTATTCAGAAAAAACTTATAAAAAAAGCTTACAATGCTAGCAAACAAGTTATTACTGCTACCCAAATGCTAG
Source organism: uncultured Candidatus Soleaferrea sp. (assembly GCA_934527325.1). Classification (GTDB taxonomy): domain Bacteria; phylum Bacillota; class Clostridia; order Oscillospirales; family Ruminococcaceae; genus RGIG8779. The sequence continues at coordinate 43,417 of CAKTAG010000001.1, forward strand.
AATCTATGGTTAACAACCCAAGGCCTACTAGGGCAGAAACAACAGATGTGGCTAATGCAATTTATGATGGCACAAGTGCCATAATGCTATCTGGAGAAACGGCAGCAGGTAAGTACCCTGTTAAAGCTGTTAAAACAATGGCATTAATAGCTAAAAGAACAGAAGAAGATATTGATTACCCAAAAAGGTTTAGAGCTTTGCAATTAGATGATTACCCAAGCGTAACTAATGCTATTTCGCATGCTTCTGTTACTACTTCTATAGATTTAGGTGCAGCTGCAATTATAAATGTTACTAAATCTGGGGAAAGTGCTAGAATGATTTCACGGTACCGCCCATTAGCACCTATTATTGCTTGTTCACCACACGAAAAAGTTTGTAGGCAACTTAATATGTCTTGGGGAGTGCATCCGGTTTTAGTTGAAGAAAAAAATAGTACCGATGATTTGTTAGAACATGCGGTAGAAAGTGCTGGTAAATCTGGTTTAGTAAAAAATGGAGATTTAGTTGTGGTAACGGCAGGAATCCCTCTTGGAGTTCCTGGTACTACAAACTTGTTAAAAGTTCATACAGTTGGCCATGTTTTGGTTTCTGGAATAGGGGTAACACATAGAGCTTCGGTAGGTAACTTATGTGTATGTAGTAGTGAAGATGATGCTTTAAAACATTTTAAAACAGGTGATATATTAGTTATAAAGCAAACAAGTAATAATATTTTAGACTTAATGAAAAATGCAAGTGGAATTATTACAGAAGTTGATGGTTTTGATTCACATGCAGCAGTGGTAGGTTTAACCTTAGATATTCCGGTTATAGTTGGTGCTAAGGGTGCAACGAAAATATTAAAAAATAGTACACATGTAACCATGGATGCAATAAGAGGTTTAGTTTGTGGCTCATCTAATGATTCGTACTTTAAATTTTAGTAAAACAATTATTTTTGTTTTAAACTTATAATAATATTATTAAATAGATTTGTAAAAATATTTGTTTAGTAAGTAAATAATTAGGAAAGGGCAAGTAAAAAAATGTCCCAAAAAATATTTATTACATCTGGAAAAGGTGGGGTAGGGAAATCTACTGTTACGGCTTTGTTAGGTGCTGCATTGGCTTATTTAGGCAATAAAGTACTATTAATAGAATTAGATTTTGGCCTAAGGTCTTTAGATATAATTTTGGGAGTTCAAGATAAAGCAATTTTTGACCTCAATGATGTTTTAGTTGGTAAGTGTTCTATAGGTAAAGCTACAGTGGCTTGTGAATATTTACCAGAATTAAAACTTATTTCTGCTTCGGCAGATTATTTTATTACGTTTAGTGAAGATGATTTAAAAAATTTATTTGAACAAATATCTAGTGAATATGATTATATTTTAATAGATTCTCCGGCAGGTATTGGTAGTAGTTTTAGAAAAGCACTTAGGTTAGTAGATAGAGCATTAATTGTTGTTACTCCAGATCCAATAGCTGTTAGAGATGCTTGTAAAGTTTCGCAAATATTATGTGATCACGGATTAACAGAGCAAAGGTTAGTAATTAACAAAGTAAAAGATAAATATGCTAAATTAGATATTTTGCCTGATTTAGATTTTGTTATTGATGGTGTTGGTGTAGGTTTAATAGCGGTTGTTCCAGACGATGTTAGTATAGTTAAGGCAACGTCTAAAGGTGAAAGGTTAAATAAAGATTCTATGGTTTGGAAAGTTTTTAATAGTTTAGCTAAACGAGTGATGGGTGAATATATTGCGTTAAATATAAAATAGTAAATTAATTTAAAAGTAAGGGGAAGTAATAAATATGAATATAGCAATAACAGCAGCAGATAGTAAAAAAGAGTTGTTGGCGAGGTTTTGTTTGGCATATAAAGGTGTTTTGGCAAAACATAGTATTTTTTGTACTTCAAGAACAGGTAGGTATATAGAAGACGCAACAGGGTTAGATGTTGTTTGTTTTTTAAGTGGTCCGCAAGGTGGGTACCAACAGTTAGCTTCTAAAATTGCATGCAATGAGGTAGACCTTGTTATTTATTTATTTGATCCGCTTTCTAACGAAAAAGATAATGAATCTTCTAAGTATGAGTTAAATAGATTGTGTGATATATATGCTATACCTTTAGCAACAAATTTTTCTACAGCAGAAGCTTTGGTTTTAGGTTTAGATAGAGGGGATTTAAATTGGAGAATATTTGTTAATCCATTGTTTAGAAAAAAAACTAGTTAGTTGAGTAAATAAAAAATAAAATCAATAATTTTTAATAGGTTAATTCACCTTAAGTTAAAATGAAATTTTTAGCATTTAACATAGGGTGGATTTTTTTGTGAAAGCATACGACGAAATAAGTAATTTATTTGAGCGGTAATTACATTTAATGAAATATAGCATAAAATAATTGTTGAATATTGAGATATTTTGCTGAATTTTGTTTTTTTATATTATAATTATTGACATTATAGTAAATATAATATATAATATAAAATGTTAAATTAATAAGTATTTAGCTAAATTTATTAATTATCAAAAAATTTATTTGTAAAGGAAGTAAGCTTGTTAAAATGAAAGATATTAACGGATTAAAAAAAGTTTTAGATGTTTTTATAGCATCTCTTATGGCAATCTCTTGTGTTACTCCAGTTGTGGCATCTAGTGAGTATGAAGATTTTGAAGTACCAGCTACAGCAACCCCTTCGGCAGCAACAGCAACTAGCGATGACCCATCAGCTAGAGATTGTGAAGTACCAGCAGCGGCAGCAGCAACTAGCGAAGTACCATCAGCTAGAGATTATGAAGTACCAGCAGCGGCAGCAGCAACTAGCGAAGTACCATCAGCTGAAGATTGTGAAGTACCAGCGGCAGCAGCAACAGCAGTAGAGGATAAAGTTAAATTGCACTTTAAATGTAATAAACCAGGTGTATTGAAAACTGATTATAAAGAAAGTGAATGTAGTTATTGTAATGCTAGGTTTGATTTGGGAGAAGTTGTTAACAACGAATCTTTAATTTCAAAATCAGAGATAAAAGCTAAAAATTTAACTACAGGACAAGATGTTGTGTGTTATTGGGATCATGGAAGTTGGGGTTACTTTATGATTGTAAATGCAAACCCAGGTGATGAATTGGAAGTAACTATTACATTGCCAGATAGTGATGATGAAGCACCAGCAGCGGCGGCAGCAGTAACTAGTGATGGCCCATCAGCTAGAGATTGTGAAGTACCGGCTGCAGCTAGCGAAGTACCATCAGCTGAAGATTGTGAAGTACCGGCTGCAGCTAGCGAAGTACCATCAGCTGAAGATTATGAAGTACCAGCTGCAGCAGCAGCAGTAGCAGATAAAGTTAAAGTTGTTTTTAAATGTAATGTACCTGGTGCATTAGAAGTTGATAGTAAAGAAATAGATGTATATGGTGAGATATTAAATTTTGCTCCTGGAGCTGGTATAGTTAAAAATGGTTTTGATTTCCGAAACGCGGAGGAAATGGTTGGCCAGCAATGCATTGTTGAAATAAATAATGTTAGCAAAAAGATAAGCGTATTGCCATATGCAGGTGTAGAAGAAGTAGTTTTAAATATCACAGTAAGCATTCCAAATACAGTTGCAGTATGGCAAGATCCTAATTTGTTCCCTTTGTTAATTGCGCAACAGGCAGCAACAGGTGAATTACATATTCCTGCTGGTGTTGGGTTAACGTATACAACTTTTGAGGGTATTGCTCCAGCTATATTGCAACAGTTTAGAACAATTGTATTTGATGGTGATGTAACCATTGAAAACGTAACAGATAGACCATGTTTATATGATGGTCGAAGTGGTATTGGTGCATTTCGCGATTTTGAAAATTTAGAGAATTATATAGTAGTAGGTAGAGATTACAAAACAGATGAAGAGGTTAAGGCAAATGTTAGACAGGGGGAATTTTATTCTTATAACGGACTACTATGTAGGTATAGTGCAGTGCATGCAGGAAATCGAATACGAAACACTTATGCACTGTTAAGTTGCCCAAGAAATATGAATTTCCAATATGCAGTATTTGTGTTACCACAGCATATACAAACAATAGGTACATATGCAATAAGTAGTAATCCTCATATAAACTCTGTTGATGGAAGAAATATTATGTGTGCAATGAGGCGTGCAATGTTTAATTTGCAAAATCTTCAATCAGTTTTATGTAATATAAGTGAACGAAGATGCAATAGTGTTATTGTAAACTGTCCTAATTTTAGAATGTCAAGTAGCAGCTCAAGCAGCTCTAGTAGCTCAAGTAGTAGTTCTGGAAGGTTCTAGTAAAATAGAAAAAGTTTGTTTGTAAAGGAAGAAAACTTGTTAAAATGAAAGATATTAACGGATTAAAAAAAGTTTTAGATGTTTTTATAGCATCTCTTATGGCAATCTCTTGTGTTACTCCAGTTATGGCATCTAGTGAGTGTGAAGAACCTCCACCTCCTTTTTTTGACTTGCCTAAGATGATTAGATTTGGAGAATCAGCTGAAGATTGTGAAGTGCCAAAAACAGATAAATGTAGAGTTGTTTTTAAATGTAATGTACCTGATGCGTTAGAAGTTGATAGTAAAGAAATAAGTACACATTATAGTTTGTTAAATTTTACTCCTGGAGCTGGCATAATTAAAGATGGTTTTAGCTTTCAAAGTGTAGAACCTGCAAGTAGCCGAGAATGTTATTTTGAAAAACTTGATGAAAAAAGAGGTACAGTAAATGAGTATGAATTACGGCCGTATGGTAGAAGAAATTTATTTTTAGATGTTACGGTAAAAATTCCAAACACAGTTGAAGCTTGGCAAGGTGTGAAAGAAATTCCAAATACAGCTGAAATATGGAATGAATCAGGATTATTACCTGGGTTAATTGCTCAACAGGCAGCAAAAGGGGATGTATTACATATTCCTGCTGGTGCTAAGTTAAAGTATACAACTTTTGATGGTATGGCTCCAGATACATTGCAAAGATTTAAAACAGTTGTATTTGATGGTGATGTAATCATTGATAAAATAACAAATAGACAAACTTTATATTATGGTAAGAGTGGTATTGGTGCATTTCGCGAATTTAAGAATTTAGAGAATTATATAGTAGAGGGTAGAGATTACAAGACAGAGAAAGAGGCTTGGAACGAAGTTGATGAGCAGAAATGTGGTTGGGGGAAAGTAATAGTTTATTCTTATCACGGACAATTATGTGCGTTAGGTTACGTAAACGAAAATCGCTACGATTCAAGGAAGTTTCCTGCTTATGCATTATTAAGTTGCCCAAAAAACATGAAATTCAAAGATTCGGTATTTGTGCTTCCAGGGCATATACAAACAATAGGTGCATATGCAATAAGTGGTAATCCTAATATAGAGTGTGTTGATGCAAGAAAGATTAAACATACAATCAGGCATGCAATATTTGATTTACCAAATCTTCGAACAGTATATACAGAGAGATGTTACCGTATAGATGTTGTAAATTGTCCTAATTATGTTTTTTAAAATCAGATTTAAAAATTTAAAATATACAATAAATAATATATAAGTAAAAAACACTACTTTTTAATAAAGTGGTGTTTTTTTAACTACTTGTGGTTGTCAGGCCTGTTCAAATGGCTTTTAGCACTGCTAGTAATCATACAATTATAGTGTTGAACAAACCACTGGCTTAGCTGGTGGTTTTGGTTTAAGTGTAAAAAAGGTGGTATGAATACATTGTGTTGGTAGAGATTTTAACCAAAAGTGACAATTTAAATTGTATATATTTTATTTAAATTGTACAACATGTAAAATATTGTTATTGTGGAATATTTTACATGTTGACATGGTTTTTAATGTGTAATATACTATATTATAGTGTATTTTTAATTAAATTAATATTTTAGCAGTTAAAAAAGGAGGGGTGTTCAAATGAATTTAAATATGAATTGCTGTAAAAAAATATTCAATGTATTTTTAGTTTTATTTGTAGTAATTTATTGTTGTGTACCTGTTTTAGCATCTAGTAACAGTAATGGAATGGTGCAAAATTTTGGTGTTGAAGATGTTGCTAGTAGTAAACAGCGTTATAGTATTAGGTTTATAAATAATAATAGTTATTCAGTTGAGCTATTTGGTGCATCGCAAGATATTGTAATGAAAGAAGAAAATAGCATTATAAATTTAAACATATTATTAAAAACAGATGAAAAACATAAAGTTACACATTATAAAATAATAATAGAAGATGAATTAAACTTTTGCACAATAGATAAGAAAGCTGCTGCTAGATTTAAAATGCCTAGAAATAATATAATAGTAATTCCTATTTTTAATAGCGTAAAATAGCACAAAAGTTTGTATAAAAAATAAAACATTAACAATTGGCAGAATGTAGAAAAATAAATTCTAAAAGTAGATTTTGTTATTAAATTTATTTTTGGAATTTATTTTGTTTTTGCAAAGTAAATTTTTTCATAACTCTTGAATTTTATAGTGTGATAAGCTATAATATTAATTGAATTAAATAGATTTTGTTTATTAATAGAAAGGGTTTGTTTTGTAATGTATGGTAATTATGTAATTTTTTTAGCAAATACTACAGCGGCGCAGCAAGGTCAGGTTAAGCCACCAATGGCTGGGCTTAATATGATTTTTGTATTATTTTTTGTAGTTTTAATGTATTTTTTAACTATAAGGCCACAGAAAAAAAAGGAAAAAGAAGCGGAACAATTAAGGTCTAACATAGATATAGGTGATGAAATAGTAACTATTGGTGGAATAATAGGTACAGTAGTTTCTATAAAAGATGATTTTATTGTTATAGAAACTGGTGGCGATAGAAACAAAATTAGAATAAATAAATGGGCTATTCATTCTAATAATACTGCTACAGAAAGAAAGCAAAAGGAATCACAAGTTAAAAGTAAATTAAATAAAGAAAAATAATAGCTGCATTGTTTTTGCATTTTTTTATTTGGTTTAATAAACCAAAAAGTTATCATAAAAACATCTTTTAAAAACATATTATTTACTAAATGGTTTGTGTTAACCATAGTATTATTTTGTGTTGCTGTTTAAGGGAAAGGGTTTTTATATATGAAAGATGCAAAAATTAATAATGATGGATTTACAGAAATAACTGGCATTTTTAATCCATTAATAAAAGGAACATTAGTAGGTGTTATATCTATAATTTTACTTAGTGTGTTATTTGCTGTTATGGTTGGGTATTCTTTAATATCAACGTCTGCAATTAAATTAATTTCTATAATAACTTTATTTGTAGGTAGTTTGCTTGGGGCGTATGTAACAGCTAAAAAACATGGCTGCAATGGCATGTTTTTAGGTATAATTACTGGGTTGTTTATTTTGTTTTTAGTAATAGTAGCAGGCTTGTTATTTCAAACAATATCCTTTTGTGTAATAGATTTTTCTTTATTTTTTGTTAAACTTTTTGGCCTTATGTTAGCGGGTGCTATTGGTGGAATAATTGGAATTAATGTAAGGCAATAATGTATGTTAATCTGTTAATATCAGTTAGCTTAATATTTACCACTGTTAAGTTGCTGTTTATTATAAATAACGGCTCTGTTTATTGAGCTGCTAATTTTTTATATATTACAATACCTAAAAAATTATTTATAGCTTAATATGTAAGGGGGGAACAACATGAAATTTGTTAAAACTTTAAATTCTGATGTTTTAAAAAAATCTACAGTAAAAGGTGGTTGTGGGGAATGCCAAGCATCATGCCAATCTGCTTGTAAATCATCTTGTACAACAGCTAACCAAAAATGTGAAAAAAAATAATTTTTTGCCGCCTTATTTTAGACGGCAGAAATTGTATTAAAAAAGTTGTAAAAAACTTATTAAAAATTGCGTTAGAAAAGTTTGGGACGGTAGATTTTTCTAGCGCAATTTTTAATAAACAAAATTAATATATTTTATATACAAGGAGAAATGAATTATTTTGATACATAAATATTATTTGAATGGATTATATATATTGTTGGATGTTAATAGTGGAGCTGTACATATAGTAAATAAAATTATCTTTGATATATTAGATTACATATCTTTACCATTACCTGAAGAATGCCCAGAAAATATTTTAAATAGTGAGGGGTTAAAACTTTACAGTAGGCAAGATATTGTAGATGGATATAATGAAATAAAATATTTATTTAAAATAGGGCAATTGTTTAGCGAAGATGAATATGAAAAATTTGTTAATAATCAGTTTAAAATGCCAGTTAAAGCGGTTTGCCTGCATGTTGCCCATGATTGTAATTTAAGATGTAAATATTGTTTTGCTTCAACGGGAAATTTTGGACGTAACAGAGAATTGATGTCTGTAGATGTAGGTAAAAAGGCAATTGATTTTTTATTAAAGCATTCAGAAGGTAGAAAGAATTTAGAGCTCGATTTTTTTGGTGGGGAACCACTTATGAATTTTGATGTAGTTAAAGAAATAGTAAAATATGCTAGAGAACAAGAAAAAATATATAATAAAAATTTTAGGTTTACAATAACTACTAACGGAATATTATTAGATGATGACAAAATAGATTTTATAAATAAAGAGATGTCTAACGTTGTTTTATCATTAGATGGTAGAAAAGAAGTTAATGATAAAATGCGCCCAACATTTAATGGTAAAGGCTCTTATGATGTTATAGTGCCTAAGTTTAAGAAATTAGTGACAAAACGTGGTGGTGATAAATATTACATTAGAGGTACATTTACTGCAAATAATTTAGATTTTACTAATGATATAATTCATTTTGCAGATTTGGGGTTTGACCAAATTTCAATAGAGCCGGTTGTTACAGATTTAAAAAACGATTATGCAATAACATATGATGATATACCTAAAATATTTAATGAGTATGAAACTTTGTTAAACGAGATGATAAGAAGGTATAAAAATAAACAAAGTTTAATAAGTAATGGCGGCGATGTAGATAATATAGATAATGTTGATAAGCCGTTTAATTTTTTTCATTTTATGGTAGATTTAGAACAAGGTCCTTGTGCAATAAAAAGGCTAAGAGGTTGTGGAAGTGGTAATGAATATGTAGCTATTACTCCTAAAGGTGATATATACCCATGCCACCAGTTTGTAGGTATGCCAGAATGGAAGATGGGTAGTGTTATTGATGATAGTTTTGATTTGAAAATAAAAAAAATTTTTGCAGATACAAACATATATACTAAAGAAGATTGTAGAAATTGTTGGGCAAAATTTTATTGTAGTGGAGGTTGTAGTGCAAATAATTTACTATATGCAGGGGCGTTAAATAAACCATATAAACTTAGTTGCGAGATGATGAAAAAAAGGTTAGAATGTGCTATAATGTTAAGAGCAGTTGAAAAAGGTTTTTAGGCATAAAAATATTTTTAGTTAAATTTTAGGTTTACTGTTGTAAACTTTAAGATGTAAAAGTTTTTTTATAACTTGCATGTTTTTCTTAATTAATTTAATATAGCTAATAATAAAATATTTGTTGTGTAGAAATTGTTTTATACACTAAGCTTTTAGGGAATGGAGAATAATTTATGAAAAAAATATTAGTGGTTGAAGATGAAGATGCGATAAGAGAATTTATAGTAATTAATTTAAAAAGGGCAGGTTATGAAGTAGTTAACGTTGCTAATGGAGAGGATGCATTAGAAATATTTAATAAAGATAAAAATCAGTTTCAGGTTGCTGTGTTAGATATTATGATGCCAGGAATAGATGGTTTTGAAGTTTGTAAAGAAATAAGGCGCAGTAATAGTAAAATGGGTATTATTATGCTATCGGCTAAATCACAAGAGATGGACAAAGTTAGCGGGTTGATGATGGGCGCAGATGACTACATGGTGAAACCTTTTAGCCCATCGGAACTAGTTGCTAGGGTAGATGCAGTTAGTAGAAGAGTTTGTATGGTTATTGAAACAGAAAATAAAGATAAACTTATATCGGGGCCGTTTGTTATTGATTTTAAAAGCAAAGCGGTTTATAAATTAAATTCGGAAATAGACCTTACACAAATAGAATTTCAATTGATGGAATTTTTTATGAAAAATCCAGATGTAGCTAAAGATAGGCAAGAGATATTGACAAATGTTTGGGGTAACGATTATAGTGGAGATATAAAAATAGTAGATGTAAACATAAGACGTTTAAGGGTAAAAATAGAAGATGATCCATCTGACCCTAAATATATTGTAACCGTGTGGGGTTATGGGTATAAGTGGGGTATAAAATAAAAAGTGAAAAATTGCAATGTTAATTAAATTTTACAAGGAGGATTTTTTTGGCAATAAATAAAATAACAAAAAGATGGTTTGTAAATAATTTTGTAGTTATTTTAGCGGTTCTTATTGTGGTAGAAATTCTTCTTGCATTAGGGGTAAAAAATTTTTATTACAATAGTGTAGAAAAATTTATAAAATCGCAAGGAATGGCCATATTAAATTTAATAGATAAAAGCTATAAAGATAGTTCATCAAATTTAGAATTTGAAATAAGATCTATAGTAGAAGATTTTGACCAAAAGGATAAAATGGAATTAATGTTATTAAACTGCAAAGGTAAAATATTACTAACTTCTAATGGTTTTGGAGCTTATTTGAATGAAAAAATATATGATGATAATAATACAATCGAATCTATTAATAAAGATATTTTATCGCAAAAATATTCTCAAAGAGTTTACAAATTAAACGGTGAAAATGTAATAGCAGTTACTTACCCAATAGAAGCAAAAATTAAAGATGTAAGTTACATAGAATTTATTTCATCTGTGAAATATGTAGATAGGCAAATAGCAATAATTATTGCTATTAGTGTTTTAATTGGCATAGCTATTATACTTTTGGTTATTATTTCTAGTTCTTATTTTATACAATCAATAGTTGTTCCTGTAGATGAGATAGGTAAAACAGCTAAAAAAATTACGCAAGGTGATTTTAAGGCAAGGCTAGAAGTTAAAACAGATGATGAAATAGGGGAACTTTGCGAGACTATTAACCATATGGCCGAAGAATTAGCTGTTACCGAAAATATGAAAAATGAATTTATATCATCAATTTCTCATGAACTTAGAACACCGCTTACAGCTATAAGGGGTTGGGCAGAAACAGTAAATAGTTGTGATTCTAACGATGAAGAACTTGTAAGAAAAGGTATGAGAGTAATAATAAGCGAAACTGAAAGGCTTTCAATGATGGTGGAAGAATTATTGAATTTTTCTGGGTTGCAAAGCGGGAATATGAAGTTAATGTTAACTAAATTAGATTTAATTGCAGAACTTGAGGATATCCTTATTGTTTTTGAAGAAAGAGCAAAAAAAGAAAAAATAAAGTTAGAGTCAAAGCTTTCTGATGAGTGCATACCAATAAATGGTGATAAAAATAGATTACGGCAAGTGTTTACTAACATAATAGATAATGCATTAAAATACTCTGAACAAGGTGCAAAGGTAATAGTAACAGCAGAAAAAAATACAAAATTTGCACTTGTAAAAGTTATGGATAATGGATGTGGAATAAGACCTGAAGATGTTCCAAAAATAAAAACAAAATTTTACAAAGCGAATTATTCCAAAAGAGGTTCTGGTATAGGGTTAGCAGTAGCAGATGAAATAGTTAGGTTACATAATGGTTCTTTAGATGTTTACAGTGTAGAAGGTAAAGGCACTACAATAGTTGTACAAATACCTATATTAGTTAATAAATGTTAATTAAATTAATATTTTAAATATTTGTATGGTTAAAGTTTAAAAGGTTAATTGTAATAAATTTTATAAAAAAAGGAAGGTTGAAATTTTTATGATAGAAAATTTTAAAGAAGAAATTAAGTTATTTGAAAATCCAGAATTGAAAGAAATTTTTTGGCATACATCTTCACATATATTAGCTCAGGCAGTTAAAAGGCTTTACCCAAATGTAAAATTAGCAATAGGTCCAGCAATAGAAAATGGTTTTTATTACGATTTTGATGTGGAAACTCCTTTTTTGCCAGAAGACTTGGAAAAAATAGAGCAGGAAATGAAAAAAATAGTTAAAGAAAATTTAGAGGTAAAAAGGGTAGAAATGCCTGCTGCAGAAGCTAAAACTTTGATGGAAAATAAAGGTGAAACTTATAAATGTGAATTAATCGATTCTTTAATTTTAAAAGGAGAAAATATAAGTTTATACTCACAAGGTGAGTTTATTGATCTTTGTACTGGCCCACATTTAACAAACACATCTTATGTTAAAGCAATAAAATTGTTACAATCTACAGGTGCTTATTGGCATGGAGATTCAAATAATAAAATGTTAACTAGAGTTTATGGTATATCATTCCCTAAAAATTCTATGTTGCAAGAATATTTAGAAAAAATAGAAGAGGCAAAAAAGCGTGACCATAGAAAATTAGGTAAAGATTTAGGTTTATTTGCTATTATGGATGAAGGTAGAGGTTTTCCGTTTTTTTTACCAAAGGGTATGGTTATTAGGAATATTTTAGAAGATTTTTGGCGTAGTGAACATAAAAAAGCTGGGTATGTAGAAATAAAAACTCCTATTATGTTAAATGAGGATTTATGGAGAAGGTCTGGGCATTGGAGCCATTATAAGGATAACATGTACACTACAGAAATAGATGGCCAAAAATATGCAATTAAACCAATGAATTGCCCAGGAGGAATGTTAGTTTATAAGCATAAGTTACATTCTTATAGAGATTTACCTATTAGAATGGCTGAACTAGGTTTAGTTCATAGGCATGAACTTTCTGGAGCTTTGCATGGTTTAATGAGAGTTAGATGTTTTACGCAAGATGATGCACATATTTTTATGACTAAAGATCAGATTGAAGAAGAAATAATTGGAGTTATGAATTTAATTAATAAATTTTATTCAACATTTGGTTTTAAATATAGTATGGAACTTTCAACAAGGCCTAAAGATTCAATGGGTTCTGATGAGCAATGGGAGATTGCTACAAAGGCTTTAGAAAACGCTTTAAATAAAACAAATAGCAAATATAAAATAAATGAAGGTGATGGAGCTTTTTATGGACCAAAAATAGATTTTCATTTAGAAGATAGTATAGGTAGAACATGGCAGTGTGGAACAATTCAATTAGATTTTCAGATGCCAGAGAGATTTGATTTAACATATATTGGTGAAGATGGTGAAAAATGTAGGCCGATAATGATTCATAGAGTAGTTTTTGGAAGTATAGAAAGGTTTATTGCAATTTTAACAGAACATTTTGCAGGAGCTTTTCCATTATGGATTTCACCTGTACAATGCAAAGTGTTACCTATAAGTAAAGCTCAGCATAGTAAAGCTTTTGAAATTTTTAAAGAATTAAGTAAGCATAATTTTAGGGTGGAATTTGATGATAGAAACGAAAAAATAGGTTACAAAATAAGGGAAGCTCAATTAGAAAAAGTACCATATATGCTAATTATAGGTGATAAAGAAATAGAAGAAAATAAAGTGGCGGTTAGGTCTAGAAAGAACGGTGATTTAGGTTCTATTTCTCTTGCTGAATTCATAAATAAAATATCAGAACAAATAAAAACCAAAAGTACAGAATGTTAATGTGGTATTAATAAAAAGGTATTTATTAAAAAAGTAGCGAATTTATGTTTATTTTGTTATAGAATGGTTAAACAGTGTATTTTTAATGTTACATAAAATATTTTTTTTAGGTGATAATATTATTAATTTAATGTGAGGTTTAAATAATATTATTGAAAAGAGAGATGGTAAACAGATGAGTAACATTAAAAAAAATGTTGGTAGTAAAAACAGTGAATTAAGAAGTGCAAATAATTTTAAATCAATAGAAGGTAAAAAAAATAAAAAGAAGTGTTTAAAGTATTGTTACCCAGTTCCTAGTTATAGATATATTAAAGAAAACAGCCACCAAGACGAGCAAAAAGATGAAGCAGAAGAGATACAGACACAGCAAATGAAGCAAATTGAACAAATCGAAAAAACAGGTATGATTACATCTACCAAAGGGCACCATATGATACACTGTTTAACTATTATAGGTCAAATAGAAGGTCATTATGTTTTGCCTTCTCAAAATAAAACTACAAAATATGAATATGTTATTCCACAGCTTATTGCAATAGAAGAAACACCAGAAATAAAAGGTTTATTAATTATATTAAATACGGTTGGTGGCGATGTTGAAGCAGGGTTAGCTATTGCTGAACTTATAGCGGGTATGAAAAAACCTACAGTTTCGTTAGTGCTTGGCGGGGGGCATTCTATAGGTGTACCTTTAGCTGTTAGTGCAAAAAAATCATACATTGTTCCTTCTGCAACTATGACAATTCACCCAGTTAGAATGAATGGTGTAGTTCTTGGAATTCCACAAGCTTTTTCGTATTTTGATAAAATGCAAGATAGGATTATAAAATTTGTAGTAGATAATTCAAATATGCCAAAAGAAAAATATAGGCAATTATTGATGAATACAAGTGAAATGGTTAATGATATTGGAACAGTTTTAGATGGAAATATGGCGGTTAATGAAGGTTTAATAGATAATTTAGGTGGGCTTTCGGATGCATTAGAAGAGCTATATAAACTAATTGACAAAAACAAATAGTTAACATAATTTTAATAATAGAAAGGACTAAAATATGTCGGTTTGGAGTGCTATTATACAAGGAATAATACAAGGGTTAACAGAATTTTTACCTATTTCTAGTTCGGGGCATTTGGCTTTGTATCAACATTTTACTAATAAAAATGTTGATAATGGTTTGCTTTTTTCTGTTATATTACATTTAGGTACATTATTGGCTATATTTATAATGTTTAGAAAAACTATTGCAGAATTGTTTATAGAATTTTTTAAGGCAATAGGGGATATTTTTACAGGGAAATTTAAACAAAATTTAAATAATCCATCTAGGCGGCTATTGGTAATGCTTTTTATAGCTTGTTTGCCATTATTTTTTATATACATATTTAAAGATTTTTATGAAGGTTTAGCCAATAAACCTAATTTAATAATAGAAGGATGTTGTTTTTTACTTACGGCGTTGTTGTTGTTTGCAGCAGATAGGTGTGTAAAAGGGACGAAATCTGAAGGTGATATTAAATATAGAGATGCTGTTGTTGTAGGTGTTGTTCAGGCAGTTTTGGCGCCATTACCAGGGGTGTCGAGGTCTGGTTCAACTATTTCTACAGGTTTGTTAGCAGGGTTTTCAAAAGAATTTGCAGTTAAATTTTCATTTATTTTAGGAATTCCAACTATATTAGGCGGTTGTATTTTTGAAATAAGTGGTGCATTTAAAGAATTAAAAATGGTAGATATAACACCTATAATAGTTGGTTTTTTAGTATCTGCAATAGTAGGGTATTTAGCTATGAAATTAGTTGAATGGATAGTTAAGAGTGATAAGTTTAAAATTTTCACAATTTACACTACTATTTTAGGTATAATAGTTATTTTAATAGGGCTTTACGAGCAGTTTAAAGTGGTATTGTTATAGTTAAAAAATTATTATAGAAAGGGCTAAAATATGTTGTTAATAAAAGATATATTAAAAGATAGTAATAAAACAATACATTTTATTGGTATAGGTGGTTCCGGAATGTTCCCGTTGGCTCAAATATTAAAATGTAAAGGGTTTAATATTACAGGTTCAGATGTTAACGGTTCATATATAATTGATATGGAAAAAGAAATGGGAATGCAAGTTTACATGGGGCATAATGCCAATAATATTTTAAAAGCAGATTTGGTAGTTTATAGTGCTGCAATAATGCAAGATAACCCAGAGCTTATAGCGGCTAAAAATTCTAATATACCTACAGTAGAAAGGGCAAAATTATTAGGATTTTTAGCTAGTGAAAAAGAAAATTGTGTTGGTGTTTGTGGAACACATGGAAAAACAACTACTACATCTATAATAACTCATGTTTTAATTAATTTAGGTAAAGACCCATCTGCTATAATAGGGGGAAAATTAAAAGAGATTGGAGGAAACGGTAGAGTAGGTAATTCTAACATAATGGTTTGTGAAGCTTGTGAATATGTTAATACATTTTTAAATATTTACCCTAAAATGGCTGTTATTTTGAATGTAGATGAAGACCATATGGAATTTTTTAAAACGTTAGATAATGTTATAGCATCTTATAATAATTTTTGTAAAAATACTTCTAGTACAATAATTGTAAATGGCGATGATGTTAACGCTATGAAGGCAGTTAGCGGTATTAACAAAAAAATTATTACATTTGGTTTAACCGAAAAAAATAATTATTATGCTAAAAATATAAAATTTAGTGGTTATAAAAATAATAATTTTGATATTTATTCTAAGGGTGAGAAATTAATTTCTGTTAATTTGAATATACCAGGTGAACAAAATGTTTTAAATGTTTTAGCTTCTTTTATTGTTTGTTTAGAGTTAGGTTGCAAAGCAGAAGATTTTGCAAAAGCTGTGGAGACATTTGAAGGAGTAGGAAGAAGATTTGAAATATTAGGTGAATATAAAGGTGCAGTTGTAGCAGATGATTATGCGCATCACCCAAAAGAAATTGAAGTAACGTTAAAAGCTGCAAAAACTTTAGGTTTTAAGAATATATGGGTAATATTTCAACCTTTTACTTTTTCACGTACATTTTTATTATTAAACGATTTTGCAAAAGTATTATCTGTGGCAGATAAAGTTTTGTTAACACCTATTATGGGGTCAAGAGAGGTTAATACATACAATATTTATTCAGAAAATTTAGCTGAAAAAATAGATGGTTGTAGAGTGTTTAAAGATTTTGCAGAAATATCTGATTACGTGAAAAAAAATGTTGAACCAGAAACGTTGGTTTTAACTATGGGTTGTGGAGATGTTTATAAATGTGCAAAAAAAATATTGAATTAACTTATTTACGGTACTTGAAATTATATAAAAAATAAGTATAATTATTTTAGATTGTAATTTTATAAAATAAAAATTTGCAATTTTTAAGTAAAAAAAAGGAGAGGTGTCAGAGTGGTTGAATGTGATTGATTCGAAATCAATTGTATGTGAATACATACCGGGGGTTCAAATCCCTCCCTCTCCGCCAAAAAATATTAATTAGTTAAAAATACATAAAGGAGTAGAAAATGAGCGGATTAGAAATTGCTATAGGTATAGTTATAATTATTGTTTGTTTATTTTTAATTGGGGTAATAATGTTGCAAGAAGGTAACACAAGAGGTATGGGCGGAATAGCTCCAGAGGGGTCATCTGGTTCATACCTTGGTAGTAATAAAGGTAGAACTTATGATGCAATATTGGCCAAAGTTACAAAAGTTGCTGCAATAATATTTTTTATACTAACTATTGCTATGGGTATTTTAAGTGTTTTGAATAAATAATAATAAATTACATTAAAAAAATTATAATTTAAAGCAGGTGGTTTGGGAACATACCTCCTGCTTTTGTAGCTATAGGGTTATAAAGTTGTAGTGGTTTTATGTAAGTCAAAAATAAAATATACAAAGGTGAGTGAAAATGGTAAATAATAGTGTAAAAAAATTTTTATCTGCGGTTTTAGTTATTGCTATTTGTTTTAGTATATATGTTTTGCTTTTAGGTAATAATTTGAACTATTATTTGTTGATTTATAATTCAGAACAGGTTACAGAAGAAGATGTTAAATATATAAACGATTATGCAAAAACTATTCCGGGTAAAGTTAAATTTATAGATGCAAAAGGGGTAAAAAGTGGAGCATCTATGTGTTCAGCATTAAAAAATTCTTACCAAAGTATATCAAATAATATAAAAGGAATACAAATTTTTGGTACTAAAGAGCAAGTTCCTACTTTTAACATAGGTTATGAAATTAATATGGGGGAAAACATAGATAGAGCTTATGATGATTTTGTAACTGATTTTTTTTATTCCAATTTTGATTCAGATATGAATAGGTTTAATGGGTGTTTAGGAATAAATACAATTATTGCAAATGATTTAAAAGTATCATTTAAGCCAAAATGGCTTGTTGCAAGGCTACCTTTAGCAAAGGGTCAAATAGCTCCATTTATAAAAAAATATTTTAATTATATAGGCCAGGCAAAAGCAAAAGAAAATATTCCGGTTGTTAGTTTTTCAAACCCTATTTTAGGTGAGTTACCCATAGTAGATGATATGGGCTATTTTATTAGGCAAAAAATAGATAAGGAATATGGATATTTAAAGCGCAACCAATATAAAATATATGGTTTGCAAGAGGGATATTATAAAGTTAGAAATGAAGTTGATGGTGATTTTACAAAAGAGAATGTTGAAAAGGAAAATATAAATGGAATAATGCATTTGGTTATAAATTGCCATGGCGAGAAAGATAAATTTATAAAAACAGTTTTTGCAAACGAAAATATGGGCTCACAAAAAATGACATTGTTTATGGATAGAAGTAATATTAATAGTATATTAAAGCATAATTATTATACATTAACAGCTTGGAGCTGTTTGGTTGCTGAAAATTTAGATGACCAGAATATAGTTTATGATATGTTAAGGTATAAATGTGTGGGTGCAATAGCGCCAACTACTATAATATCTAACAATGGAACAAATAATATGGATTCATTTGAAAAAAGTAAGCGAAATAATTTTTATTGTTTTTTTTATGAATTTTTTCATAGTTTAAGTAGTGGTTGTTCTTATAGTCAAAGTTTTTATAATGCACAAAAAGTTTACGCAGATGCAGTTTGGGCACATAAGTACATGGAATTGGCGCAATACCATATACTTAATTTAATAGGTTACCAGTATTTGGGGTTGATTTAATAAGGCAGTAATAAATGATATTAAAAACTTGAATGTTTTTATAGTTTCTGATATTATTAAATAGTAAAGATTAAAGTTGTAATTAGGTAAATATTTTAATTATGTAAATCGATTATAAATTATTTAAATGGCAAAATTAAAAAATTTTAAAAGGGTGGTGCATTATTTTGGTAAAGATTGATAATTACCTTGGTGTTATAGAAATATCTCATGAATATTTTTCAAATTTAATAGGTAAAAGTGTTTCGGAATGTTTTGGCGTTAAAGGTATGGTAAGCAGTTCAGCTACACAAAAAATAAGAAATTTTATTTCTAAAAACGATATTCAAGATAAAGGTGTGATTGTAAAAAACGTTGATGGTAAATTGATAGTAGATGTTCATATAGAAATATCTTATGGTATAAATATATCTGCAATTGCTAAAAGTATAATAAGTAAAGTTAGGTATGTTGTTGAAGAAAACACAGGGTTGTTGGTTAGCAAAATTAATGTTTATGTTGATAAAATAAGTATTTAATTTAAAACAGTAAGTGATGGTGAAAGAATTGGTAACAGGTGAAATATTAAAAAATGCATTTATTTCGGGAGCTAATAATATAAAAAAATATAAACAAGCCATTGATGAACTAAATATTTTTCCGGTGCCTGATGGAGATACAGGAACTAATATGAATATGACGATAAGTATGGCAGCTAAAGAGGTTAGCTTTGCTGATGATAACCTGGGGGTAGATGCAATATCTAAAATATTTGCAGATGCTTTGTTACGTAATGCCAGGGGTAATTCTGGGGTTATATTATCATTAATATTTAGAGGTTTTGCAAAATCTTTTGTTGGTAAAAATGTGGCAACAACGTTAGATATGGCTTTAGCTTTGAAATCTGGTGTACAATCTGCGTATGATGTTGTAATGAAACCTACAGAAGGCACAATGTTAACTGTAATAAGGAAGTCTGCTGAATATGCTGTAGAAGTTGCAGAAGAAGTAGATAACATAGACGAATTTTGGGAAAAGGTTTGTATTATAGCAAAAGAAACTTTAGAACTTACACCAACTATGTTACCTGTTTTAGAAAAGGCTGGTGTAGTAGATGCAGGAGGAAAAGGCTTATTAGTTATATTTGAAGGCATGCAAAGTGTTTTTAAATATAATAAAATTATTAATAAAGATTGTAATGAAGATGAAATAGCTGTTAATACACAATTAAATGATGTGGAAGAAGAAGAAATAAAGTTTTCGTATTGTACAGAGTTTATTATTTGTAAAAGCAATAAAGCCTTAGAAGTAACATCTTTAAGAGCATATTTAGAATCTGTTGGAGATTGTGTTGTAGTTGTTGATGATGAAGATATAATAAAGATTCATATTCATACCAATGAACCTGGTGCAGTTATTACAAGGGCTATAAAATATGGGCAATTAACAAATATTAAAATAGATAATATGAAAAAGCAATGTGAAGGGAAAAACAAACCAGAAGAGGCAGAAGGCAATAAAAAGTTAAAATATATACCTGTTGATGAAAATTTAGAATATGGTTTTGTTGCTGTTGTTGCAGGTGATGGGTTATGTAAACTTTTTAAAGATTTAGGAGTAAATAGTATTGTAAGTGGTGGGCAAACAATGAACCCAAGCACAGATGATATTTTAAATGCTATACATGCTACACCTGCAAAAACGGTTTTTGTGCTCCCTAATAATAAAAATATTATTATGGCAGCAGAACAAGCTGTTAATATGGCAGATAGAAAAGTGTGTGTGTTACAATCAAGAACAATACCACAGGGTTTGGCAGCAATGTTGGCGTTTGCTATGAATAATAGTTTTGAAGAAAACCGTATGGAAATGACAAAAGCTATAGATAATGTTTCTACAGGTCAAATTACTTTTGCAGCTAAAGATTCTGACTTTGATGGGCATAAAATAAAAAGAGGTGATATATTAGGGTTAGCCAATGGTAAGTTGTGTTTTACAGATAAGGATTTAAATAAGGCATGTTTAAAATTAATAAAAAATATGTTAAAAAAAGATTCATCTTTTGTAACTGTAATATATGGAAGAGATGTTAAAGATGAGCAGATTAGCGAGTTAGATGAAATAATAAAATCAAAAATTGGTAACAATGTAGAAGTAAATATAATTTATGGTGGGCAACCAGTTTATTATTATATAATATCTGTAGAGTAGCTAGTTTAAATTTTTAATATTTAAAAATTTATTTGTTATTGCTGTTTTTAAGGGGTATTTTAATTGTATGAATGTATAAAAGATCTGAAATATGTTGGTGAAAAAAGAGCTAAATTGTATCATAAATTAAATATTTATACGGTTAAAGATTTAGTTTATCATTGCCCTCGTTCGTATGTAGATTTATCTAAAATATTTTACATAGTGGATGCACCTGTAGATGAATATGTAGCTATAAAAGTTACTATTGTAAGTAAACAGCCACCATTTATAACTTATAAAAGGGGATTAGTTGTTTATAAAATTTTTGCAAAAGATGCAACAGCAGGGATTATTTTAACGTTTTTTAATGAACCATATACTTTTAACAATATTAATATTGGTGATGAATATATCTTATATGGAAAAATAAATAAAAATAATTTTGATTCCAAATATCAATTTGAAATATCTTCTCCTTTAATTGAAAAAGCAAATAAGGGCAATAAGCTTATTCCTGTATATCCACTTACAGCTGGTTTGACTTCTAAAATAATTAAAAAAAACATTTTAGATGCTTTAAAAATTCCAGGTTTAACTGATGAATACCTTGCAGATTGGATTTTAAAAAAGGCTGACATAATAAACTTAAAGTTAGCGTTAAATTACATCCATTCACCTAATAGTATGGCTGATGTATTGAAAGCTAGAAAAAGAATTGTTTTTGATGAACTTTTGCTTTTTAGTTTAAGTTTAATTTCTATAAAAAAAAAGAATTTGCAAAAAACACCTTTTGTTATTCAAGATGTAGATATGAATGATTTTTACAAAAAACTTCCATTTGAATTAACAAAGGCTCAATATAAAGTTATTGATGAAATTATTAATGATATGAAAAAATCTGTACCAATGAATAGGTTGTTGCAAGGTGATGTTGGTTCTGGAAAAACTATTGTGGCAGTAGCTGCTATTTATTTGGTATGTAAAAATAATGCACAAGTTGCATTTATGGCTCCTACAGAAATATTAGCAATTCAGCACTTTAATTCTGTTAGTAAAATAATATCTAGTTTTGGGTTAAAAGTAGGATTGCTAATTGGTTCTGTTGCAGCAAAACAAAAAAATAAAATAAAAACAGAAATAGAACAAGGAAAAATCGATGTAATTGTTGGTACTCACGCTATTTTACAAGATACAGTTATTTTTAAAAATTTAGGGTTGGTAATAACAGATGAACAACATAGATTTGGTGTTAAGCAAAGAAGTAAATTAAGCGAAAAAGGCAAAAATCCGCATCAATTAGTTATGTCTGCTACTCCTATTCCTAGAACATTATCTTTGATAATTTATGGCGATTTAGATATTTCTATAATAGATCAATTGCCTTTAAATAGAAAACCAATTTTAACGTATTTTGTGAATAGCTCTAAAAGGTTAAGAGTTTACAGTTTTTTGAAAAAATTTATAGATAAGGGTAGACAAGCTTATATAGTTTGCCCTGCAATAGAACAAAATGAAAAATTAAATTTAAAGTCTGTTATAGAGTATGGTGAACGTTTGAAAGAAAAAGACTTTAAAGATTATAGGGTAGCTATTATTCATGGTAAAACTAAACCAGATGAAAAAGATAATATAATGGCGAATTTTAAAAATGGCAATATTGATTTATTAGTCTCTACAACTGTTATAGAGGTAGGAATAGATGTTCCAAACGCAGTAGTGATGGTTATAGAAGATGCTGATAGATTTGGATTATCACAGCTTCATCAGTTAAGGGGGCGTGTAGGAAGAGGAATAGAGCAATCTTATTGCATATTAATTTCTGATACAAAGGCAGTAGAGGCTGTTAATAAATTAAAAATGATTTCTAAAACTTATGATGGATTTAAAATTTCTGAATATGATTTGGAATTGAGAGGTCCAGGTGATTTTTTTGGTGAACGCCAGCATGGGTTGCCAAATTTTAAGTATTTTGATATGATTAAAGATATAAAATTACTAAAGCTCTCTCAAGATGTTGCAATTGATATTTTAAAAAATGATTTATATTTAGAAAAAGCAGAAAATAAACATCTAAAAGAACTGGTAAAAAATATGACAAAAAATATAAGCTTTTAAAAAAGAAAAAGAAAAGGTGGGAATGTTTGGTTATGAATATAATAAAAAAAATAAGTTCTATAATTGTTGTAAGTTGTATTTTAATGGGTTTAGTTAGTTGTAGTAATGTTGATACTTCGTGGATTGCAGAATATAATGGTGAAAAAATGGCTGTTGGAGTTTATATTCAATGTTTGATAGAAGAATATAGCCAGTTATACATAAAAGATTTGATGGGTAAAATGACTAACCCAGAGAAAAAATCTGATAAAAAATCTAAAATAGGTGATAGCAAAGAAGAAGCTTTGGATAAAGAAAAAAAGGTAAGCATATTAAAGAAAATAATAGATGGAAAAACTGGAACAGATTGGATAATTGATAATGCTAAAGAAAAAATTGGTGAAAACATTGCTATAGATAATAAATTTAAAGAAATGAATTTAAAGTTAGATGAGGAAAAAGTAGATTATATAGAGCATAATTTAATAAAAGAATGGGATGCCTTAAATGAGCAACAACAGTATGAAAAAAAAGGTATTTCAAGGGATTCGGTGTTGAAAACATTAATTACACATATGAAAAAGCAAAAAATATTTGATGCCTACTACTCAGAAGGTGGTTTAAAAGAAGTTACCAATGAGCAAATCAAAAAGTATTTAAAAGAAAATTATAATAAAGTAAAATATTTTTCGTTTGAGTTATATGATTTAAATGATGATGAAAAATCTAAAAAAGAAAAACTTTATGATGAATTTTTAAAGCGGGCAGAATCTGGTGAAGATATTGATTTGTTAATTGAAGAATTTGATAAAAAAGAGTATGCTTCAAATGATGATAGTGGTAAAACAGAAGATACCCAAAAATCAGATGATGAAAGTGGTTATGACCATACTACAGATGAAGAAGATGAAACAATAGCTATTTACAAAAAAGATGGTAGCGGGGAGTTTACAAAAGATATTCAAGAAGCTATTGATGAAGCAGATATGGATAAAGTAGAGGGTTATAAAGGTAAAGATGAACTGATAATATTTATAAAAAAAGATCCTGCAGATAGTAAGGAATATATTGAAAAAAATAAAAACAATTTAATAAGTGAAATGAAAAGTAAAGAGTTTGAAGAAGAGGTAAAAACTTGGGTAGATGTTAGCAAAATAAAATATAACGAAGATGCAATTAATAAATATACACCTAAAAAATTAGGATTAGATAAAAAAAATAATAAGAAATAATATTAACTATTAACCGTCGCGTATAATGTGGCGGTTATTAGTTATTTATGTAATACAAGGAGATATAAATTTATGAATAAAAATCTTACTCCATTTGAAGAGATAAGAAGAAAGAGAGCAAAAAAAAAATTATTAAAAAAAACAGTTTCTATAAGTTTATTATCTCTGGTACTTATGTTTGTATTTTATGCATATAAAAATAATTATTATGTTAAGTTTATAAATAGTATAGATGGAATATTTACAGTTTTAAAAAAAGGTTCTGGGTACCCAATTGAAATTAATGCAACAGCTATAAAAAGTAAGTCTAAAATAGGAAACGAACTATTAATATTAGATGAAGATATAGTATATATTTTTAATAGATATGGTTATAAAACATTATATGCCAAACATGGACTTAATAACCCTAGAGTTATTTCTAATAATAATAAGTCTGTTATTTTTGAACAATTGGGGAAGAAGTTACAAATATATTCTAAAACATATAAATTATTTGAAAAAGAATTGAATACACCTATTTATAATATGGCAATATCTAATAGTGGAAAAATAGCTGTAATTAGAGGCTCAAATAGATTTTTGTCTACTATAGAAATTTGGAATGAACTTTATGAAAATATATTTACATGGAATTCGGCAGAAAAATATGTTACATCTGTAGCTTTTTCACCTAATAATAAAGACTTTGTTGCTGCTGCTATAGAAACACAGGGGGTAGAATATATATCAACTATTAATTTTTTTAATATTAATAGAGATGAAAAAATTGCTGTGGCAGAATTAAAAAATGAAATGATAATTTCCATAAAATATGAAAATAATAATGTATATGTTATTAGTGATAAAAATGCATATATATTTAATAATAAAGCAAAATTAAAATATCAATATGCATATAATGGTAAAGTGCTAAATACGTATAATAATGATTTACATAAATATATGGTTCTAATTTTTGATAACTACAATTGGTTAGAAAATAATAATTTAGTAGTATTAGACTATATGGCTAAACCAATTGGTGAATGCAAAGTAAAAGGTAAAATAAAAGATATTGATTCAATAGATAGAAGAATATGTTTATTAACAGATGAAAGTGTAAAAGTGTTTGATTTAACGGCAAAAATGATTGGAACCTATAATGTTAGTAATGATATAAATAATATAATATGTACACCGAATAGGTTATATAAACTGAATATATCTGAGATTGATATTGTAAAATAAAATTTGTATTTACATATACATTTTGTAATGCTACAATTAACTTAAAGGGGAGTTATTTTGTTTATGATTAAAATAGAAACGGTAGATAATGTAATTTGGGATAGAATATCAGTTATTAAAATAACTAAATATCCGTTTGAACAAAAAGCATTTAAACCATTTGCACAAGCTAGGTTATGTTATAAACGTGGCAATGGTTTAATAGTTAAAATGTTGGCTTTTGAAGTTGCACCTCCTTTAAGAATTTGTGTTAATGGTGATTTAGAAATATACAAAGATAGTGTTTTATCTGTAGTTTTAGGTGAAAATAATAGAAGCAACTTAACTGGAATAGCCATAACTTTTAATAAAAATGGGAATTATATTATACAAAAAATAGTTGATGAAAAAAAAGAAATTTTACAAGAAAAAATAAAAATAGATTCTTTTAGTGGTGAAGATTTACAAGGAATTTATTGGGGTGGTTGTTTTATAATTCCCAATAATTTGTTAAAAAAATATTTAAATATAGATTTAGATAAAGAAAATATACTTAATTTGAATTTTATAAAAAGTTGTAGTAACAAACAGTATTTTCATTGTGGAGGGTTTATTGCTGTAAAAGGTAGCTGGGTAAATAATTTATATGAATTTATTTTAAGTTAAAATAAATAAAAAGGGGTAAAAAGCTTTGAAGTTAAAATGGAATAATAAATATATTACTGTTTCTATATATTCTTTATTGGTTATTTGTACAAGTATATTGTTTTATTTTTTTCTAAGTAATATTGGCAATATACTTGATGGCATAAGGCATATTATAAAAATTTTAAACCCAATAATATTAGGTTTATGTTTTGCTTATTTATTTAACCCATTATTAGACAACATAGAAAAATTTGTAAAAAAACATATAAAATTATTGAGTGAAAAAAAATATTGGTTAAGAGTAGTTTCTATGATAATTACTTATTTGTTTATAATTATTTTAATAGTTTTATTTTTTTATATATTAATGCCGCAGTTGGCATCAACATTAAAATATATATTTGATAGTTTTCCAGAGTATATTAATAAATTAAAATTGAATATAAACGATATTTCTGATAAAAGTGACATTAGGTCAGTTTTTGTTAGTAAGGTGTTAAATTACACAGAGCAATTTTTTAGCCATACTTACGCTTTGTTAGGTAACACTTTACCGCAAATATACGATATTGCAAAAAATATAACAGTTACTGTAATGAATACAGTAGTTGGTTTGGTAGTATCTGTTTATATATTGGCAAACAAAGAAATGTATTTTTTTCAAACAAGAAAATTTTTAAGAGCAACATGTTCAAAAAAAACAGTGAGTGTTATACTTGAAATGGTTAGATCTGTTCATATGGTTTTTAGCGGCTTTATTACTGGTAAAATGGTTAATTCTTTGGTGATAGGTGTAATATGTTTTATAGGTATGACGATATTTAAATTCCCTTTTTCGGTGCTTATTAGTGCATTAGTAGGTGTAACTAATATTATACCTTATTTTGGACCTTTTATAGGTGCTATACCTAGTATATTATTAATAATGGTAGTAGATCCAATTAAAGGGTTGTTTTTTTCTATATTCATTTTAGTTTTACAACAATTTGATGGTAATTATTTAGGTCCTAAAATTTTAGGTGAAACTACAGGTTTATCTCCTTTTTGGGTAATTTTTTCTATAATACTTTTTGGTGGCTTGTTTGGCGTTATTGGTATGTTTGTAGGCGTTCCGATTTTTGCAATAATATATTCACTAATAAAGTGTTTTATAAATGAATTGTTAGATAGTAAATATAAAAAAGAAAAACATATTGAAGCAATATCTAGAGCTAAATTAGAAAGTAGTGTAAGTGACAGCAATAGGGGAGAGCATAAATAATGATAATTGTGGTGGATATTGGTAATACAAATATAAAATATGGTGTTTTTAAAAACAATAAGCTTGTAGCACAATTTAAACAAAGAACGTTTAATAATGCTACATCAGATGAGATAGGGTTATTTATATGTCAGTTTTTTTCTAATAATAATTTTTTAAAAAATGACGTAGATGATGTTATAATATCTAGTGTTGTGCCGCAAATTATGTTTTCGTTTAGCCATGCAATAAAAAAATATTTTAACATAGAGCCTATAATAATAGGCAAAAATTTAAAGTATGATTTTTCATATATTTCTAAAGAAAATATTTTTTCTGCAGCAGATAGGTTAGTTTGTTGTTACTATGCTTTTAAAAAATATAGAGGTCCGCTTGTTGTTGTTGATTTTGGTACAGCTACAACGTTTGATGTGTTAGGTTACGATGGCAATTATTTAGGTGGTACAATTTGCCCGGGTGTTAGAATACTATCTGATGCATTAACAGAAAAAACAGCACAGTTACCTAGGGTTGAAATAAAGTACCCAGAAACTGTTTGTGGAACTAATACTATAAATCAGATGCAAGCAGGAATATTGTATGGTTATATAGGTGCAGTAAAAAATATTTTAAATGAATTAAAAACACAAGTTTTATTTAATAAAAAAGTTAAAGTTATTGCTACAGGTGGTTTAGTATCTTTAATAAATAAAGATGAGAAAATATTTGATATTGTAGATAAAACTTTAATACTTGATGGATTAAATAGTCTTTATAATGAACATAAAAATGTTGAATAATGATGTATAGGAGAAACCAGGATGTTAAAAAAAATAATTTTTTTATCTGTGGTGTTTTTATTGTGTTTAACAGGTTGCAGTAATAAAGTAAAAACAGTTGCAGATATAAAAAGTAAAGGAGTTATTACTGTTATTACTAATGCAGTTTTTCCGCCTTTTGAATATTTTAAATTAGATGAAGTTAAGGGTATAGATGTAGATATAGCTAAAGAAGTAGCAAAGGATTTAGGTGTGGAACTTGAAATATTAGATATGAATTTTGATGGGGTTATTGCAGCTATTGCTTCTGGAAAGGGAGACTTTGCTGCTGCGGGAATTACGATAAATGAGAAAAGAAAAAAAGTAATTGATTTTTCACATGAATACATAACAGTTCCTCAAAGCTTAGTAACTATGGCAGATAGTAAAATTAATAATGTTAGTGATTTAAAAGGTAAAAATATAGGTACACAAATAGGAACAACATCAGATACATATATTGATAATGAAATTAAAGATGGTTTTTTAAAGGGTAGTGAAGCGCAAGTTGTTAAGCGAAAAGAATATTTAGATTTAGTAATAGACTTAAAAAATGGTAGATTGGATGTTATTGCTTTAGATGGATTGATAGCGAGAAAATTAGTTGAAAAAAATAGTAGATTAAAATTTTTTGATAGAGATAGTGAAAGTTATGTATTAGCAGTTAAAAAGGGAAATAACGAATTGTTAAAAGAAATAAATAAAACTATAGATAGATTACTTAAACAGGGTAAAATAATTGATTTTTATAACCAACATATTAACTTAAATAAATAGGCTGTAGAAAAATAGCAGTTCCCCCAATAAAAATACCACCTACATATAGCGGGTGGTATTTTTATTGGGGGTTTTAGGTATGGTAATTGCTTACAAACTAAAAGAGATGACGAAAAAATATGGTATGATGCAGAAAAAAGTAATTATAAAAAATATTGGTAGAACATAGTGGCATATGATATAAAGCTGTTATTTGCTATTTATTTTGTTCAATGTTGAAAAAAATAATAAATTTTATACAAATATATATTGAAAAATAATTAATTGCATGCTATAATGTTGTTAACATAAAAAGTTTAAGGTTAGCAGAGTTGGTTAAAGAGCATATAGTGCAAAAAAGCCGTTAATTTTATTGTTGAGGGGTAAATAAAATGAATAAGATAAATAAAGTAAATAAGATAAAAAGTATAAAAATAATTAACAAATTTGTAAAAATAACCCAATCGGGGGGGGGAACAGAGTAAATTAAGTAACAGTTTTTTTAAACTGTTATTTTTGTTAATTTTTTTTAATTTGCTTAACTTTGCTAGCTTTGGTGCAGATTTTCAAGATACAGCAAACGGGTTAGAGTATAATTTTAAAATAGATGATACTACTACTAATACTGGTACTTTAACAATTTCTAAAGATGATGATGTCAGCGATGACAAAGTGCCTATAGATGACGACGGTATGCCTAAAAGAGAAGTAACTGAGGGTGGAGTAAATAGTGTTATTGATCGAAATAGATATGGTGAAAACACTACGGTAAAAACAGTAATAATATCAGAAGGTGTAACAAGTATAGGTCAGTATGCATTTTATAGTTGCGAGTCATTAAAAAATTTAACAATACCAAGTAGTGTAAAAACTATAGGTAATAATGCATTTAATCGTTGTACTTCATTAGAAAGTGCAATAATACCAAAAGGTGTAAAAAAAATAGGTAATGATGCATTTTTTGCATGTACAGCATTAACAAGTGCAACAATACCAAGTAGTGTAGAAACTATAGGTGATGCAGTATTTAGTTATTGTAAAAGTTTACCAGAAATAATAGTAGAAGAAGGAAATGCACAATATAAAGATATAGATGGTGTATTGTTTACCAAAGATGGAAAACAGTTAATATGTTACCCTGCAGGTAAAGTGGATACGAGTTATATAATACCAAATAGCGTAGAAACTATAGGTGTAATGGCTTTTTATGAGTGTAAATTATTAACAAGTGTAACAATGCCAAATAGTGTAACAAAGATAGGTGAAGGTGCGTTTTGGTGTGGTGCTGTGCCAGATGTGTATTACATAGGAAGTGAAGTTGAGTGGAATAAGATAACAATTTATGAGTTCAACGAAGCAAGAATACATTACACTGGTGAAACGTTAACTGTAAAAAAAGTTTGGCAAGATAACAAAAATAGCAGTTTAAGAAGTAAACCAACGTTGGTATTGTATACAGTAACAAAAGATGAAAACGGAGATTCGAAATACAAAATAATGGGTGCAAATGAGTATAAACAATATAATTTTACATATACAAATGATGTTCCAGTTAAGTTTGATGAGGATACTAAAAAAGTAACAGATGGCAATGGAGAAGATGTATGGTTATGTAAAATTACAATATTTTACTATTATTTTGATGAAAATCATAACAAAAAAACACAACCTAATACATATGCAGTAAGCGAAGACCCAATGGAAGGCTACACATCTACTGCACCTACACCCAAATTAACAACTAAATCATAATTAACATTTGACCATCTACGTAAAGTTTTTGCTTTTTAGTAAGTCGATTGCATTAGAAAGAAAGGCAAGTAAAAAGGGCAGCCATTTATATTAATGGTTGCCCCTTTTTACTAATCTAAATAATTGCTGTAATAATTAATGGGAATATTCTTTATTGGCTTTTACGTTCCACAATGGTATACAAAGTAGTGCACCAACAAAAGCTACTAAGCCCCAGTAAACCAAAACAAGTCTAGCATCATTATATTTTTCCATGGAATGAGATAAAACTATGCCGTTAATTACATGCCCAAAAGCTGCACCAAAATAACCAAGTAAACCAGCAAAGCCAGAAGCTGCAGATGCAACTCTTTTTGACGATGATTCAACCGCACATATACCGCCTACTAAAACTTGAGGAACACATACAGTAAACCCAGCAATACCAAGAGATGTAAATATTACAATATTTTTTAACAATTCGTTGTTGTATATTGGTGAATATTGTGAACCGCCTAACCACATGCCAAAAACAGATAAAGCACCTATAGTTAAACACCAAAAGTTTGCAGGTGCTCTACGACCTTTAAATAATTTTTCAGATATTAATGGTGCAAAAAAAGTTCCAAAAAAACCAATAGCACATAGTGTAGAAGCTTTTAAGGCTGCAAGTTTATCTATTGTTTGCAATGCCTCTAATGATGTTGCTTTAGGTGCACTGCCAGCTAGAATTTTAAAAATCCAGTCTACAGGTCCGTTTCGGAACACATAAACACAAAAATAAATTAATGCTAAATTCCACATTACTTTATTTTTTAAAACGTATTTTTTTAAAATTTCAAAATATGTAAGGTTAGATTCTTTATTTTTTTCTTCTTTTTCTACATCTGTTAAAGTTTCGAATTTTGTTTCACAAATTTCTTCAACATCTGGGAGCCCTATAGTTTGAGGTTTATCTCTTAACGAGAAGAACCCTATAATACCAACTGTTAAGGCTGCAACAAAAGGAACAAAAAACATAGCTTCAAAGCCGTATTTACCAAAAGCAGATGCTATATAAGCTGTAGAGTTTAAAGCTAAAAAACTTCCAAGCTCGTGTGAAGTAGACCACCTAGCCCACCAGGTTGCTCTTGTGGCATTTGGGAACCACCTTATTAGAGATTTTGCACAATACGGAAATAACGCAGATTGAAACCAATTGCTAGCTCCCCAAAAAAGGCACATATAAATTAACATTGCTTTGTGTGAAGTAATGTAATTACTGTGAACCCATGGTGCAATAGCCACCATAACATTAAATCCATTAGCTAATATTAAACTAATAGGCAAAGATGTTCTAACATTTCCACGGTCTGCAATAGAGCCATTTAAAAATTTACCTAAACCGTAAATTATTGAAGAAACAGCTAATATTATACCTTGATCTTTTGTTGTTATACCAATTGTTTCATTCATAAATGGCATAGCTATGCTAAAGTTCTTTCTACCTAAATAAGCAACAATATATGTTATGTAAGAAGTTATTAAAATGGAATTGCGCCAAAATTTGTAAGTTTTTTTTATTTCAGCTTTATTTTTAATTATTGGTTTTGCATCTGGTTCGGAAAAAATACGTTGCCATAAATTTTTTTTAGTTTTAATGGTCGAGCGTGATGTAGACATTTAATGCCCCCTAAAATTTTAATTTATAACTTAACTAATAAAAAACCATACGTTATACATTATCTGTAATGTATGGTTTTTTTTATTAGTTCAATTTATTTTATTTTATTAATGAGAATAATCTTTTGTTGATTTTGTATTCCACATAGGTAAGCATAAACAAGCACCTATAATAGCAGCAAAAATCCACATGTTAGATGCAGCTGTAAAACCCCATCTATCTATTGCTTTACCTAAATATAGTGAACTTACAATAGCACCAACATAGCCTAATGAACCAGTAAAACCAGTTGCTGCAGCAGCAACACGTTTAGAAGCAGATTCTATAGAAGCAATACCACCAATTAAAACTAATGGTCCATAAGTAGAAATTCCTATTAAAGCCATAATAATAAAGTCAACAGTGTTTTTTAATGCTGGTGAAAACGAAAGGTCTATAATTGGTTCTACATCTCCATAGCTAGATGTTAACCTTAAAGCAACAAAAGCTGAAGCGCCAATCATTAAATAAGTAAAAATAGCAGGTGCTCTACGATTTTTAAATAAATATTTAGAAACAAATGGAATAGTTAATGAGCCAATAGCACCTATTATTGGTATTAATAAAACTTTAAAAACATCATTTACAGAACCGCTATTAGACATATATTGTTTTGGTAACCAGTCCATAGGGCCCATTCTTAAGATGTAAACGAAAAAGAAAGAACCACCCATTAACCATATATTTTTATTGCATAAAAGTTCTTGTTTAAATACTTGCCAATATGTTCTGTTATCAGCTGGTTCATTTTCTTCTTTTTCAACTTTAGCTGCTAAAGTACCGCTATATTCTTCAACGTTAGGTAACCCTATAGTTACAGGTTTATCCCTTAAAGTAAATAAAGTTATAATACATACTGTAATTGAAATTAACATAGGTATGTAAAAAACATATTGCCAATGTTGAAATTTAGCAAGAACTAAGGCAGCAATACCTAAAGAAGCAGCAGAACCTAATTCATGGGAAGTAGACCACCAAGACCATATGAAAGCTCTTCTTTTATTTGAATACCAAAATGTAAGAGCTTTACCGCAAAGTGGAAAAGCAGCAGCTTGAATTAAGCCAGCTAACCCCCATGAAATAAACATAAGAACTATCATTAACGATTTAGATTGTAAATAACCACTTGTATATAAATCTGCAGAAAAGGCTATACCCGCTGTTAAAAGGCTAGAAACACCTATAGATGCTGGTAAAGCGATTCTTAAATTAGCTTTATCTGCAAAAATTCCACCTATAAATTTACCTATGCAATATGTAGTGTAATAAATAGCCATAAGGCTGCCATAAACGTCATTAGAAATTTGAAGTGCAGATTCCATAGGGTGAATAGCTACACCAAAACTTTTTCTGCCCAAATAAGAGATAAAATAGAGTAAATATAATGAAACGAAAATTGAAATTTGAAAAATAAAGTATTTATTGCTAATTATTTTTTTGTCTGTAATAGTTGGCTTTGGATCAGGCTCGCCAAAAAGTTTACCCCAAAAAGATTTCTTTTTAATAGTGTTACTACTCATTACTGATTTTAAACCAAAGTAATAATTTAACTTATTATTACTGGTTTATTAACCTCCTTAAAAAATATTTAAAGTAACTTTTTAAATAATTGAATTTAAAAAGAAAGGATAAGAACTAATAATAAAACAATTTTTTTAATAAGTTAAAACAGTGTTTTAACTTATTAAAATGCAATAACTAACGGATTTACCACAATCCATATTGCAAAAAAAATTATATATTAACAATACCAATAAAATAATAACATATTTGTACGAATTTTTCAATAGATAAAATTAATATTTATTATTCAAATTTTTTGCAAACAAATTGCTAGTAATTGTAAAGGTGTGTAATTTTTATATTCCTTCAGAGCTTTCTGGAATAAAAATTACTTTTATAGTTAAAAAAACTAATTTTAAATCTTGCAATATTGAATAAGATTCAATGTACATTAAATCCATAATTAATTTATCTATTGGCGGAGTATTATATTTACCCTTTATTTGAGCAAAACCAGTTATGCCAGCTTTAACTTTTGTTCTATATTCAAAAGCAGGAATTTCAGCAACATTTTTAGCTATAATTTCTGGCCTTTCGGGCCGTGGGCCAACAATACTCATATCTCCTTTTAATATATTTATGAGTTGAGGTAGCTCGTCTATGCGTAACATTCTTATAATTTTCCCTATAGGTGTTATTCTAGAATCATTTTTAGAGGCTAACCTGGCAATACCATCTTTTTCAGCATCTACAATCATGCTTCTAAATTTATATAATTTAAACACCTTGTTATGTATTGTAACTCTATTTTGAATAAAAAATATAGGACCAAAATCGTACAGCTTAATGAAAATAGCGGTAATAATAATTATTGGTAAAGTAATAATAAGTAAAATAGAACTTAAAATTAAATCAAAAACTCGCTTTATTATTTGTTGTTCAACAGAAAGTTCTTTATAATTACAAGCTAAAGTTGGTGTATCAGATATTTGAAAAAAAGATGCTTTGTTTATTAATATATCTGAAATTAATGGAATAAAGTAGACAGATATGTTGTGTTTATAACAGTAATCTATTATTATTTTTCTGTATTCTAAATCAATTTTACATAAAAATACTATTTTGGCAGATTTTATACATTCGAAAATAGAATCTAGATCTTGATTTGTAGAAATAATATCTTTTAAAATATATTTATCTGGTCTAGATTTTATTTTATTTATTAAAGAGTTAATGTTAACTTCTTTATTATTATGAATTATAATAGTATTTTTAGGTGGGTAAAATTTATTATAAAAATAAGAAAACACAATAGAAGAAGCAACAGATATTCCTAAGTTTGCTACCATAATAACAATAATAGGAATAATATTTAGCCAGTTATTAAATAAAATACATAATTGAAAATAGGTGAATATTAAGGCTAAAATACCAGAAAGATTCTGTGAATAAACAGAATCTGATATTTTATTTTCACCTAATTTAAAACCGCCATATATATAATTTAATATTAAAAATAAGCTGCCATACGTGGAACTAGATGTACCTAAGTTAATTGAAAAAAATTTAGTAAATGGGTAATTTTTGTAAGCTATGGTTAAAAAAGCAAGAAAAAACATTAAAAATATAAATATTTTTAATGCTATAATAATAGAAATTTTAGATATATAAATTTTTTTAATCATTATTTGAGGACCCTATTTGTTTTATAAGGTTTTCGTGTTCTACATTTCTTGGTTGGTTGAAAATGGATTTGTAAGGAGAAACATTATGGTTTTTGTGGCTTATAGCAAAAACTTGGTTGCAAAAACCTAAAAACAAAATAGTAACTATGGCAGTTATATAATAAGATTTTGCTTCATTATATTTTTCTTGTGCTTTTTTTAATTCATAGCTTTTTAGTTCTAATGGTTTGCCTACTATATTTTTTTGTTCCATATCAGATATAGATTGTTTTATATCGCATATTTTTTGTTTCATATCTTGGCTTGGAGTTAAACAAGCTACAATTTCTGAACCTAAAATTATAGATGTAATATATAAACAATTAGATGGTCGTTCTATTAGTAGATGTTTAGTTAATAAAATCCAAAAAGGCAAAGTGTATATTGAAAAATTGATTAATACTATGTTATCTGGGTTACGTTCTAGTAATTTGTTCTTCATTAATATAGCTGTTAAACAATAAATAAATGGTACAAAAACAAAAATCCAAGACATAGGGCTCATAAAGCTTTTTAGTTCACCAGATTTTAAATCATAAGATTGGTAAATATATTTAGTGGCAAAATTAATTATATAATCACAGAATATATAAGCTAGTAGAGTTAATGAACTATAAAAAGAAAGTGTTTTCCAGTTAACATTAAGTTTAGCAATAAAATAAACAGGTAACATAATAATAGCAGATTTATGAATACTCATAGCCAGTAATAATACCAATAAAAATGGTAAAAATCTTCTTTTTTGAATATATTTTATACCGTATAAAAAAACTATAGCAGAAAAATATTGACGTACCAAATTCATGGTTCCAAAAAAGAATCCAAAAGTTACAAATAAATAAACGCTTATCCATGGTTCAGCAGAGTTTTTATAAATATAAACCATTAAAACAAATAGTATAATAAATCCTAACAATATATACATAACAATAATATCGTTTGTGATTAAAGAAATTAATTTTAATAGTAAATTAAATCCAGGTTCAACAGGGCCTTTAAATGTTAAAATATCTATAAAAGATAGTTGTTTGCATTCATTTAACAATCTAAAATAGTTAAAATAATCATACCCTATACCATACCGGAATGCAAAAATAAACAACATAAACATACCGGTTGCAGTTAAAAATATAAATGTTTTTAATTTAGAAGGTTTATAAGCACATAACAGCAAACCTAAACCTACAATAATTAATAAATTGATATCATAAATATAATTACAAAAAATTGACACAAAAATACACACACTTTCTTATTTAAATTTATTATGTTTAATAGTTAAAGAGATTTTTCTTTTATTATGTATATGGGTCTTTTTTTAGTTTCAAGGTATGCTTTAGCAAGGTATTGGCCAACTATTCCAGTGCAAAATAATTGTAAACCACTTACTAAAAATATAATACAAATTGTAGAAGGCCAACCAGAAACGGGGTCACTAAAAATTAAAGTTCTTATTATTATAAATAATATTAATAAAAATGAAAATAGAAAAAACAAAATACCAATAACAGATGCAATAGCTAATGGTGCAGTTGAGAATGCTACTATTCCATCTATAGAATATAAAAATAACTTCCAGAAAGACCACTTGGTTTTACCTGCTATACGGTTTTGATTTTCATATTCTAGCCATTTAGTTTTGAACCCTACCCAACTAAATATTCCCTTCGAGAATCTGTTATATTCATTCATTGATAAAATAGCATTTACCATTTGTTTAGTCATTAATCTAAAATCTCGTGCACCATCAACAATGTTAGTATTGGATATTTTGTTTATTAATTTATAAAAACATCTTGCAAAGAATGAACGTATAGGAGGTTCATTCTTTCTATCTACTCTTCTAGTAGCAACGCAATCGTATTCTTCTGTTTTTAATATATTGTACATTTGTTTTATAAGTGATGGAGGATCTTGTAAATCAACGTCCATTACACCAATATAGTCACCAGTAGCTTCATTAAGCCCAGCATATAAAGCAGATTCTTTTCCAAAATTTCGAGAAAAAGATAAATATTTGAATCGATGGTCACGGTTAGATATTTCTCTTATTATTTCTAATGTATGGTCGTGAGAACCATCATCTACAAAAATAACTTCTAAATTAACATCGGGCAACTGTTTAAAAGTATTGCAAATTTCTTTGTAAAAATAAGGTATAGCATCTTGTTCGTTATAACATGGAACAACTATTGAAATTGTTTTCATTAAAAACACCGTCCTAATACTTGTTTTATGGAATAAAATAATATATAATGTTTAATTGTTGGTTTTTATGTAATATGTAATAAAAAAAGGAGAAATAGAAAAATTATGATAAAAGAACTTTTATATGTTTTTTTTATATCTATGTTACCAGTAGTAGAATTACGGGGGGCAATTCCTTATGGAATAGCTATGGGGTTACCTTTACATATAACTTACATTATAGCTGTTATTGGTAATTTAATACCGGTTCCATTTTTAATAATGTTTGCAAAAAATGTTTTACAGTGGTTATCTACATCACCAAAAGCAGGAAAATTAGTTTTGAAATTAAATTTTAAAACTAAAAAAATTGAATTTTCAATTCAAAAATTTTGTTTAAAAATAATTAACAAAGCTGATGAAAAAGCTGCTAAAATTGGCAAATATGAGCTTTGGGGGTTATTTGTTTTTGTTGCAATACCTATACCAGGAACAGGAGCATGGACAGGCTCGCTTATAGCAGCAACATTAAGGTTAAGGTTAATACCTTCTATTATAGCAATATTTTTTGGGGTATTATCTAGCGGGGTAATAATGAGTGTAATTTCTTGGGTTTGGAAATGGATTGTAAATATTTTTATTTAGCTATATAAATATACCATAATATAAAATAAAAATCAATCAATAGAAATTAAAAAGAAAATAAAAAAATAAATTGCTACCTTAAAAAAATTTAATAAGGTGCAATTTATTTTTTTATTTTATATATTGGTTATATTAAGTATTAGTCTTTTAAATGCGTTAATAAAATTAATTTTATTAACATTTTTAGATGCGATTATAGGATATTCCAGCATTTTGTTTTTATTAACTGTAACTGTAACAGTACCTATTATTTGGTTTTCTAATATTGGAGCGCATATTTTTTTTGGCAATTTTATTTCTTGAACAATATTATTAATTTTAGTTTTTTCTACTAAAATTTTATTAGGTTTATTAGCTTTTAACCCAACATACTCTTCTTCGCCTTTTTCTACTTTTAAGTTGTGTAATTTACTTTGAATATCTTCTGGTTCTACATATACATAATTATCAAAGCCATAATTTAATAACATTTTAGACATATGAAATCTATCTTCTGTATTTTGAGCTCCCATAACAACACTTATTAAAGATAACTCATCTCTTGTAGCTGAAGCAGCTAAACAGCAGCCAGCATTGTCGCTTGTTCCTGTTTTTAAACCATTTGTTCCTGGGTAAAACCTTATTAACTTATTAGTATTAACAAGTTTTGTTTTGCCATTTCTTAATTCTGTCATCCAGATTTTTGTATATTCAAATATTTTTTCATGTTTTAGTAATTCACAAGCCATTATAGCTACTTCTTTTGCAGTTGTAAATTGGTTGTCAGCATCTAGCCCTGTGCAATTTTTAAATTGTGTAGATTTCAACTTCATGAGTTTTGCTCGTTCGTTCATCATGTTTACAAAATTTTGTTCGCTTCCAGCTATTTTTTCTGCAAAAACAACGGTGGCGTCATTAGCTGATGAAATAATAACAGCTTTTAGCAAATCTTTAACAGACATTTCTTCTCCCTTATCTAGCCAAATTTGGGAGCCGTTAATAGAATTAGCATATTCTGAACAAGTTAATAATTCATCTTCTAATAAATTACCTTTTTCTATATTTTCGAATATAAGTATTAAAGACATTATTTTAGTAAGTGAGGCAGGAGCTAGTTTTTTATCGCAGTTATATTCATATAAAATATTTCCTGTTTTGCTATCCATTAATATAGCCGATTGAGATAATATTTCTATTGGTTCTTGAGCAAATGTTTTGGTAGATAAAAATTGAATAAAACATATATTGGCAATAATAAAGTATGTGATATATTTATTAAATTTTTTATTCATAATATTTTTCACCTATATTTTTTATAAATTAAATTTTGTAAATAAATTGTTTATACAATTATTAATATGTTTACAAGGGTATTAAAATACTTGTTTTTTATTTTTATATTTGTAATATTGAATGACTTTATTGAATATAAATTAAATATAGAGTTTAGAAAATAAAAAAAGTTTGAAATGATTTTTTGTTATGTTTTAACTTACTATGTAAAATTTTTAATCATTAACCCTTGATTTTTATTTTTAAAAATGATTTATTTAATGTTACAATTTAAAGTTAATTAAAAAAATAAAAATTTTTTAAAAAAGGTATTGACATTGTAACTGAACTAGTATATAATAAAATACGTCGCTAGGCGGTGAATAATTAATTTGGTGAATAATTAATTCATTGGTTATGGTGATGTGTGGGAGCATAGCTCAGCTGGGAGAGCACCTGCCTTACAAGCAGGGGGTCACAGGTTCGAGCCCTGTTGTTCCCACCACGATGTTGGCCCGGTAGTTCAGTTGGTTAGAACGCTAGCCTGTCACGCTAGAGGTCGAGGGTTCGACTCCCTTCCGGGTCGCCATTTACATTTTGCCTCTGTAGCTCAGTCGGTAGAGCAGAGGACTGAAAATCCTCGTGTCGATGGTTCGATTCCGTCCGGAGGCACCAGTTTTGATATTGATTAAATTGGTTTTGTATTTTATTGCGGGTTTAGCTCATCTGGTAGAGCGCCACCTTGCCAAGGTGGAGGTAGCGAGTTCGAGCCTCGTAACCCGCTCCATTTTGTTTTAGATGATGTGAAAAATTAATCTTAAATATTATTTTTATTTAGATTATTTTTTGCTTTTTTATTTGGCACCATAGCCAAGTGGTAAGGCAGAGGTCTGCAAAACCTTTATCCCCGGTTCAAATCCGGGTGGTGCCTCCAGTTTATTGATTATTCATTTTTTAACATCTTTCAAATTATACATTTATAGTTGTCATCTATAAGATGGATTTGTAAATCCTAATTATAGATGATTTTTTTCTAAATATTTATATTAAATTAAATATTATTATACCATCTAACAAAGCTAGGTGGTTTTTAAATATTAAAAGAAGGTTGAGTGTATTGTTTTATCAAGGCCTTAAATTAAAGCGAACATGGATAGAAATAAATTTAGATAATTTAAAATTTAATTTTTTTAAAATAAAAAATGTAGTAGAGCCAAAATGTAAGGTAATGGGAATAGTTAAAGCCGATGCTTATGGTCATGGTGATAAAATTATTTCTGAACATCTTATAGATTATGGAGTTGATTGGCTAGGTGTATCCAATATTGAAGAAGCGCTATCTTTAAGAAGAGGTGGTGTGAAAATTCCAATATTGGTTTTAGGTTATACTCCGCCAAATTTGGCTAATGTATTGTTTCAGTATAACATAACACAAACAATTTTTAGTTTTGAATATGCAAATCAAATATCTCAACAAGCTTTAAAGCAGGGTGTTACTGTTCAAACTCATTTAAAAATAGATACTGGTATGAATAGAATTGGGTTTAAAACAGATGAGGAAAATTTTGATTTTAAAGAATTATTAAAATTATACCAACTTCCATCTTTAATTTTTTCTGGAATATTTACTCATTTTGCTGTGGCTGATGGTGAAACACTAGAAGATGAAAAATATACTATTTGCCAATATGATTTATTTGTAAAAACTTGCAACTATTTAACTAAATATGGAATTGATGTGGGCCTACGGCATTGTTGTAATTCTGCAGCTACAATAAAATACCCTTATATGCATCTTGATATGGTTAGACCTGGTATTGTGTTGTATGGACCGTATATTCCAGTTGATATGAGTTTGAAACCAGTTATGGTGTTAAAAACAAAAATAAGTATGGTAAAAAATTTAAATAAAGATGAAACAATTAGTTATGGAAGAAGGTTTAAAGCTAATAGCCCAATAAAAGTTGCTACTATATGCATAGGTTATGCAGATGGGTATAACCGTTTATTATCTAATGTTGGTTCGGTTGAAGTAAAAAATAAAACAGCAAAAATATTAGGAACTATATGTATGGATCAATCTATGATAGATGTTACAAATATTCCTGATGTATGTGCTGGTAACGAAGTAACTGTTTGGGGCGATGAATGTTGTAACCTAAATAATATAGCTAAACTTATTGGAACTATTCCGTATGAATTGTTATGTAATGTGAGCAAGCGTGTACCAAGGTTATATTTAAAAAATAATAAAGAATATGCTTTTGTAGATTATATAGCATCGATTTAAATTTTAATTTTTTACCAACAGCTTACTTTAAATAAAAACAAGGAGCAAAACAAAAAATATGAAAGTTAATTTAGGTATGTGGAATAATATTTTTTCTGTTCCAACAGATATAGTAGATGAACACCTTGCTACATGTGAAGGTATTCAGCTTAAAGTTTTGCTTTATTTGTTAAGGTACCCAGGTAAAAATATTGATGTGGAAGAAATTTCTAACAAATTATCTGTTAGCCGCGCTGCTGTTTATAAGGCAGTAGATTATTGGGTAAGCAATGGAATAGTTTTGGGCGATGTTGATAACTCACAAATAAGTTATAGTATGCCTTGTTCTAATTTTGAATTGCAAACAATCAATAAAAATAATTTATATTCTGTAGAACAGGCAAGTAATAATATTACTACTTATAAATCACCAGTTATTGAAAAGTTACAAGATTTAGAAAACGCTGCTAGGAATAAAAAAACTTTTAAACCTATAACAATTGCTCCAAGGCTTACTATTAAAGAAGCTTTAGAAAGAATTAGCAACGATGAAAATTTAAAATTTCTTATAAAAGAAACCCCTAAAATATTAAAACGAAATATAACTTCTATAGATACTATTATTATAGTATCATTTATTGATTGGACAGGTATATCTGTAGATTTAGTGTTAATGCTGATGAATTATTGTGCATTAATAAATAAACGCTCTGCCAAAAGTATTGAAAAAGAAGCCTATAATTGGGTTAACTATGGAATAGATACTCATGAAAAAGCGGAAAATTTTATTAGGGAAAACTTGGAGCTTATAAAAGTACAACAAGATGTAATGTACGCTACCCATAAAAAGTTTTTAACCGAGCGAGAAAAGGCTTTTGTGAAAAAATGGGTTTTAGATTTTGGATTTGATATAAAAATGATAAAATTAGCATATGAAAGAGCTCTTACTAGAAAAGGTGAAAAAGATTTTTCATATATAAATGGCATATTAACTTCTTGGTTTAAAAAAGGTATAACTAAACCAGAAGAAGTCGATGATGAAAATAACATTAAATCTGTTAAAGAAAATACAATTTTGCCTAAAAATAAAAGTGTTGGTATTTTTCAATTTAAAAGTTCCGATTCGTTTTCGGTAGATGATTTAAAAGCAAAAGTAGAAAATTAAAAAATAATTAAGTAATAAGTAAATGGTATATTATGTGAAGTGATGTGATTGTTAAATGAGCTATAACCATCAAATGTATGAAAAAGCAGAAAAAATTATTGCTAAAAGAAGAAAAAGTTCTTTAACTAAATATGAACAAAAAAAAGAAGAAATATATAAAAAAATACCTCAGGTTTTAAAAATAGATAACACAATATCTAAAACATCTGTAGAGGTTGCTAAAGAAGTTCTTACTGCTAGCAATAAAAATTTGAAAGAAATATTACAGGGGTTAATGCTTAAAAACACAACGTTGCAAGAAGAAAAAAAACTTTTATTAAAAAAATATGGGTACCCAGAAGATTATTTAGAAATAAACTTTTATTGTGAAAAATGCCAAGATACTGGTTACACAAATAATGGAATTTGTGAATGTATGAAAAAATTGTTACGTGAACAAGCATACAACAAGCTTAACATGTGTGTTAATATTAGTAATTTTAAGTTTGCGAATTTTAATGTAGATTATTACCCGAATGATTATATTGTTTCGGAAAAAACTCAAAAAACACCAAGGCAAATAGCAAGTGAAAATTTAAAATATTGTGAAAATTATGCATATAATTTTTCTAATTGCTCTAATAGTATTTTAATGCAAGGTGGAACAGGTCTTGGAAAAACTCACCTTTCTTTGGCTATTGCTGGGAGCTGTGTGAATAATGAAGTTGGTGTGGTTTATGCTAGTGCTCAGCAGCTTTTACATAAATTAGAAAATGATAAATTCGGAAAAACTCAAGAAGGGTTTCTAGATTCTGTTTTAGAATGTGATTTGCTTATTATTGATGATTTAGGTACAGAATTTTATACTCAATTTACAATATCTGCCTTTTATGATATTATTAATACAAGATTGCTTGAAAATAGAGCAACAATAATTAATACAAATTTATCTGTTGAAGAGATTTTGGCGAAATATTCACCAAGGGTTGCTTCTAGAATAATTGGTGAATACCATGTTTTAAGGTTTTACGGAAAAGATTATAGGTTAACAGTATGAATAATATTGTAAGAAAAGAACTTTTTGAATTAGAGGATAAAAATTACAAAATATTTGCAACAAAACTTTTACCTAATGTAGATAATTTAATAGGGGTTCGGTTGCCATATTTAAGAAATATAGCAAAACGAATTGCTTTACAAGATTGGCAACAATACCTTGAGTACGCAGAAAGTAATTATTTTGAAGAAGTTATGTTACAGGGAATGGTAATAGGGTATGTAAAAACAGATATATGTGAACTATTGAAATATGTAAAAAAATTCATACCTAAAATAAATAATTGGTCTGTATGTGATTCATTTTGTTTTGGCTTAAAAATAACTGAAAAAAATTTAAATATTGTTTTTAATTTTTTAAAACCATATTTTTACTCTAGGCATGAGTTTGAAGTTAGATTTAGTGTTGTTATGTTGTTAAAATGGTTTAATAAACAAGAATATATTGAAAGTAATTTGAAAATTTTAAAAGCAATAACAAATAATGGGTATTATGCTAAAATGGCTGTTGCTTGGGCTATTTCTGTTTTTTATATAACTTTTTCTGATATTATTTTATTATATTTAAAAAATAATAATATTAATGATTTTATATATAATGAATCAATAAAAAAAATTAAGGAGTCTACTAGGGTTTCTAATGAATTAAAAGATAAAATATACCAATTGAAAAAACAAAAT
The DNA here is from genome assembly GCA_934527325.1 of uncultured Candidatus Soleaferrea sp. GTDB lineage: Bacteria > Bacillota > Clostridia > Oscillospirales > Ruminococcaceae > RGIG8779. The sequence goes on from CAKTAG010000001.1 coordinate 88,247, forward strand.
AATATAGACGGAAATACTGCAAAACCAATGTGTGGCAATTGTTTGCGAACTAAAAGAGATGACGAAAGAAAAAATATGGTATGATGCAGAAAAAAGTATTTATAAAAATATTGGTAGAACATGGTGGTAAATAACACAAAACTGGTTATTTGCCATTTATTTTATTATATGTTAAAAAAAAATAATACATTTTACACAAAAATATATTGAAAACCCCTTAACTATATGCTATAATATTGTTAATATAAATTACTTTAAGGCTAGCAGAGTAGTTGATGTAAAGCGCATATAGTGCAAGAAAAACTTTGATTTTATTGTTAAGGGGTAAAAAAATGAATAAGATAAAAAGAGTAAAAATAATTAACAAATTTGTAAAAATAACCCAATCGGGGGGGGGAAAAACAGAGTAAATTAAGTAACAGTTTTTTTAAACTGTTATTTTTGGTTATTTTTTTAAATTTGCTTAGCTTTGCTAGCTTTGGTGCAACTTGTAAATTTGACAGTTCAACTGGTACCTTAACAGCTTCTGGTAAGGGAGAATTAAGTGTAGATGATGTAAATAGTGTTATTGTGCGAGATAAGTATGGTAAAAACACTACGGTAACAACAGTAGAAATAAAAAATGATATAACAAGTATAGGTAATATAGCATTTAACAATTGTGAAGGATTAACAACGGTAATATTTGAAGAAAATTCTAATTTAAAAACTATAAATGTTGGTGCATTTAATAGTTGTACAAATTTAAATAATATAATAATACCAGAAGGTGTAGAAAGTATAGGTAGTGGTGCATTTGATAATTGTACGTCATTAAGTAATATAATAATACCAAATAGTGTAACAAGTATAGGTAGTAAGGCATTTTACAATTGTACAAAATTAAATAATATAATAATACCAGAAGGTGTAACAAGTATAGGTAGTAAGGCATTTTACAATTGTACAGAATTAAAGGATGTGTATTACTTAGGAACTAAAGTTAAGTGGGATGAGATAAGAAATAAAAGAAACAACAGTGACTTGGATAATGTAACAGTACATTATAGTAAAATGTTAACTGTAAATAAAGTTTGGGATGATAACAAAAATAGCAGTTTAAGAAGTAAGCCTCAATTGGTGTTGTATAGAGTATACAAAAATTGTTACAAAAATGGTGAAGATTACTACCACGGAAGTAATAATAAGATTAAATACGACAGTAGTAACGATTATGTTGTTGATAATTATAATGAAACTTATACAGTATACAAAAAAATGGTTGCAGGTAAAACAGGTAAAAATGATGAGTATAAGCAAGGTGATTTTAGTGGTTGTTCAGGTGATGAATGGCAGTGTAAAATTTTAATCTATGACAATGAAGAGGGTGATATATGTGCAGTAAGTGAAGACCCGATGGAAGGTTACACATCTACTGCACCTACACCCCAATTAACAACTGCACCTAATTAACATTGGCAAACATAGTTTATAGTTAAATTTAAGTCACTCTTTAATGTGGTATGCTCTACCTTAAGTAGATAGGGTCAAATATCATAATGGGTGGCTTTTATTTATAAAGTATATTATTTAATGTTGAATTTTAGAAAAATAAAAAATACATTTTTTCTCACTACGTAAAGTTGTTGCTTTTTGGTAATTATTGCTATTGTAACTAATAAAAAAGTTGTATTTACTTTTTTTATTAAAGGTTGTATAATAAATATTGAAGTTAAAATTAGTTTTGTTTAAAAAGTTATTTTTTAAAGTATATATAGCATACTCTTATTTTAATTTATAATATAGGTGAAAAAATAGCCTTCAATGGGTTTGTAATATCTTTTATTTTAAAATCTTTAAAGGCTACATTAATTGTTTATTAATTTTGAATTAAATTTTATTTATCAAACGGGGGCTACAAAAGCAAAGTATGTTGGCAAAAATATCAGGGGGTTTTTAGGTAGAACTGTTTATGTTTTTGAAACTAGGCTTTATAAAGTATTGTACAAAAAAGCTTAAATCAGTGATGCAAATGTAGCACAGAATATCTAAAAAAACTATACCTACTGAATTTAGATAGATGTAAAAAAATTTGTATGGTACAAGCTGTGGTCATAGAAAATGGTATTCTCTGGCTTTAGCTATGAAAAGTGCAGATAATTAAGAGTATATAGTTTGTAAAGTAATTTTGGTTTAATTGGTAAATATATTTAATTTCAATTATAAAGAATTTAATTGAGTTTTGTAAGGATGTGATTAAAATGATGAAGTTTTATAAAACCATTAATTCCAAAATAGAATTAGTTAACCAAATAGAAGATGGCTGCTGGGTAAACGTTATTAACCCAACAGTTGATGAAATTAATTTTATTATTAAAACATTAAATATAGTGCCATCTTTTTTAAATGCTGCATTAGATGAAGAAGAATCTTCTAGAATAGAAAGTGAAGATGGCCAAACTTTAATAATAGTTGATGCACCAATTGCTGAACAACAAACGGAAAATACTATTGTGTATTTAACCATGCCGGTAGGTATTATTATTGCAGATAAACATATTATAACTGTTGCTATTAGGGAACATGCTGTGTTAAACGAAATAGCAAATGGTACAATTAAAAATATACATACAACGTTAAAAACTAGGTTTGTTTTTATATTATTGTTAAGAATAGTTTTAAGGTTTTTACAATATTTAAGGCAAATCGATAAAATACAAAATATTATGGAAAGGCAGTTAAAAGAATCTATGAAGAATAAAGATCTTTTCCAAATGTTGGGTTTGGAAAAATCTTTAGTTTATTTTTCTACTGCTCTTAAAGCGAACGAGGTTACATTAGAAAAAATTCTTAGAGGTAGGTTGCTTAAACTTTATGATGAGGACCAAGATATTTTAGAAGATGTTCTTATTGAAATACGGCAGGCTATTGATATGACTAGTACATATTCTGGAATATTATCTAGCACAATGGATATTTTTGCTTCTATAATATCTAATAATTTAAATATTGTTATGAAGTCGTTGACGTTGATTACTATACTTATGACTATACCTAATATAATTACTAGTTTTTATGGTATGAATGTGGAGCTACCTTTTCAACATAGGGGATATTTAGGTTTATTATTCGTATCTAGTATTATTTTGTTAGCTACTGTAATTGCATGGAAAATAATGTCTAAAAAAAATATGTTTAGGTAAAATATTATTTTATTTGGGTTAGCTGTTTTTAACTTTTACGAATTGTTTTTAGATTTATTTGACAAACGTTTATTTATGTATTATAATAATAGTAAAATGTGTGCCCATAGCTCATTCGGATAGAGCGAACGCCTCCTAAGCGTTAGGTGGGAGGTTCGAATCCTCTTGGGCACGCCATTTTTTATTGTAAATATAATTTATAATTGCAACCGTCACAACTTTTTGTTGTGGCGGTAAGCTGTGTTTATGCGTTATATATTTAAAATAGGGAGAGAGCAAAAGTGAGTAATAAAAGAGATTATTATGAAGTGTTAGGTGTTACAAAAAATGCTTCAGAAGATGAAATAAAAAAAGCGTATAGAAAAAAAGCGAAAGAATATCACCCAGATTTAAACCCTAATAATAAAGAAGCTGCAGAAAAGTTTAAAGAAGTAAATGAAGCATACGAAGTTCTTTCAGATAGTCAAAAAAAATCTGCTTACGATAATTTTGGCCACGCTGGAGTAGATCCATCGTATGGTGGTGCTGGCAGCTACAGTGCGGGAGCAAGTGGTTTTGGTGGCTTTGGAGATATAGGTGATATTTTTGAAAATATATTTGGTGGTTTTGGTGGTGGCTTTTCATCATCTAGAGCTAGAAATGCTAATGCGCCAATAAAAGGTGATGATGTATTAGTTGGTATTACACTATCTTTTATAGAGGCTGCATTAGGTTGTAAAAAAACAATATCTTTTACAAGAAAAGAAAAATGTTCAGCTTGTTCAGGAACAGGAGCAAAGAATGGAACTTCTCCTCAAACTTGCCCTACTTGCCATGGAACTGGGCAAATAAGAGTAGAACAACGTACTCCGTTTGGTTCAATTTCTACGGCAAAAACTTGCCCTACTTGTGGTGGAAAAGGAAAGATAATTAAAGAACCGTGTGCAGAATGCCATGGAACAGGTAAAGTTAAGAAAAATGTAAAAATCGATATTGATGTGCCTGCTGGAATAGATGATAATCAAACATTTATATTAAGAGGGCAAGGAGATAGCGGGGATAATAATGGCCCAAATGGTGATTTGTGTGTAAAAGTTAGAGTTACTAAACATGAAATATTTAAAAGAGATGGGTATGATGTTTATTGTGAACTCCCGTTAACATTTACGCAGGCTGTATTTGGCGAAGAAGTAACTGTGCCTACTATAGATGGTAAAGTTAAATATAATATTGGTGAAGGAACACAACCGGGTACTACATTTAGGTTAAGGAATAAAGGTATTCCGTATGTTAATGGAAAAGGTAGAGGTGACCAATACGTTAAAGTTAATATTGAGGTACCCAAAAATCTTAACAGCAAACAAAAAGAACAATTAAGAGCTTTTGAAGCAACTCTTAATTCAGATAAAAATTATACAAAAAGAAGATCGTTTTTTGATAAATTAAAAGATCTAATCTAAAAATAGAAATTTATATTTTTAATATAAGCGGGAAACACTATAAACATAGCCGACTTTAGTGGTTTTTTGGTATTGTAAAAAAATACTATTATACCACTCTGCTATGTTTTTTTATTATAATATTTAATTTTATCGCGAACCACACGAAAAGAGTGAAAAAAAAGAAAAAAAGAGAGAAAAATATGTTGACAAGGAGGAAGAAGTATG
>CAKTAG010000002.1 GCA_934527325.1 uncultured Candidatus Soleaferrea sp.
CACCTTTTTACTCGATTTATTTAATATAGTAGAAATTAAATTATATTTTTTAAATTAGGAATATCATCGTTATAAAATGATAGTATAATTGTTTTAACATGGTTTAATTCGGCAGAAAATTCTGATTTGTCATTATATTTTAACAGTGATGGCAATTTTGATGTAAAATAAGTTATACTATCCATTTCACTGTGGTTAACAAATATTGTTATAATGTCTTTTTTATCTTCCCAAAGTGTTATAAATTTATTTATATTTGTATAGGCAGTTTCAAGGTTATCGTTGTCTACGTAATTTTGAATTTCATCTATTTTAGAAATTAATTCTGTTGTTGTTTTTTTTAAATAAATTGGAACAGAAAAAGAAAATGCTATAATGGCAATTAAAATAATTACACTAATAATAAAACGTTTCATAAACCTACGTCTCCTTTGGAATAAGAACATAATTATCTTGTTCATCACATGTCATAAGTAGAGTGTTTGCTAATTTTTGTTTTTTAGATTTTAAAATTGAATATACCCAGTTTTTATCTTTGTTACAAAGTGAAAGGTTGTCATCAATAATAGCACCGTCACTTATAACAACAAATTGTGGAGGGTTATTGTTGGTTTCATTATCTGGAACTTTAAGCATTTGTGTAGTGGTATTGCGAGCATTAAATTTTTGGTAAACGCTTAAAGTCCCGTTAGTTTCAATCATAGCAAGCTCTACATCACGAATATCAAATATTTGTTGTTGCCTAAGCTGAGACATTAAGTCATCTACAGATAATCTAAGTTCTATTAGTAATTTTTGATCTATAATTCCTTTATTTATTACGGCTTTTGGTCTACCAGCAATTATATGTCTTGTTTTAGATGATTTTAAACATAAAAAAGATAGTAATACTTCAAAGCAAATTAATGACATTAATGGAATTATACCATATACTAGAGGAATAGATGTTTCTTGTATAGGTAATATTGCTATATTAGATAGTAAAATTGTAGTAACTAATTCAGATGTTTGTAATTCTCCAACTTGCCTTTTTCCCATTAATCTAACACCTAAAATTACCAATATATATAATATTAAAGTTCTAAGAAAAACAATTGCCATTTATATCACGTGCCTTTTATAAATTAATTTATATTATTATTTGCTTTTAATATTAAATTATACTAATTGATTTAAAGTTTAATATTTTTTATTTTATAAATAAAAAAATAAAGAGCTGTAGCCAACCCGATTTTGAAGATCGTTTTGTTACAGCCCTTTTAAAATTATAAAAATATAAATAGTAAATAACTTGCTAAAATAAATGTAGAAGAAATTACGTAAGTTAATTTGGTTGCAGATGATTTATTTTCTGTTTTTATTTTTGAATTTAAAATTATTAAAGAAAGTATTGTAGAAACTAAACCGAATATAGTTAATTTATAGCTTTGTTTATCGGTAATGTATATGCTTCCTTTTACATACAAAATGTCACCAATGGTAATTATTACATAGTTGAAAATATTGCTGCCTAACATATTGCCAAATGCAGCATTAAAATTACTTAGCTTACAAAGGGTTAAACAAGTTACTACTTCTGGTATAGATGTTGTAATACCTAGTAAAATTGCACCAGCCATAGTAGAACCTATGTTTGTAGTAGATGCTATTTTATCTGTTACAATTGTTATTAATATGCTAGAAATTACAAGCCCCATGCTCATAAATATAAATTTTATTAATGTTGATTTAATATCTATGGGTTTGGTATTAGTTATAGTGGAATTTTTAAGTTTATTATCATCTTCTTCAGCAGAATCGTTGCTAGACATGTATTTAAGTGCAAAAATATAAAAAAGTAATATTAGTATTGAAATTACATCTACGTTTATAATTGTTAAATTTAGGTTAAATTGCATTTTTATTAAAATTAACAAGTAGATTATAATTAAAAGATAAATAGTTTTATTATGGTTGCGGTCTAATTTACTTTCTAAAAATTTTTTAAAAAATGTTAATATTAAAAAACCTAAAACGGTGAGGTTAAATATGTTGCTCCCTAATATGTTACCTAAAACAAGTTCGGGGCTATCTAAAAACGAGATTGCTGATATACTGGTTACTAACTCTGGTAAAGAAGTTATTCCTGCTAATATTATTCCACTTAAAAATATACCAGATAAATTTGTTCTGGCTTCTATTATATCTAAATAGTAAGCACATTTTATTGAAAAAAAGATTACTGTTACAGCTATTATTCCAAAAAATACAAACAACAAAATTAATCCGTCCTTTTTTATTTAATAAATAAATTTTTTATATTTTATTAATATGTTTGTTCAAATAATTTTAGTACTAGTTTTTTTATTTATAAAAAATATTTGTATGATATAAGCGGCAATAATTGTTAATTTTTAAATTATATTTTTGATTTATTTATATGTAAGATTTATTTTTGTTATTAAAAAAATAAATTTTATATATTTTGTGCAATTTTATTGACGAAATAAAATAATGATGCTAAAATTAATTATATTAGTTTTAGTATAAAGAGAAGTGCGTTTTTTTTGAAAAATTTTGTATATATATTGTTTTCGGTCTTAATTGTAGTGAATAATTTTTTTAATGTAAGTTTTTGCGATGGAAAAATAGAAAAAGAAGCTAGGAGAAAACAACTGGAAGAAAGAGTTGAAAAAGTAGCTAAGAAAAAAACAGAAGTTGATAATAAAATAAAAACAACAAAAAATATAAAATATAAAAAACTACATATAAGAAAAAACTTGGATAGTCAGATAGCGGATAAAAAACAAGAAATTTTTTCCCTTAATAAAAAAATAACATCTTTGAACCAAGAAATTTGCAAAAAACAATATGAGATTTCTAAAAAGGAAAATGAAATAGAACAAGGTAAAGATTTATTAAAATTAAGGTTAAAATCTAGTTTTGAAGCACCTAAAATAACTCAAATAGAAGCTATGATGCAAATGGAAAAATATGGGGAATTTTTAGCTAGTGCAGAATATCAAGCAAGAATAGCAACTCATGATAAAAAAATAGTAGATGATTTACTTGTTCAATTAAAAGAAATTCAAGATGAAAAAAAACAAGTAGAAGTTAACAAACTTAATGTTGAGTTAACTAAAGGCAAAATTGAAGAAGTAAAAAAAACTCTAGATAGGCAAATGGATGAAGTAAACAAAGAGGTTTATAGCATAGAAAAAGAAGAAGCAGCATATTTAAAAGATGCTGCTAATTTAAAAAGGCAAATGGACGAGTTGCAAGCTGAAATAGCAAGAATATGCAGAGAGTTAGCTTCAAATGATTCCCCTTATGTTGGTGGAGAATTGGCTTGGCCTGTTCCAGGTTTTTATAACATATCTTCCCCTTATGGTCCAAGGTCTTTTGATGGATTTCACACAGGAACTGATATAGCTGGGGCTGGAATATATGGCAAAAATGTTATAGCAGCTAATGATGGTAAAATAATATTTGTAAATAGTGGTAGAGGTAGTTTGTATGGCAAATATGTAATAATTGACCATGGTGGAGGAATATCTACTTTATATGCTCATTTATCTTCTGTTCTTATAGCACATGGTCAAACTGTAAAAAAGGGTCAAGTGATTGGATTAGTTGGTTCAACAGGTAATTCAACTGGTCCGCATCTTCACTTTGAAGTTAGAGTTAGCGGAAAGCACACAAACCCTATGCCTTACTTTGGAAAGAAAAAGAGTTAGTTTTTTGTTAGTTAATTTTATGTTATAATTGTATTAATAAGTAAGTTAATAAATTTTAGTTTTAATAAATATTAAAATTAATAGGAATGATTTTTTATGAGTTATCTTTTTAATTTACTAAATAAAGTAGACCATACTTGCCTTAAACAAACAGCATGTTGGAAAGATATAAAATTGCTTTGTGATGAAGGAATAAAGTTTAAAGTTGCAACTGTTTGTATTCCACCAACTTATGTAAAACAAGCAAAAGAATATGTGGAAAATAAAGTTAAAATTTGTACAGTTGTAGGTTTTCCAAATGGTTACAATACATCTAACACAAAGGTAAAAGAGGCAGAGGAATTAGTTAAATTAGGTGCAGATGAAATAGATATGGTTATAAATATTGGATGGTTAAAAGATGAGAAATATAATAAAATATTTAATGAAATAAAAAATATAAAATCAGTAATAGAAGGTAAAATTTTAAAGGTGATAATAGAAACATGTTTATTGGATTATAAAGAAAAAGTAAAAATGTGTGAAATAATTACCAAATCTGGAGCTGATTTTGTAAAAACTTCTACTGGGTTTTCAAATGGTGGAGCAACAGTAGATGATATTGTTTTGTTGAAGGAACATATTGGTGATAATATAAAAATAAAGGCTGCTGGTGGAATATCATCGTTAAAAGATGCTCAAAAATTTCTTGATTTAGGAGTAGCTAGGTTAGGAAGTAGTAAAATAGTGAGTTTGGTTAATGAAGTTATAAATAAATAAAATGGAGGTTTTTGGTTATTATGGTACCTACTGTACATATCTCAGCAAAAGAAGGTAGTTTTGCTAAAACTGTTTTAATGCCTGGTGACCCACTAAGGGCAAAATATATTGTAGAAAATTATTTAACAGAATATAAATGCATTACTCAAGTTAGAAATATGTTAGGCTATACAGGTAAATATAAAGGTAAAGATGTTTCTATAATGGCAAGTGGCATGGGTATGGCATCTATGGGCATATATTCATATGAATTATTTAAATTTTATGATGTTGATAATATTATAAGAATTGGTTCAGCTGGTGCTATTGCAGAAAAATTGAATCTTAGAGATATTGTGGTGGGGCTAGGTGTTTGTACAGATTCTAATTATGCATGCCAATATGGCTTAAATGGAACTTTTGCTCCAATTGCTAGTTATAAATTGTTAAAAAGCATTTCTGATGTTTCTTTAAAAATTGGTATGAAAATTAATGTAGGTAATATATTATCTTCTGATGTATTTTATAATGAAGATAATGAGGCAATGACTAAATGGAAAAAAATGGGTGTGTTGGCTGTTGAAATGGAATCTGCGGCACTATATATGAATGCAGCTAAATTAAATAAAAATGCTTTGTGTGTTTGTACTATATCAGATAAAATTTTTTCTGGTGAATCTTGTTCTTCAGAAGAACGCCAAACATCTTTTAAAGAGATGATGGAATTGGCTTTAGAGTTAGTTTTGGAGGTATAAGTTTAATTATGAGTGAAAGAAGAGTATTTTTAATAGTTTTAGATAGTTTAGGTATAGGTAGTATGCCAGATGCAAGTGAATATGGAGATGAACAAAGTAATACTTTAAAATCTATTGTACAGTCCGATGAATATAACACCCCTAATTTATGTAAATTAGGTTTGTTTAATATAGAGGGAGTAGATTATTGTGAAAAAGAACTTTCTCCTCAGGCTTCTTTTGCTAGAATGGCAGAAACATCTAATGGTAAAGATACTACAATAGGGCATTGGGAAATATGTGGTTGTATTTCAGAGGCACCATTACCAGTTTATAAAAATGGGTTCCCTGATGAAATAATACATAAATTTTCAGATTTAACAGGTCGTGAAATTATATGTAACAAACCATATTCAGGAACTCAATTATTATTAGATTATGGCCAAGAACACGAAAAAACAGGGGCTTTGATAGTTTACACTTCAGCTGATAGTGTTTTTCAGATTGCAGCTCATGAAGATGTTGTTCCTTTAGAGGAATTATATAAATGTTGCGAAATAGCTAGAAGTATAATGGTTGGCAAAAATGGAGTTGGTAGAATTATAGCTAGACCCTTTAACGGTGAGTACCCATATTATAAACGTACGGCTAATAGAAGAGATTATTCTCTTTTACCGCCTTCTAGAACTATACTTGATGATATATCTAGAACAGGTTTGCCAGTTGTTGGAATAGGGAAAATATACGATATTTTCTGTGGTAGGGGTATTACTAAAAAAATAAAAACAATATCTAACATAGATGGCATGGAAAAAACTATTGAAGAAGCGAAAAGTAGTACAGGTGGGTTAGTTTTTGTTAATTTAGTAGATTTTGATATGCTGTATGGGCATAGAAATAACGTAAATGGTTATGCTAGAGCAATGACAGTTTTTGATAAACAATTAGGTGAACTTATTGATTGTTTAAAAAAAGATGATATAGTTATAATAACTGCAGACCATGGATGTGACCCTATTACGGAAAGTACAGATCATTCACGAGAATATGTGCCTATGATTATTTTTGGCAATAATATTAAACCTGGTGTTAATTTAAAAACTAGAAGTTCATTTGCAGATATAGGGGCAACAGTTGTAGATTACTTAGGAGTGATATCTAATACTAGTGGAGATTCGTTTTTAGATAAGGTTATAAAAAATTTTTAAAAACAAGAACAAGAATAAAAAATAGGAGGAATTTTTGTAAATGAGAAGATGTATAAGTTGCATAGTGTTAATTTCTACTTTATTGATGCTTGTAAGTTGTGGAAATAAAAATTCAACAGAAAAAAGTGGTAGTGAACATTCAATAGCTTTAATGACCGATACTGGTGGCATAAATGACCAAGCATTTAACCAGTCTGCTTGGGAAGGTGCACAAAAAGCAAAAGAAGATTTTGGCATAGATATTAGATATATAGAATCTAAACAAGTTGCTGATTATAAGGAAAATATAAATAGTTTATTAGAAAATAAACCTGATATGGTAGTGGTTATGGGTTATACTGCAGCAGATACACTTCTAGATGTAGCAAATGCTAATAAAGATCAAAATTTTACTATTATAGATTATAAACTTAATACAATAGTAGATAATATATATTCTGTTAGCTTTAGAGATTGCGAAGGAGCATTTTTAGTAGGTTACATTGCAGGGTATACAACAAAAACTGGTAAAGTAGGTTTTATTGGTGGAGCAAAAAGTGATACTATAGATGAGTTTGAGTATGGGTATAGAGCTGGTGTTAAATTTGCTGCATTAGAGCTTAAAAAAAATATAGATGTAGAAGTTCAATATGCAGGCAATTTTCAAGATGACACAAAAGGTAAGGCAATGGCAAATGGAATGTATTCAAATGGAGTAGATATTATTTACCATGCTGCTGGTAATTTAGGTAAAGGGGTAATTGAAGCAGCAAAAGATAATAATAAATGGGTTATAGGTGCAGATAAAGATCAAAAGTACCTTGCACCTAAAAATGTTATATCATCTACTTTAAAATTAACCAAGGAAATTGTATACCAAATTTGTGAAGAAATACACAAAAATGGTAATGCAAATAGTTTGATAGGCAAAAACATAAGTGAAGGGTTAAAAGAAAAAGCTGTTGATATTGCCGAATCAACTAAAGATATGATTTCAGAAGAATTGATGAAAAAAGTTAATATAGTTAAAGATGATATAATAAGCGGAAAAATAATACCACCTTATAGCGAACAAACTTTTATTGATTTTGAGAATAATAAAAAATAAGTTTTATGTAAGTAAAGGGGTGCCGGTTATGAAAAGATGTTTTAATGTTTTTTTGTTGGTAGTTATTACATTTAGTTTGGTAGGTTGTAGTAGTAATGAACCTAGGGGTGAAGTGCATAGTAATGATTATTTGGCACTAGTTACTAATACTGCTGGCATAAACGATAATTCGTTTAACCAACTAGCTTGGCAAGGGTTGCAAAAAGCTGCTAAAGAATTAGATTTTGATGTTGAATATCTTGAATCTGTAAATGAAGAAGATTTTATGCCTAATTTAAGGTATTTTACAGCTTGTGCATTAGATATGTTAATTTGTATTGGACCTGAAATGGCTGATAAGGTAAGGGAAATAGCTGAAATATACCCAGACGAATACTACCTTATGATGAATTACACATTTGATGAACCGTTAAAAAATGTTTTATGTGTAGAATTTGAAGATCAAGAAGCAGCCTTTATGGAAGGGTTTTTAGCTGCATATCTAACAAAAACAGGAATTATTGGGTTGATAGGTGGAATGGAATGTGGTATAATTGATGCTTTTAAATATGGATTTGAAGCTGGTATGCATTATGCTGCTGCAGAATTAAATAAGCAAGTTTCTTTATGTGTTGAATACATAAATAGTTTTTCGAATAAGCAGATTGCAAAAGAAGTTGCAGATAAAATGTATGAAGAAAAAGGAGCAGATATTATTTTCCATGTAGCTGGAGGTGCAGGTGATGGTGTTATAGAATCTGCAAAAGAGCATGATAAATTTGTAATTGGCTCGGATATGGACCAAAATAAAATGGCGCCTAAAAATGTAATTTCATCTGCTATTAGAAATATAGATAAAGTTGTTTACGATATTGCAAAAGAAATAAAAGAAGTAGATGATGTTAAACGAATAACAGGTAAATCTAGGTTATTAGGGCTTAAAGAAAATGCTGTAGGAATTGCACCTTCAACAAAAAATATGGTTCCCAAAGAATTAATGGATAAATTAGAGAAAATAGAATCTGATATAAAAAACGAAGTTATAGATGTACCCTACTCCGAACAAACTTTTGAAGCTTATATGAAAAAAATTGACCGTAAAAACTAGTGTTTTCTTTTAGTTAATATATCTCCTATCATGTAAAATTAAAGGTAGGAGATAATTATTTTTTATATGTCATAAAAGGGTTATATGTGTAATAATTTAGAAAAGCAGTATTTTAGAATTAAATTCAAAAATATCAAAAAAAATATTCCATTAACAAAAAAGATGTTAATGGATAGTATTATTCAAAAAAAAATACTAAGTTTAAGGGAATATTGTGAGGCTGATATAGTGTTAGGCTATATGGCTAATATTATAGAAGTTGATATAGATAATATTATGTTAGAAGCTATTTCGAATTGTAAAAAAGTAGCTATACCAAAATGTGAAAATGTAATTAATAAATCTATAATGAATTATTATTTTATTAATAGTTTTGATAATCTGTTAAATGGTAAATTTGCTATAAGGGAGCCTGATAGTAAAAAATGTAAAATATTTAAAGCGGAAAGTAATCATGATAAAATAATAATGTTTGTTCCTGGTATAGTATTTGATAAGCAAGGGTATAGAATAGGTTATGGAAAAGGGTATTACGATAGATATTTGTTAAATGTTAATTTTAATATTATAAAAATTGGTTTGTGTTACAATTTGGCTTTGGTGAATGAGTTTAAAAAAAGCAATAATGATGTTCCAGTTGATATTTTAATTACAGAAGAAAAAATTATTAAGTTTTAAAAAGGGTATATATTGCAATGAACAAAAAAAATAAAATAAAAAATTTACTATTGTTAACTATATTTGTGTTGGTGGTTTCGGTTTTTTTAGCTTTTGGAATTATTGAAGGTGCTAAAGATGTATTAGGATTTAAAATTAAAGATAAGCAAGTTGAAATAATTATACCTAAAGGTTCAACAACAAATCAAATTGCTAATATTTTAAAAAATAAAGAAATTATAGAGCATCCGTTTATATTTAAAATTTACTCTAAGTTAAAAAAATCTGATGGTTCTTATGGAGAAGGAAAATATATTTTAAATTCTAAAATGTCATACAATGATATAATTTATTCATTACAACATTTAAGTGAAAGAACAGATTTAGTTAAAGTGACTATTCCAGAAGGTACCACTTTAATACAAATATCAAATATATTGAGTAAAAATAATGTGTGTGATAAAGAAGAGTTTTTAGACTTTATGAACCAAAAAAAGTTTATTTCTAAAGCTTTGAGTGAAGTTGAAGAAAATGAAATGATTTTATATAGGTTAGAAGGGTACCTTTTTCCAGATACATATGAGTTTGTTTTGAACGATAAACCAGAATATGTTGTTGATGTAATGACAAAAAATTTTGATAAAAAAGTATATATGCCATTGAAAGATGAAATAAAAAAATCTGGAATGAGTTTATCAGAAGTTGTTACATTAGCTTCTATAATTCAAAAAGAGTCGAGTAGTATAGAAATTATGAAAAAAGTAGGCTCTGTGTTTTTAAACAGGTTAAATAACCCAGCTGCCTACCAAAGGTTACAGTCAGATGTTACTATTTTTTACATTGAAACAGATATAAAACCTAGTTTAAAGTTAAAAAATCAAAAAATGTATGATAGTTATAATACATATGTATGTAAGGGGTTACCAGTTGGTCCAATTTGCAACCCTGGTTTAGATGCAATTAAAGCAGTTTTAGAGCCAGAAAAAACAGATTATACTTATTTTTTAACTGATATTAATAATAATTATTATTGGGCTAAAACTTTAGCTGAACATAATAATAACTTATATAAAGCAGAAAAAATAGGCTCGGTAAAAGGGATAGATACTGATTATTAGAGAAGTGATATTATGAAAAAAACAGTCTTGGTAACAGGTTCTTCAAGGGGAATAGGGCAAGCTATTGCTGAATTATTTGCAGAAAAAGGAATGAATGTAGTTTTTAATTACTGTGTAAATAAAGAAAAAGCACAGCATATAATTAATAAATTGAGAAAAAAAAATATTACAGCAGTAGCTGTTAAAGCAGATGTTTCTAATAGATATGAAGTTAATGAAATGGTAAAAAAAATTGGTGAAATTTTTGGTGATATAGATATTTTAGTGAATAATGTTGGCATAGCTCAGCAAAAAATGTTTAAAGATATAACAGAAGATGAATGGGATAAAATGTTTGATATAAATGTAAAAGGTATGTATAATTGTATACAAGCTGTTTTGCCAAGCATGGTTAAAAAAAAGGAAGGGAAAATAATTAATATATCATCAATATGGGGGTTAACTGGTGCGTCGTGTGAAGTTCATTATTCAGCCTCTAAAGCTGCAGTTATAGGGCTAACTAAAGCTTTAGCAAAAGAACTTGGTCCATCTAATATACAAGTTAATTGTGTTGCGCCAGGTGTTATTAAAACAGATATGCTATCTGACTTTTCGAAGCAAGATATAGAATCTTTAAAAAATGAAACACCATTAGGGGTTATTGGTTTGCCTATAGATATTGCTAAGGTAGTTTATTTTTTAGCATCAAAAGATGCTAATTTTATAACAGGGCAGATAATTAGTCCAAATGGTGGTTTTGTTATATAAAATGCAGATATTGGCAACAGTGATTTATTTAAGTGAATACACATAAAGTATTATTTTAAGTAGTTTTTTTTATATTGTCTAATAAAGATGATGGATGTGTTGATTCGGTATAATTTTTGTTTTTAAAATATAAACACTCATTTTTATTTGAATTAATAATTGATGATGGTAAATTAATGTTACAGTATCCATCTTTTTGATATTTGCAATTTTTTGCACATAAAACTATATTCATAAAAATTTATTACTCCTTATAAAAGCTTTAGTACTCTATGTTAGATAATATATTTGTTACTATATTTTGCTTTTCAGAATCCAAATCTTTACCAGATACATTGTGATAAAAATCTTTAAAAAGAGTTGTAAAATCTTTATTTTCTATTTTATCTATATTTATATTATTATCTTGAGTAAACCGATTAACCATTTTTACACCCATTATATTTTTAAAAGTTTTGCGAAGTCTAGGAACAGCATCATAAACAGCAGTTTCATCTAAAAGTTCAATAAAAACATAATCATCAGATATTAATTTTATTGATTCTTCAGATTCGCATAAATCTTTTATGTAACCTCTTATTGTTCTCATATCTCTTAGTGTAGGCAAAGATGATAATGTAAAATTTATATTTCCCTTTTCTTTTAAATCTATTATTACATTACTTTTTTGTTGCGTAGATTCTTCTATAGAATATTTTAATAATGAGCCAGAATATCTAAAAAATTGATTTTTTACTTTTTGAGGGGAGTGTAAATGCCCCAAAGCAATATAATCAAAACAAGATGCTGGCTCAATATCAATAATATCAATACCACCAACAGAAAGTTCAGATGGGCTTGTAATTTGGTCATAAAATATATTGTTTTCTTTGTTTAACCAACCAAAGAAACCATGTGCAACTAAAACATTCCGTGATGATTTATCGATATATGGTTTGTTGTAATCGATAATTGTTTAATATCATCATCGTCTTTATAAAATAAATTATTTATTTGAGATGGATTAAAATATGGTAATAAATAGAAGTTTATAGGTCCGTGTTCATCTGTTAATGTTATTTTATGGAGTTTTTTATCAAAATCACCTATAATATATAGTCCGTTGTTGCAATATAGTTTATTGGCGAATGATATTCTTTGAGCACTATCATGGTTACCTGGAATTATAAGAATTTTAGTGTTTAATTCTGATATTATTTTGTAAATTACTTCATCCAAAAGTTTAACTGCTTCTTTAGGTGGAATAGAACGGTCGTATATATCTCCACTTATTATTAAAGTGTCGATTTTGTTTAATGCTAAATCTTTTATTAGTTGATTTAAAATATATTTTTGATCCTCTAGCATTGAAAATCCATTAACAAATTTTCCTATATGCCAGTCGGCGGTATGGTAGATTTTCATTTTTGTTATTTCCTTTTTTGATGTATATTAGGTTTTATAAACTTACTTAAATACGAACAAATTCTATCATATAAAAAATTATATGTCAAATTATTAAAATTGTTTTAACAACCAAAAAAAAGCTAAATTGATTTTTTCAATTTAGCTTTTTTGGTTAAATGTTGTTGTATATCAATTTTAAAATTAATACATGCCACCCATACCTGGGTTCATAGGCATAGCTGGTGGATTTTCTTCTTTTTCATCAGCTACCAAAGATTCTGTAGTCAAGATCATAGATGCAATTGAAGAAGCATTTTGTAATGCGCTGCGAGTTACTTTAGTTGGGTCAACAATACCAGCTTCAAGCATATCAACATATTTTTCAATGTAAGCATCAAAACCATAATTTATTTTATTTGCTTCTTTAATTTTATCAACAATGATTGAAGGTTCAAAACCTGCATTTTTAGCTATTTGACGTACAGGTGCTTCAAGAGATTTTAAAATTATTTTTGCGCCTATTTTCTCATCTCCATCGCAAGCATCAACTATATTTTGAACACTTTTCATAGCATTAACTAATGCTGTACCACCGCCGGCAACAATACCTTCTTCAACAGCAGCTTTTGTTGATGACAATGCATCTTCAATTCTTAATTTTTGTTCTTTCATTTCAACTTCTGTAGCAGCACCTACTTTAATAACAGCAACTCCACCAGAAAGTTTTGCTAAACGTTCTTGTAATTTTTCTCTATCAAAATCAGAAGTAGATAATTCAATTTCAGATTTAATTTGAGAAATTCTTGCTTTTATTTCATCGCTAGAACCAGAGCCATCTACAATTATAGTATTTTCTTTTTGTACTTTAACTTGGCGAGCTCTACCTAGTTGTTCTATAGTAGTTTCTTTAATATCTAAGCCAAGTTCTTCGCTTATAACTTCACCACCAGTTAAAATGGCAATATCTCTTAACATTTCTTTGCGTCTGTCTCCAAAACCAGGAGCTTTAACTCCAACGCATGTAAATGTACCTCTTAACCTGTTTACAATTAAAGTAGATAATGCTTCACCTTCAATATCTTCAGCAATAATAACAAGTTTTTTACCAGATTGAACAATTTGTTCAAGTAAAGGTAAAATATCTTGAATAGAACTGATTTTTTTATCAGTAATTAAGATGTAAGCGTCATCAATAATAGCTTCCATTTTGTCTGTATCTGTTACCATATATGGTGTAATGTAACCTCTGTCAAATTGCATTCCTTCAACAACTTCGCTATAAGTTTCGGCTGTTTTAGATTCTTCAACAGTTATTACACCATCTGCAGTAACTTTATCCATTGCTTCAGCTATTAATTTACCAATGAATTCATCACCAGCAGAAATAGTAGCAACTCTTGCAATATCATCTGAGCCAGATATTTTTTTTGAATTTGATTCAATAGTTTTTACTGCAGCATCTACAGCTTTTTTTATTCCTTTTTTTAATACCATTGGGTTTGCACCAGAAGCAACCATTTGTAGGCCTTCTTTAACTATTGTTTGTGCTAGTAATGTTGCTGTAGTAGTTCCATCACCAGCTACATCATTGGTTTTTGTAGCTACTTCTTTTACAAGCTGTGCACCCATATTTTCAAATGGGTCTTCTAATTCAATTTCTTTTGCAATAGTTACTCCATCATTAGTGATTAATGGAGCACCGAATTTTTTATCTAAAACAACATTTCTACCTTTTGGTCCTAAAGTTATTTTCACAGTATCTGCTAATTTATCTAAACCTGTTTGTAAAGCTTTACGAGCTTCAGCACCATGCAATAAAATTTTTGCCATAATATCAAAGTCCTTTCGAGTTTTATTTATAAAATGTAAAATTTACTATTCAACTATTGCTAGAACATCACTTTGGCGTAGAATGGTATAATCTGTTCCATCTAGTTTTACTTCTGTACCAGCATATTTACTTATTAATACTTTGTTGCCAGGTTTTAAGTACATTGTTACTTCTTTGCCGTCAACAATTCCACCAGGGCCAACAGCAATTACTTCAGCTATTTGCGGCTTTTCTTTTGCTGATCCTGCTAATATTATTCCACTTTTTGTAGTTTCTTCTGCTTCAACCATCTTAATCACTATACGATCAACTAGAGGTTTGATAGTCATAAGAAAGACCTCCTTATAATTAATTGGTGTTTTAGCACCTATAAAATATAATTAGCACTCTCAATATATGAGTGCTAATTATATTTTATACTATTAAAAAAAAAAATCAAGAGGTTTTTTGGCTTAAAAATCAATTTCGTGACATTGAACAATAAAAATTTGTTTTGTTGAAAAAAAATGTGCATTATTTTTTTGTATTTCACTACTGTTAATTATACGTTTGTGTTTGGAATGTATATTGATGACTTAAAATGGTAAAATTAGTTTAATATTTTATAAAAAATAGTAAAATTATAGGTATAAAAATGGACATAGGTTAATAAATATTTACTAGTTATAGATTCGAGATTAATTTAAGTGAGAAAAATAAAATTAGAATAGGCATGTGAAAATATAAAATGAGAAATGAATATATGGAAGCAATAAACAAACTAGATGAAAACATTAAATCTGTGTTAAGTAAGGTAGATTTTAAGCTACAAAAAGATATACAAGAAATTAGAATTAGAGAAAACAAACCTTTAATGGTTAAAGTTATTTCTAAAAATTGTTATTTAAATAATTTAGGGTGTGTAACATTTAATAGAACATCTAATTCATATATTGTTTCTAAAGAGCAATTAGAAAATAGTTTTAAAAAAATATGTGAATATTCTTTATATACATATCAAGAAGAAATAAATAATGGTTTTATTACATTAAGTGGTGGCCATAGAGTAGGAATTTGCGGAACAGCAGTTTTGCAAAACCAAAAAATTATAAATGTAAAGAATATATCATCTATGAATATAAGAATTGCAAGGTTTATTTCGCATGTTGCAGATGAAATTATTAGTGATGTAATGAACAATGAATTAAAAGGAATTTTAATTTGTGGTAAACCTGGTAGTGGAAAAACTACTATTTTAAAAGATATAGTAAACCAAATAGCATCTGGAAGGTTAGGTTGTATTTATAATGTTTCTGTTATAGATGAAAGAGGGGAGATATCTAGTGGCAATAATTTGTTTATTGAAGATTATTTAGGAGATAGTGTAGATATTTTTAATGGATATTCTAAACTAAATGGTATGATGATAGCAATACGAACTATGGCTCCAGATTTAATAATATGTGACGAGATTGGTACAAAAAAAGAAACGCAAGCTATAGAAGGAGTTTTAAATTCGGGAGTAAAAGTTATTGCTACTATACATGCTGGCAACGAAGAAGAAGTTTATACAAAACCTCAAATTAGAAAGTTAATTTCTACAAAAGCTTTTGAAAAAATAGTGATATTAAGTTCAGGAAGTTTGCCTTGCAAAATAAGCAAAGTAATTTCAATAAAATAATTAAAAAATGGTGAAATATGAAAATTGTAGGAAGTTTTTTAATTGTAATATCATTTACTTTTTTTGGAAGAATGTCAGCAGAAAAAATATTAAAAAGAGTAAAATATTTGAAAATTATAATAAATATTTTAAAATTTATAAAAATTGAAATTTTATATAACAAGGATTCTATATTTAATATTGCTAAAAAACTGAATGAGAGTGATGGTTTTAAAAAATTAGATTTTATAAATAATTTTTATAATAATTTTTTAAAAGGTAATTCGGTAAAAAACGCGTGGGTGAGTTCAATAAAAATGAGTAATATGTTGTTGGGTGTATTTAATAAAAGTGATATTGAAGAAATTGGTAAAATTGGAAATTGGCTTGGAGGTAGTGATGTAAATGGGCAAATTGCAAGTATAGATTTAACTTCTGAGCACCTAAAGGTAATGTTAAAAGAGGCAGAGGAGAATAAAAAAAAATATGTTAAAGTATGTAATAATTTAGGTATTTTATTAGGTTTAGCTTTAGTAATATTAATATGGTAGTTGTAATGTACCAAAAAGGGGTTTTTTATATGGAAGTAGACTTAATATTTAAAATAGCTGCTATAGGCATAATAGTAGCAGTTTTAAACCAAGTATTAATAAGGTCTGGTAGAGAAGAGCAAGCAATGATGACAACTTTGGCAGGTTTAATTGTTGTTTTAATGATAATTATTATGCAAATTAGCAATCTTTTTAACACGGTAAAATCTGTTTTTAGACTTTAAGTTTTAAACGGGAATGAAAAAAAATGAGTATTTTTTCTCTTATAGGAATTTCTATGGTAGGAGTTACGATATCTATACTATTAAAACAATATTTACCGGAATATTCGTTATTAGTTACCTTAGCAACCTGTATAATTATACTGTTTTGGGTTACGGTTAATATAATTCCAGTTGTTGGTAAGTTGACATATTTTATTGAAAAGGCAAAAGTGCATAGTGATTATGGCAGTATAGTTTTTAAGTCTTTAGGCTTGGCTTTTATTGTTCAATTGGTATCAGATGTTTGCAAAGATGTAGGAGAGTCTGCAATTGCATCAAAAGTAGAGCTAGCTGGTAAAATAGCTATATTAGTTATAAGTTTACCATTATTTGAAAAAATAATCTCTATAGTTTTTGAAATGATAGAATAGCTAAAAATTATTCAAGTTGTTTTAAAAGTTAGAAGGAAAAAAGATGTTAAAAAAATTATTAATTATATGTTTATCAATAAACTATATTTTTTTTTGTAATTTATATATTTTTGCTGAAAAAACTGATGAAGAAGCATACAACTTAGAAGATATTTATTACGAGACAGGGTTAGATGACTTAATTACAAGATATATGGATAACCAATGTTTAGTTGAAGAATTTAAGAACTTTTCTCATCAAGATATGGTAGGGAAAAAAAGTAAATTTTTTTGTTTTTCACCGGGTAAGATGTTTAATATTGTATGTGAACATATAAAAACAGAAATAAAAAGTCCGTTGAAATTGATAATGGGGATAATTGGTATAGTATTGGTTTCCGCATTTATGGAGGCTCTAAAAGTATGTTTTTCAAATAATAGTGTAAATGAAGTTGTTAATTGTGTATGTTTATTGAGCATATTTATTTTTATTGCATATCCATTGCTTGAATGTGTGAAATCTGCTGTAGAAGTTATTGTAAATATTTCGAGTTTTATGTTGGGTTTTATACCTGTTTATGCAGGAATAATGAGTAGTTGTGGTATGGTTGTAACAAGTGGAGTATATAACACTTTTTTGTTTTGTATTTGCCAAGTTGTTTCAGAAGTGATTTCGCAAAAATTATTACCTATAGTAGGCATATACATAGCTTTTTGTTTAGTTAGTTCTATTGCTACAAATTTAAATATCAGCGAAATGGCAAAAACAGTTAAAAATATAATTACTTGGGTTTTAGAGTTTATTGTAGCAGCTTTTGTTGGCTTGATTACAATTCAAAGTGTTGTGGCTTGTAGTGCAGATACTGTTGGAACTAAAACAGCGAAATTTTTAATAGGTAGTGCAGTACCAATAATAGGTGGTGTGATTTCAGATGCATATACATCTATGAAAGGTTGCTTTGATTTTGTAAGGTCTAGTGCAGGAGCAATGGCTATAGTTTTTGTGTTAATTACATGTTTGCCAATATTAATTAAATTAGCAATATGGATTATAATGGTTAAATTTTCAGGTGGTATAGCTGATTTTATGGGAATAAAACAAGTATCAGCAATATTAAAATCTAGTAATTATGCAGTAGAGTTATTGTTTGCTATAATTGTAAGTTACATATTGTTAATTATAATAACTATTACTATATTATTAATTTTAGGGTTGGGTTTAAATTGAAAGAATGGGCTTTTTCTATATGTTTGGCAATTATTTCTTGTTGTATAGTAAGAATTATTTCTCCAAATGGCGGCATGGGGAAGATGATAAATTTTTCTATGAGTATATTTTTGTTATCTTGTATTTTTTCAGGGTTGATTTTAAAAAAAACAAGTTTTAATTTAGATATTGATATCAATGATATCAATAATGAGATAGTAGGTATAAATGAGAGGTTAGAAGCTTTAAAAGAATTAAAAACTTTAGGTGCAGTAGAAAATAAGCTTAAAGAAATGATTAAACAAGATTTATTATTAAAGGGAATTAAAGACCCTAAAATTTTAATAAATATTAATACAAACAATAAGTCTAGCATATTAATTAATCAGGTTGAAATTTTTGTTGGTAAAGGAGAGGAGAAAAATGAAGATATAATTAAGAATTGCATAAAAGAAAAATATGAAGTTGTTCCAATTATAATTTATAGTTAATTTTTTTAGCTTCTTAATAAAGGGGTGAAGAATATTTAATATGGCAGAAGTTTTAAATATAGGTGAATTAAAAAGCAAATTTTTTAACATTTTTAATGGTAAAAAAAAATTGGTATTGCTTGTTATTGGAATAGTAGGTTTATTAATGATGATGTTATCTAGTTTAACAGATGGGAATATTAAGCAACCAAAAAGTTGTGATGATAGGCAATTTAGCATAAGTATGTATGAAGAGAAGTTAGAAAAAAGGTTGTTAGATATTGTTGAAAAAGTAAATGGAGTTGGAAAAGCAAAAATAATGGTTACACTTGAAAACGGTGTTGAATATATATATGCCCAAGAAAAACGGGAAAAAAAGGATAAAATAGATGATTACCAAGGTAAAATTCCGTTAAAGACACAGGAAAGAAATGATGAAGAAAAAAAATTAATGGTGGTTGATGGGCCAAATGGTAAAAAGCAGGCGTTAATAAAAACTGAATTACAGCCAAAAGTTAAGGGTGTAGTAATTGTTTGCCAAGGTGGTAATAACCCGCTAGTGAACCAACATGTAACTAATTTAATTACCACTGTACTTAACATACCTTCAACCAGGGTTTATGTTACTAAAAGTTTAAATTAACCATGGGTTAAATATAACAAAATAAAAAAATTTAACTAGAATTTAACTAGGAGGAATATAAAGTGAATATGATAATAGGAAAACGTCAAATTGTTTTGGCTACGTTAGTGTTGGGTTTAGGTGTAGCTATTTATTTAAATTGGGAATTTTCAAAATCTGAACAGTCACCAAATTTTATTAAAAATGTAGATTCTATAAAAAATTATGGTGAAGCTGAGTTTGTAAAAAAAGACGATGAAAAACAAGATGAAGAAAAAAATGTAGCAGCAATTTCTACAAAATCAAATGAATATTTTGCACAAGCAAAATTGAATAGACAAAAAACTAGAGATGAAGCTATAGAAACTTTAAAAAAGATGTTGTCAGAATCTAATGCCGACCAGAAGCAAAAAGAAAAATTAGCTAACGATGCTGCAATTTTAGCTAAAGCAATTGAATCTGAAGGAAAAATAGAAAATATTATTAAGGCTAAAGGGTTTGCTGAGGTTATGGTATATATGCAAAATGGTAAAGTAACTGTTATTGTAAAAACAAAAGGTTTGCAACCAGCAGAAGCTGCTCAAATAAAAGATGTGGTTATGACAGAAGTGGATGTTAATGCAGAAAACATTTCAATAGTTGAAGTAAAATAGTTGCGAGTTTTATTTTTTATGGTATAATATAATTATAAGTGTAAATATAAACTGATATATTGGTTTTTTACCAATTTAGTTTGTGTAGTTTTTTGTGTTTTAATTATATGAAAGGGGGGTAATGTTATATTACTTATGTAGTTTTTTAGGTAGTTAGGTAATATAATTAATATTAATCATGATTAAAAAAAATTTAAAAGAATCTGTTGGAAGTTTAAAAATATCTGAAGATGTTATTTGCTCAATATCTAATGTTGCTGCTATGGAAGTAGATGGTGTAGCTTCTATTGCTGATTCAGGCAAAATTAAAGATGTTTTTAATATAAAAAAAGGGTTAAAGTCTAAATCTATTAAAGTTGATATAAATAATGATTTAGCTGTTATAGATGTTTATATAAATTTAAAAAATGGTGCTAAAATACAAACAGTTTCTCAGCATGTTCAACAAAAAGTTAAAGATGCTATTCAGTCTATGACTGGTATAGCTATATCTAAAGTTAATGTTCATATTGTAGGAATAGAATTTGAAAACAACGAAAATAAAACATTAGATAAAGAAAGTGTACAAAAAGATTAAAGTATGTATTGCTTTTAACAAAATAATGTTTCGTACGAAACATTATTTTGTTATTTTAAATTTATAAGAATTTTATAAAAATATTAAAGAGGTTAATAAGGGTTAAAAAATGTATAAAAGAAGAGAAGCAAGAGAACAAGCTTTTATTATAATTTTTGAAAATATGTTTACTAATGAATCTGTTAGTTCTATAGTTAGAATGGCAGAAAATAATAGAGATTTTAAAGTAATACCTTTTGGCAAAAAATTAGCTAAATATGCCATTGATAATTCTGAACAAATTGATGAAATAATAAAAAAGTACACCATTAAATGGTCTATAAACAGAATATCAAAGGTTGCTTTAGCTATTTTAAAAATGGCTGTTGCTGAATTTTTGTTTATAGATAATGTTCATTATGTTGTTTCTATAAACGAAGCCATAGAATTAGCTAAAAATTATTTAGGTGAAGAAGAAGTAGGTTTTATAAATGGTGTTTTAGGTGCTATAGTAGATGATGAATGCAACAAAATAAAAAATAAAACATGTGATAGCAAATAAATTTTATAAGGATATATAAATGTTATGAGAAAATTTATAGAACAATTTGAAGCATATAAAAATTTAATTAACGAACGGTTAAAAGCAATAATCGATTTAACAGTTCCTAACTCTAAAGTAGCACAAGCAATGCATTACAGTTTGAACATAGGTGGCAAACGAATTAGACCTATATTGGTTTTAGAATTTTGTAGACTTTGTGGTGGTTTAATAGAAGATGTATTGGATGTAGCTTGTGCTATAGAGATGATACATACATATTCCTTAATACATGATGACTTGCCTTGTATGGATAATGATGATTTAAGGCGTGGTAAACCTGCTTGCCATATAAAGTTTAACCAAGCAATAGCAGTATTAGCGGGTGATGGGTTACTTACAGAGGCATTTAATGTAATTGCAAATGCTAATATAGATTTAAATATAAAAATAGATATTATAAGGCAAATTTCGGATGCAGTTGGTTATAAAGGCATGATTGCTGGGCAAAGTATGGATATGGACTTTGAAGATAAAGCTGATAAAATTAACTCGGAAATATTATGTGAAATTAATAATTTAAAAACAGGTAAATTGATTCAAGCTGCGGCTATTACAGGTTGTTTGGCAGCAAATGGAACATCTGAACAAATCAATAGTGCTAAAATGTATGCAAATAACATTGGTTTAGCTTTTCAAATTAGAGATGATATAATAGATGTTATAGGTGATGAATCTGTTATAGGTAAACCTGTTAAAAGTGATATACAAAATAAAAAATGTACATATGTAAGCTTGTATGGTGTACAGAAATGTGAGGAAGAAATTAAAAATTTGTATACTAATGCAATAAAAGTAGTAAAAGTAGGTTTTAATAAAGATATAGACTTTATAAATAAATTAACGTTTTTTTTATTAAACAGAAATAGTTAATGTTGAAAGGGTATAAAAATGTTAAATATTATAATAAGTATATTAAATAATTACATAGTTAAAGTTGCTGCTGTTTCTTGGATGGTGGCTCAAACTATAAAAATTATTTTATATTATATTGTTCATAAAGAAGTATCTTTAGAAAGGATATTTGGTGCAGGTGGAATGCCAAGTTCACACTCTGCTTTAGTATGTTCTACTTGTGTTGCAACTTATAAGCAATGTGGAGCTGATTCAGCAATATTTGCTATATCTGTAGTTTTAGCTGGAATAGTTATGTACGATGCTATGGGTGTTAGAAGAGCAGCGGGGGAGCAAGCAAAAGTAATTAATAAAATTATAATTGACCCCATAAAAAAAGATATGAACAATGCAAAAGATAATATATTTGAAAATATAACAGTTAAAACATTAAAAGAGCTTTTAGGGCATACACCATTAGAAGTTTTAGGTGGCGCAATATTAGGCATAGGTATAGCTTTATTATTTTAAATTATTAATAATTTAAATTTAACCTCATTAACGTGATGTTTGAAAATATTTTATTATCAAAGTTACGTCAATGAGGTTATTTTATTAAAGTAGTTTAAGCAATGTATTTTTAGTTAACTTATGATATTAAGCTATAAGTTTTTAAAATATTTTTTAAATTGTTAATATTTTGCTCATCCATATTAATAAGGGGTAAGCGGCATTTACCAACATTCATACCCATTAAATTCATACTTTGCTTTATTGGTATAGGGTTTACAGTTTTAAATAAGCTATTCATTAAAGGAATTAAATTAAGTTGCAGTTTTGCACTTTTAGCAAAATTACATTCAAAAAATAAATTACAAATATCATGAATTTTAGTTGGAATAATATTAGCGGCTACAGAAATAACACCTTTTCCACCAAGTGACAAAATGGGAACAATCTGATCATCATTGCCAGAATATATGGTTAGGTTATCTTCACATAAAGATATTGTTTTGGCTAGGTCGGAAATGTCGCCATTAGCTTCTTTTGTTGCTATTATATTAGGGTGTTTGCAAAGTTCTAAATAAGTTTCTGGCAAAATATTTAAACCTGTTCTACTTGGAACATTATACAAAATAATAGGTAAATCTACAGCTTCAGCAATAGAAAAATAATGTTTTAAAAGTCCGTTTTGAGATGTTTTGTTATAATATGGTGTAACTATTAATAGTCCATCTGCTCCAGCAATTTTTGCTTGTTTGCTCTTCCAAATAGCATGTGCTGTACAGTTGCTGCCAGAACCAGCTATAATTGGTATTCTACCCTTTGTATATGTAACAGTATTTGTTATTAATTTTATATATTCTTCATCATTTAATGTAGGTGATTCGCCAGTTGTTCCAGCAATTATTATTGCATCGGTATTAGAGTTTATATGGAAGTCTATAAGTTCATATAATTTATTGTAGTTTATTTCACCGTCATCTAGCATAGGTGTAACTAAAGCTACACCACTTCCTTTAAAGATTATTTTTTTTGGCATGGTGCATATCTCCTTTATAAAATAAATAGGTTTAAGTTCTTATTGTAGAGTTTTTTTATAATTACCTGTAATTAAATATGATAAAATTTCTATAGCGTTAGTTGCTGCACCTTTCCTTATGTTATCAGCAACAACCCACAAATTTAAGCCATTTTCAACAGAATAATCTCGCCTTATTCTACCAACGTAAATTTCATTTTTACCAGAACAGTTAATAGCCATTGGGTATTTATTGCCTTTTGGGTCATCTTCAACAATAATACCATCATAATGCTTTAAAGTAGATTTTATATCATCAATTTCAAATTCTTTGCTAAGTTCAATGTTTATAGATTCGCTATGTGAATTAAAAACAGGTACCCTAACTGTTGTGGCGGTAATAGGAAGAAGTGGTTCATTAAGAATTTTTCTAGTTTCATCAATCATTTTTTGTTCTTCTTTTGTGTATCCATTTTCTAGAAATGAATCTATTTGTGGGATACAGTTGTTAAAAATAGGGTATGTGAATTTTTTTAATTGATATTTTGTATTGTTTATGTATGAATAAATACCATTTTCTAAATCGTTATAACCTGCCTTACCTGCACCAGAAACTGCTTGGTATGTAGAATAAATTATTCGTTTAACTTTATATTTTTTATGTATAGCAAAAATAGGAACTACAGCTTGAATTGTTGAACAGTTTGGGTTAGATATTATATAATTATGATTTTTGATATCTTGAGCGTTAACTTGTGGCACTATAAGTGGCACATTTTGGTCCATTCGCCAAAAAGAACTGTTATCTATTACTATACATTTTTTATTAGCAGCTATTTTTGCAAATTTTTTACTTACACTCGAACCAGCAGAAAACAAGGCATAATCAAAATTTTCATCAAAAGAATTAATTGTTAGTTCATTGATTTTATAATCTTTATTCATAAATTTAATAAATTTTCCATCATTTTTTTTAGATGCAAATAATTTATATTCATTTATTGGTAACTTATATTCTTCTAAAACTTTTAAAAAACTTTTACCAACCAAGCCGGTTACACCAACAATGGCAACTTTAATATTTTTTTGCATTTTGTTATGGTAACAACTCCTTACATATATTTTGTAGCATAAAAAATATATATGAAATATAAAATAAAAAAATACCTACCTAATTGTATAACATAAACTAGAATATTATTTTTAGTATTTGGAAACAATAACTGTAAAATAAAAGATATCTAAAATGTAAAGGTGAATGCATTGAAAGTATTGGTAAAATCTTTTGTTGCAACTTTTGTGGTAGTTATGCTTGTAGGTGTTAGTTTACTTATTAGTATTGGCAAAAGCAAAGAAAAAAGCAAAGAATATATGCAAGTACAAAATACTATAAACAAAATAAAAAGAGAAGTTACAGAAGATGATATTATAAATATTTTACAATTATTGAAATTAAATGGCAAAAATATTTTTACAGAAATATCTATAAACCCTATAAAAAATGATGTAATAGTTAATGATTTCCCAATTGTGAAAACATCATACAATAATAAAAATATAGAAGAATTATATAATTATGGTGGAATAAAT
This sequence comes from uncultured Candidatus Soleaferrea sp., assembly GCA_934527325.1. Taxonomy (GTDB): domain Bacteria; phylum Bacillota; class Clostridia; order Oscillospirales; family Ruminococcaceae; genus RGIG8779. Next base: position 25,168 of record CAKTAG010000002.1, read on the forward strand.
TTAGTATTAAAAATAATAAATAAAGATTTTAATAAAAATATTAATAGGTACTTAATAATAAAAAATGAATCAATTTTGAAAAATTTATTAGATGTTGTTGGAAGCATAGAAGTTAAAGAAGATTTAATGCTAGGTGAAAAAATAAAAAAGAATGGTTGTTTATATAGTATTGTTGATAGTAATAAATTTATAAATATAATTAACAAACAAACAAAAAACAACAACATATTTAATAAACTGATTAGAGAATATTTTATACAAAAAACACCAATAATTTGTACTGATATTGGAGAAGAAACATTTAAAAAAGCAGTAAATATAGTTGAAAGTAATATATCTTTTTACGATTTTTATAAATTAAAAGAAATTAATATAAATTTAATCGGTGAATAAAATTTGATTTAGTACAGTTTTTGTAGTATAATTAAAATTATAAAATAAATAAAAAAAGGATGTGAAGTGTTAATGTTTATGCAGATTTATTCGCAAGATATTGCTCATTCGGAGGATGAAAAGAAAGTATTAAATGCTATAAACGAAGAGCGGAAAAAGCTAAACTTACAACCTTTAAGTTTGTTAGATGATTTGACTAAAACTACGAATTTAGTAATTAATCAGTTAAAAAACACAAAAAACACAAAAAACATAAAAAATGATGATGTTATACAGTATATAAAAGAACAAAATATCGATTCAAATTTAAAGCTTTGCAATATAAAATATTATAAAAGCTTATTTCAAAATTTGGCTGTTCGGGAAGGGTCAGCTGCAGATATTGTTAATAGTTGGATTAACAATAATGATAAGAAGAAAATTATAAATAACCCAGATATAACACATTTTGCGTTAAGTAAAACCAATTTTAACAATGCAACATACTGGTATAGCTTATTTATTTCTATACCTAAAGTAGATAATGAAAAATTAGGAATTTATAGACAAGAAGTTATTAATTTGGTTAATCAAGAACGAGCAAAAAATAATTTAAAACCACTTGCTAAGTCAGATAAACTAGAAGAAGCTGCTATAATAAGAGCTAAAGAACAACATGAAAAAGAAGGTCATGTAAGGCCTAACAATACAAGTTGTTTTACAGTTATAAAAGATGTGGATTTTAAATTAGACAAAATATATATGTTGGGAGAGAATGTTGCTAGTGGGCAATTTACCCCAGAAAAAGTAGTGGAAGATTGGATGAACTCTGAGTCGCATAGAAAAAACATACTTAACCCAGATTTTAATTACATAGGTGTTGGAAATTCTTGTATTGATAATAAAATACATTGGGTTCAAATATTTTATAAGGGTAAAAATGCACAAAATATAACCTAACAAAAAAATAGTAAATTATGATTTTATATTTTGAATAATATGTAATATTTATCCAATAATTTAAATAGGTAGGTAATTATTGGGTAAATATTTTTTGTAAAAAAATGTTTACACCAATGTTTAAAATATTTATTGTTCATTGGAGGAGACATAATGAAAAAGATAGAAAAATCAATTTTAGTTGGGTTAATATTTTCAATATTTATTTCAAGCCTATTGCCTTTTTGTGATAAGTGTGGTAGACTTAAGAAGAATATTATTAGATTGCATGTTATAGCTAATTCTAATTCTGAACAAGACCAAGCTTTAAAACTAAAAATAAAAGATAATATTTCTTGCGCAATTTATAAACTTCTTAAAAATGCTAAAACAAAAGTAGTAGCTAAACAAATTGTGTATAAAAATTTAAATTATATTTCGCAATTATCTAAACAAGAAATACTAAATAATGGTTATAATTACGATGTGAATGTTACTTTAACAAAGTCATATTTTCCAACAAGAAAATATGATAGTTTTATTTTGCCTGCCGGAGTATATGATTCTTTAAAAGTGATTGTAGGTAAAGGTGAAGGTAAGAATTGGTGGTGCGTAGCTTTTCCGCCTATGTGTAGCCCTATGTATAGTAACAAACAACATGTACAAGCTATTTTAGGCAAAAATGAATTAGAAGTTATTGAAGGGCCATATGAATATAAATTTGCTATAATTGAATTTTTATCTAACATTAAAGGAAATATAGAAAAATGTATAAAAAAGTAGAAAATATAATTTTTAAATAATTAGGGGAACATAATGATATGTAGTAATTTAAAAAAAATGGTAACTGGTCTAATAATTATTACTTCAGTATTTTTTAATAATTATTTAGTTTTAGCAGCAGATGCTAATAGTATATTGGCTTTGTTAAAAGCTCCTATAGCGGGGTTTTCTCTTCCTTCAAATTTAATAGCTCAAGCTAATTCATATTTACTATCTCACCCAGATATTAATTATGAATTGCTTGAGGCAGCAGTTATAAACGCTAGAGGAATAGTGCAAGAAGCTATTAGTGGCAAAGAAATAAATTCTATGTCTGATATAGCAAAATATGTTGATGCAGACAAAAGAAGAGCTATAATAGCTAGCCTTAAAAATGCAATGAACAATGCAAATATGGTAGTAGCGGTAGGGCAAAACGAAGAGGGTAAGGAAAATGTTGCTGTAATTGATAAAGAAACTGGTGCTACTGTTTTTGCTAAAGAATCTATTATAAAAGCTACAGGAAGGGAAAGCAAACTTTCTTTAAAAATGGTTAAATACACAATGTTTATGGTTTTATTTTTTATTGAGAGCTTTTTTATATTAAAATTTAAAAAAATAAAATCTAGTTCTAATTAAGCTTTTAATAATTAAACGGTTAACATAAAATAATAGATGTTTTATATTTTTTTTAAATTAGAAAGGTATTTTTAAGTGTTAAAAATCAAATTTAAAAATTTATTGAATTTTATAATATATCCATTGTTGTTGGCAAGCATTAATTTTATTTTAATAAGTTTTATAATGAACTATTACATAAGTGATTTAGATATCAATATGAGTTCAATTTTAACAGATGATGCACCGAATTTTGAAGCTAATATAGAAAGTATTTTTACCAAACCTTCTGTAATTGAAAATGGAACTGTTACTAAAAATAATATAGAATTCCCTAAAGTTAACACTGAGTATGGAAAATTTGAAATAGAATCTGCAAAAATATCTAGTCCACTTATATTTGGCGATGGATATGAATCTTTGAAAATGGGTGTTGGCCAGTACAGTGGCAGTTATATACCTGGTTACGGTGGAACTATATTAGTAACTGGCCATAATTATATGTTCCCACAAATTGAAAATGCCAAATTAAACGATATTATTAAAATTACAACATCGTATGGCGTTTATAAATATAAAATTTCTTCTATTAAAATTTTAGAAAAAGAAGAGTACTCTTCTTTTTCTGTTAACAACAATAAAGAGCAGTTGGTGTTTTACACATGCTACCCATTTAATTCTTTGGGTAGTATTAGTACTAGGTATTTTATATATGCAGATTATTTATCTGGCCCAAAGGTTGTTGAGTAAAATTTATTCAATATAGGTTTTAATAACTACAGCAGTTTTAAGCAGATTTACTAACAGGAGAATAAATTAATGAAAAAGATTATTGTAAATATATTTAGTTGTATATTATCTTTGTTGTTAACAGTAACTATATTTTTTACATTTGTGTGTATATCTATAGGTGTTAATGTTAACAGCAAGGCACTTAATAAATTTATTATTTCTTCTGGGTATAGTAAAAGTATGTCTAATAAAATTTTAACCCAATTATATTATTATGCAGATATTAATGGATTACCTCATGATATATTTGATGATTTTGTTGACTTGGATTTTATATCTGGTGAAATTTATGATTATATAGTTTCTGTATCTAAAAACGAAAACAAATCTAAATATATTGCCGATATAAATAATAAAAAAATAGAATTAGAAGCTAAAATAAAAGAGTATGCAATTGCTAATATGAATTTAACAGAACTTCAAAAATCTAAATTAGATAAAGATGTTAGTGATTTTGTAGAGCAATGCGCTAATGTGTATATAAATGGTGTAAAATCAGATGCTTTAAAAGCAGTATCATCGTATATAAAAATAACAGATAAATATTTTGTGAAAACAGTATTTTTGTTAATTTTAGCTGATTTAATAATTCTATTTATTTTAATTTTTATACAAAAATGGAAGCATAGAGGCTATAGAAATAGTTTATATTCTTTAATAGCTAGTGAAATTATGTTGGCAGTTTTGGTTGGTGTAATTTTATTTTTTAACGTAATAAATAGAATTCCTATAATTTCAAAAGAACTGTATTGTTTAGTTACAAACATGTTAAATGGATGTTTGACTACATTGTATGTTTCTGTGGCAATTTTAGCAATATTAATTATTATTAATATTGTTGTGTATGTTCAAAGTAGAAAGAAAGTAATGTAAAAAAAGGAGTGAAAAATAATATGAATAAAAAAAAGCATATAACATCAATAGGCGGCCAAGCTGTTATAGAAGGTGTTATGATGAAAGGCCCAGACAAAGTATCTATGTCTGTTAGGTTGCCGAATGGTGAAATAGATAATGAATGTTGGGATAGTAAAAGTAAAAATAAATGGTACACAAAGGTACCAATTATAAGGGGATTTTTTAATTTTGTATTAATGATGATTTTAGGTTATAAATGCTTAATGAAATCTGCTCAAAAAGCAGAGCCTGTGGAGCCTATAGAAGATGTGGTTAATGTTCCTAAAAAAGAAAGTAAATTAGAATCTGTTTTAGGGAAAAATGTTTTTAATATTTTAATGAGTTTGTCTACAATTTTAGGGTTAATATTATCTATTTTTTTGTTTATGTGGGTACCATCTTTTTTAGTTAAATCATTAGAAGCTGTTTTTAATCTTCCAGCATCTATAAAAAGTTTATTGGAAGGCATAATTAAAATAATTATATTTGTAAGTTACATATTGTTAACATCTTTAATGAAAGAGATGAAAACACTTTATAAATATCATGGTGCAGAACATAAATCTATTGCTTGTTACGAAGCTGGTGAGGAATTAACAGTTGCAAATGTTAAAAAATATTCTAGGTTTCACCCAAGATGTGGTACAAGTTTTATTTTAATTGTTTTAGTTATAAGTATATTAATTTTTTCAGCTGTTTCGTGGACTAATATTTTAACTAGAGTTTTTGTAAAATTGGCTTTAATGCCTGTAGTTGTTGGAATATCTTATGAGGTTATAAAAATTACTGCAAAACACGAAAATAAATTTACTAAAATATTTGTGTTACCAGGGTTATGGCTGCAAAGAATAACTACTAACGAGCCTATGGATTCCCAAATAGAAGTGGCAATTAACGCTTTGAAGCACGTTATACCAGAAAATAAAGATGATGACAGGTGGTAGTTTTATGAGTAGTGAGTCGCTGCCTTTAAGCTTGTATAATAAAATAAAAAGTAGTTTATCAAACGCAGGGGTTTATGCTCCTGCGTTTGAAGCTTTTATAATATTTGAAGAAGTTATTGGTAAAAAATACATAAATGCTACAAACATTGATATTACAGATGAAAAAATTAATCAAATTGAAAATATGTTAAAAAAAAGAGCAAAACATTACCCCTTACAATATATTTTAGGTTATTGGGATTTTTGGAATTTGCATTTTAAAATAGGGGAAGGAGTTCTTATTCCTAGGGCAGATACAGAAACTTTAGTTGAATTGGCTTTAAGTAAAATAAAAAATATAGAAAAACCAGTAATAGTAGATTTGTGTAGTGGTTCAGGGTGTATAGCAATATCTGTAGCTACTGAAAGACCAGATGCCATAGTTTATGCAGTAGAAAAATCGAAGAAAGCGTTTGAATACCTTAATGAAAATATAAAGATTAATAACGCTATAAATGTTAAACCAATTTTAGCAGATGTTTTAAATAAATGTATTTTTAAAGAAAATCTTTTATTTAATTTAATTTTATCTAACCCACCATATATACAAAGTAAAAGCATAAAATGTTTGCAAAAAGAAGTGATGTTTGAACCTAAAATGGCTTTAGATGGTGGCGATGATGGCCTTTATTTTTATAAAAATATTACCGAAATATGGTTCAATAAATTAAAAAATAATGGTGTATTAGCTTTTGAAATAGGTTATAACCAGTTTGATAAAGTAAAAACAATAATGGAAAGTAAAGGGTTAGTTGATATAAAATATAAAAAGGATTTAAATGGAATATCTAGGGTAATATATGGTAATAATGCAAAATCATATTGAATGTAATATTCAAAATTATAGTAAATGTTCATATAATTTTTATTCTAAATTAAAAAAAATAAGTAAATCTATTGAATAATATTTTTTTTTAGTGTATAATATAATAAATTGATATTCTTCAAGGAGGTTTTTATGCCTAATGTAGATAACTCTAAATTACATCTTTATAATTGTTACTTTGATATTAATAAATTTAATGAACCGTATAGTGATTATAATGAGTACTTAGAAGATCTTAGATATTTAGTAGATTCTTACGTTAATGCTATTTTTAGAATAAGAAAATCTAATTTTAGAGAAAAAACAAGTTATTTAGCATTAAGAGGTATTGTTATAACAGATGATGAAGTAGATAATGCTATTATGGCTTCTATGGTGGATAAAAGGAACGTTAGCGTTGGTAATGATATAAAACAAAGCTTAATAGTTTGCTGGGACCATATTAAAAATAGAGTTGCCATGAGTGATGGATTTTTTAATTTAGAGAACTTTTTTAATGTACATAACTGTTCATTCATTACCAAGTTAGCAATAATATTTTCTTTAATATCTGAAGTTGATAGAAAGTACGAACGGTTATTTGGTTATTTACAAGATGATAATAATATGAAAAAACCTACATTAGGGCTAGTATTTGCTTGTGCTAAACTTACTTATAATATAAGTTTGCAAAACGCTATGGAACTACTAGATAATAAAATTACATCTTTAATTTTTGATGATATTACATCATATGAATTACCTTGTTTTTTATCTAAAGGTCTTAAGCTTAGAAAGCTAGCTGTTGACTTCTTTATTGGTAGTGAAGCTGATAGTTTTGTTCAAAGTTCAGTTTGTACCAAATTTTACCCAGAACAAAATGTAGATAATATTATAATAAATGAAGATATAAATCAAAAACTAATTTTAGAAACTGAAAAAATAATAGCTAATAAATTACCTAATAGTATTATACATTTATATGGGGCAGTGGGCTCTGGTAAAAGATTGCAAGTTAAACATGTTGGAAAAAAATTAAATAAAATTATATTTTTTGTAAATTTAAAGTATCTATTACAGCATGATTCTAAGATATATTTGCTGTTAACAAACATTTATTTAGAAGCTTTTTTAAAAGATGGATTAATATGTTTTTATAACTGTGACTTAGATATAGAATATCAAAGTAGTTTAGAATTTATATTGCATGATGTTTTTAAATATTTTAATTTAGTGTTTTTGTTGAATGAAAAGTTTAAATATTTTGAGGCGTTAACAAATTGCTTTTTACCAACAGTAAATATAAAAATAGATTTGCCTAATGTCAATGACTCTGTTGAAGTTTGGAAGTTTAATTCTAAAAATTATAAAATTAGTGATGATATAAATTTTAAACAGTTTAGCAATAAGTTTAAATATACCGCTGGCCAAATAAAAGATATATTGAATAAAGCTAATATAGAGGCTGCTATAGATAATGGTGTTATTGACGGTGAATTGTTATTAAACGTTTGTAGAAAATATGCTGTTCACAATTTAGATAAACGAGCTACGTTAATTAATTGTAATTTTACATTTAATGATTTAGTTATAGATAACGACCAAAGAGATATTTTGATTAATGCTTGCAATTATGTAAAATTTAAAGATGTTGTGTACGAAGATTGGGGGTTTAAAGAAAAAGTTCCTTATGGAAGAGGGCTTAGCATTTTACTATATGGGCCACCTGGTACTGGTAAAACTATGGGAGCTCAAGTTATAGCTAATGAATTGGGGCTTGAACTTTATAAAATTGATATATCTCAAATTATTAATAAATATATTGGTGAAACTGAAAAAAATTTGGGTGATATTTTTTTAGAAGCTAAAAAAAGTAATGCTATTTTATTATTCGATGAAGCAGATTCTTTGTTTGGTAAAAGAACAGATGTTAAAGATTCTAATGATAAAAATTCTAACAATGAAACATCATATTTATTGCAAAAAATGGAAGAATATGAAGGGGTCTCAATTTTAACTACAAATAAATTTAATAATTTTGATGATGCTTTTAGGCGAAGAATAAGGTTTATTGTTAATTTTAAAATGCCTGATTCAGAAATGAGAAGGCAGTTATGGAATAAAATATTCCCTAAAAAAGCTCCATTGGGTAAAGATTTTGATGATTGGTTTTTAGCTGAAAATTTTGAATTATCTGGTAGTAGTATTAAATCTATTGCTATTTTGGCATCTTATTTGGCGTTAGCCGAAAAATCTGATATTATGATGAAGCATATACTGGTAGCACTTAAATATGAATATCAAAAGATGGGTAAAATCATAGCTAAAAAAGATATGGGAATGTATGGAGATATATTTTAAAAAATCTGTGAATTCATTAAAATTTTTATAGAATAAAATAAAATTATATTGGAGTTGGTAAAATGTTCAATTTTAATATTTTTTCTGCTATATTTAAAAATAAAAAAAATACTAATGAAGGTGAAAGTTCAGAAGAATTAAAATCAGCTAGGTTAATGGCATATGTTAAATCTAAATATCCTAATTATTCAAATAGTGATTATATAAATTTAATGGCCAAAGAAAGAGAAAGGTTGCAAAATATAACAAGATATTAAAAATGTAAAACAATAAAAAATGAAAGTGGGAGAAATGTTATGGGCTTTTTGAGTAAAATAAAAGGTGCTGCAAGTGGAATTGCAAAAGGATTAGCAAGTAATTTGGGAAAAGGAACTATAAAAGGGGTTTTAACAGGTGGTGCACAGAAATTAGCAACAGGTATAGCGAAAAAAGCAGTTAAAAGAAATCCTGAAAGTACCGAAAAATTTTTAGATGCTGTGCCTGAAATAGAAAATAGAGTATATCAAGCAAAAGCGTTTGCAGAGAAGATCCCAGGTAAATATAAAGGACCTATACTCAAAGCATTGAGTATAACAGAATCTGTAATTGGAAAATCTAGTAAAGAAATTAGAAATATACAAGGAGAAGGAAATTCCGATATAGCTAGTGGCGATCCAACTGCACTAGCTCAAGTAGAAAAAGGTGCTCCAGCAGCTACAGAAGTTGCAGAAGCTGCATAAAATTATTTGGCATTATGTATTTGTGTAAGTGCAATATATAATGCCATTTTTTGAATTAAATTTTGTTGTTTTGTTTAACTTTTGTTATATAATTATTCACAACAAATTAACATATAATTTTATTCCCAAAATTGAATTTTGTACATAAAAAATTAATTGACAAAATATTATAAATATAGTAAAATATATAACGTAACCGAATTGTGGTCTATAATATTACCCTTCCAAATTTAGGTTATGTACTATTATTATAGGTCTACAATTGGCTGAATAATTATTTTATTATAGGAAGGTTTAAAATATGTTAACAAAAGAATTAAAAGCAGAACTTATTAACCAAAACAAACGTAGTGAAAAGGATACTGGTTCACCAGAAGTTCAAATTGCAATTTTAACAACAAGAATTAATCAATTAACTGAACATTTAAAAACACATAAAAAAGATCACCATAGCCGTAGAGGTCTTTTAAAAATGGTTGGCCATAGGCGTAATTTATTAAATTATTTAATGAAAAAAGATATAAACAGATACCGTGAAATTATTGCAAAACTTGGGTTACGTAAATAATAAAATTTATATTGGTTACTTAATAAATGTTATATGTTTTACAACTAAAGTTGCTAAATAAAGTTATTAAGCTTTATTATTTAACATTTATTTTTGTAACCATTTTGTTGGTTAAAAAATTACATGTTTATATAATGATGTAACAAAATTTTTTACTTCAAATGTTAATAAATGAATTATAAATATTTTAAATTTATGTTTAATAATAGATGTAAAAAATATTTGTACATTTGGTGCATGCTTGTTAATAAAAAGCTATTTTTAAGGTTTAAACATGCCTTCGGCTTAGTCGGAGGCTTTGGTTATTTATATATAAATTATATACCGATTTATACTTATAAAATATTGGAGGTTAAACTCTTAATGGTACAGATGAATAAAATTAAAGAGTATGAAATAAATTTTGCAGGTAAACGGTTATTTATTCAAACTGGAAAAATGTGTGGTTTAGCTAACGGCTCTTGTTTAGTTAAATATGGTGATACTACTGTGCTAGTTAATGTTGTAGCATCTAAAAAACCACGTGAAGGTGTAGATTTTTTACCATTATCAGTTGATTTTGAAGAGAGACTTTATTCTGTGGGGAAAATACCTGGTTCTTTTTTAAAAAGGGAAGGTAGACCTACAGAAAATGCTATTTTAGTCTCTAGGTTAGTAGATAGATCTATTAGACCATTGTTTAATAAAAATATGAGAAACGATGTTGCAGTTACTATGACTGTTATGTCAGTTGATTTAGATTATCCACCAGAGATAGCTGGTATGATTGGTACTTCTGTTGCATTATCTATTTCAGATATTCCTTGGAATGGACCTATTGGTGCAGTTAATGTAGGTTTAATAAATAACGAGATTGTGCTAAATCCATCAGAAAAAGAATCATCTAAATCAGATATGAGAGTTACTGTTTCGGCAAGTGAAAATAAAATTGTAATGATAGAAGCAAATGCTAATCAAGTATCAGAGAAAATTATATTAGAAGGAATTAAAACTGCACATAAAGAAATAAAAAAAGTTGTAGATTTTATTTTAAAAATAAAAAACGAAATAGGAAAAGAAAAGTTTGAAATGGCTTATATTCCTATAGACGATGAAATGTATAACCAAATAGATAATTTTGCCAGAGAAGATATTAAACTAGCTTTAGATACAAACGATAAAAATATAAGAGAAGAAAACTTAACTCCAATTATAGATGCTATTCATTTAAAATTTGATGAACTTTACCCAGACCAAGAAAATTTAATAGACGAATGTATTTATAAAATACAAAAAGATATAGTAAGAACATGGTTAATAGATGAGCAAAAAAGAGTAGATGGTAGAAAAATGGATGAAATGCGTCCACTTGCTGCAGAAGTAGATTTAATACCAAGAGTTCATGGTTCTGGAATGTTTACAAGAGGTCAAACACAGGTATTATCTGTCGCTACTTTAGGGGTAATGAGGGAAGCACAAACTTTAGATGGTATTGATGGCGAAGAATCTAAAAGGTATATTCACCACTATAACTTCCCAGCATATTCAGTTGGTGAAGCAAAACCAAGCAGAGGACCAGGGCGTAGAGAAATAGGCCATGGAGCTTTAGCTGAAAAAGCCTTAGAGCCAGTTATTCCTCCCGTTGAAGAATTCCCTTATACTATTAGGGTTGTTTCCGAAGTTTTATCATCTAACGGTTCTACTTCTCAAGCTTCGATTTGTGGTTCAACTTTAGCTTTGATGCAAGCAGGAGTACCTATTATTGCACCAGTTGCTGGAATTTCGTGTGGGCTTATTACAAAAGATGATAAATGGATGACAATGATTGACATTCAAGGTTTAGAGGACTTTTTTGGTGATATGGACTTTAAAGTAGCAGGAACACATAATGGTGTTACAGCTATACAAATGGATATCAAGCTTGATGGTTTAACATATGATATAATAGAAGAAGCGTTAGAAAAAACCAAAAAAGCAAGAATATATATTTTAGATGAAGTAATGTTAAAAGCTATTAATAAACCAAGAGAAGAACTTTCTGAATATGCTTTAAAAGTTTCTGCAATCAAAATAGAAGTTGATAAAATAAGAGATGTTATTGGTGCAGGTGGGAAAACAATACAAAAAATTTGCGCAGATAACGATGTTAAAATTGATATAGAAGATAATGGACAAGTTTTTGTTTATGGTTCTAATAGTGCAAACGTTAAAGAAGCACTTAATGTAATTAATGCTATAGTAACGGAGCCAGTAGTTGGTAGTACTTTTAAAGGTAAAGTTATTAAAACTATGCCTTTTGGTGCTTTTGTTGAATATGCTCCTGGTAAAGAAGGTTTGGTCCATATATCAAAATTAGATGTAAAAAGAGTTGAAAAAACAGAAGATGTAGTTAATGTGGGTGACGAAATTATAGTTAAAATAATTGATATTGATTCACAGGGAAGGGTAAATTTATCTAGAAAAGATGTTATGGAAAATAAAGAATAACTCTGTAGGTAAAAATGTTAATAATTTAAAAGCTATTTCAGAAGTTGCACTAATAGCTGCTATTTATATAACTGTTAGTTTAGTTTTAGCTAACTTTAGTTTTGGTATGGTTCAAATAAGAATTGCAGAAGCTTTAACTATTATGGCAGTTTTTAAAAAAAGGTATATTTATGGGTTAACTCTGGGGTGTTTTTTAACCAATTTAATAGGGTTTGCAACTGGGCAAAATATGTTAGGTATTTTAGATTCTGTATTTGGAACACTTGCTACTTTAATAAGTGGATATTTAACTTATTACTTTAAGAATTTTGAATTTAAAGGTTTACCTATTTTATCGATTTTACCACCAATTATAGTAAATGCTATTGTTGTTGGTGGGGAGTTAACTGTACTTATAAAAGGCAGTTTTTTCAACAGATTATTTTTTATTAATGCATTAAGTGTAGGTATAGGCCAATTTGTTTCTTGTGGGTTAGTAGGCATGGTTTTATTTATTGCGTTAAAACCTATTATAAAAATTAATTAGATATTAAAATATAAATTGAAACTAAATACAAAATATGTTAGTTAAAAGGAGCACTACGTTGTTTGTAGATATAGTGAACATATATGTAAAAGCTGGAAAAGGTGGCAATGGAGCAGTAAGTTTCCACAGAGAACGATGTGTAACATCTGGTGGACCAGATGGTGGAGATGGTGGAAAAGGTGGAGATGTTATTTTAAAAACTGATAATAACATTTCTACTTTGGTAGATTTTAAATATAAAAAAAAATTTATAGCTCAAGATGGAAAACCTGGTGGCAAAAAACGTTGTTATGGTAAAAAAGGTGAAGATGTTGTAATTAAAGTTCCTGCTGGTACAATTGTTAAAAATGCTAAATCAGGTAAAATTATAGTAGATATGACAAATAAAGATGAATTTGTTATAGCTAAAGGTGGCTCTGGTGGATGGGGTAACCAACATTTTGCAACCTCTAGTAAACAAACACCAAGATTTGCTAAACCTGGAGTAGATGGTCAGGAATTTAATTTAACGTTAGAATTAAAACTTTTAGCAGATGTAGGTCTTGTTGGGTTCCCAAATGTAGGTAAATCCACATTCATATCAGTTGTAAGTGAGGCTAAGCCTACAATTGCAAATTACCATTTTACTACTTTAACTCCAGTTTTAGGGGTAGTAAAAGTAGATGATGATTCTTCTTTTGTAATGGCAGATATACCTGGTTTAATTGAAGGTGCAAGCGAAGGTATAGGTTTAGGCCATGAGTTTTTAAAACATATAGAAAGATGTAGGCTAATTTTACATGTAGTTGATGTATCTGGAATAGAAGGAAGAGCTCCTATAGAAGATTTTGAAAAAATAAATAAAGAACTTAAATTTTTTAATGAAGAACTTGCAAGTAGGCCACAAATAGTGGTGGCTAATAAATGCGATATTGCTGAAGATAAAAAAGTTAAAGAATTTGAAGATTATATAAATAAACAAGGGTTTGAATTATATAAGGTTAGTGCTGTAACAAAATTAGGTGTACAAGATGTTATAAATTGTATAGCTAAAAAATTAAATCAATTGCCACCAATCAAAGAATATCAACCAGAAGCTATATTAGAGCATGAAAATCTAGTAAAGAATAATAGAGATTTTTCAATAAAAAAAGATGGAGAAGAATATATTATAGAAGCAGAATGGTTGTTTAATATATTAGAGTCTGCTAATTTAGATGATTATGAATCTTTACATTATTTTCAAAGAGTTTTAAAATCTAGTGGTATTGAAGATAGATTGCAAAAAATGGGAATAAAAGATGGAGATACTGTTAGAATATTTAATTTAGAGTTTGAATACCTAAGGTGATGTATCAATGAATAATAATAAATCTGCTATACCAGAAAAAGAGAAATTATATTTAAATTCTTTGACATTAGCTTTTTTGGGTGATGTAGTTTACGAAATTATGGTAAGAAAACAACTTATAGAGGAACATTATAATTTACCAGCTTCTAAACTTCATATATTAGCTGTAGAAAAGGTAAAGGCATCATCGCAGGCTAAGGTTTATGATTATATAGAGTTTGATTTAACCGATAAAGAAAGGGAAATAATGAAGCGTGGAAGGAATAGTAATTCCACACATTGCCCTAAACATTCTAGCCTTATAGAGTATAAAAAAGCAACTGGTGTAGAGGCGTTATTTGGTTTTTGGTATTTAAACAATGAACATGAAAAAATAGAACAATATTTTAGAAAAATATATAATTTTTTAGAAGGTGTAGAATAAATTTTTTTGTAAAAGTAGGGTTATAGGTATTATGATTAAGTTGGATGGTTTAGATTATGTAAAATCTAAAATAAATTCATGTGAACAATGCGAATTATGCAAAACTAGAAAAAATGTTGTTTTTGGAGCTGGCAATACTAAGGCTAAAATAATGTTTATTGGTGAAGCTCCAGGTGAAAATGAAGATTTTCAAGGTCAACCGTTTGTTGGTAAAGCTGGTAAATTGTTAGATAAAATATTAGAAACAATAGATTTATCTAGAGAAAAAAATATTTATATAACAAATATTGTTAAATGTAGGCCACCCAATAATAGAGATCCATTACAGGAAGAACAAGATGCATGTATAGGTTATTTATATAGGCAAATAGATATAATTAAACCTAAAGTAATTGTTGCATTAGGAAGAATAGCTGCTAAAAGGTTTATAGATGAAAATTTTAAAGTTACATATGAGCATGGCAAGTGGTTTGAAAAAAATGGGGTATATTTAATGGCAACATATCACCCGGCTGCATTGTTAAGGTTTGCTAATAGAAAAGAAGATGCTATGAAAGATTTTATAAGTTTAAGAGAAAAATTACAACAATTAGATTTATATAAATAAATTATGAATTTTAACAGCAAATAGAATTTAGTTTTTTATTGTAACAAATTAATATCTACTGAATATAATAAATATAAAGATATCTTCAATATTACTAATCAAATGTAAAAAAACTTTTATATAGAATAGGTGAAAAAAATGAAGAAAAAACCCACTTTCTTTGCTTGTTCATCCATAGTTATAGGTTTAGGAATTTTAGTTGGGGTATTTTTTTCAATAAAAATTATTTTAGTTATGGTGGCTGTTGCTTTAGTTGCTATAGGTATAGGAGTTTTAATAGAAAATGGATGTTTTTAATTTTATTAAATATAAAACACATAGCTGGAGGTAGCATTTTAATGAAAGTAGTTGTAATAAAAAGTCCTAAATTTTTTGCTAGTATTTTAAGAATGATATTTAATATAAAAAAAGATGTTACATACCAATAAACAACTAAATATTTTAATAAAGATTATTTGAGCAGTGGCACTTTTTAGTAGAGGTCACTGCTTTTTAATTTTGTAGTTTATATTAAAAAATAAGGTGAAAAAAATGAAGCAATGTAAAAAAATAGGTATATATGTTCATGTTCCATTTTGTAGCCAAAAATGCCATTATTGTGATTTTTATTCTATAAAATATAACATAAAAAGTAATTTAGAAAAACAGTATTTTGCAGCTGTAATTAAAGAAATAGAATTATATAAAAATCATGTAAAAAAATGTAACTCATTGGTAGATACTATATATTTTGGTGGTGGTACACCTTCTATTGTGGAACCAACTAATATAAAAAATGTTCTAAATAAAATAAAAAAAGTTTTTAAGTGTAAAAATCTTGAAATAACTATGGAAGTTAACCCATGTTATATTAACGAAAAAGATTTCAAAATTTTGAAAAAAGCAGGAGTGAACAGGTTATCTTTTGGTTTGCAATCTGCTAACGATGATGAACTTTACGTTTTAGGTAGAAGGCATAGTTCCAATGAAGCAAAAATGATTATAGAACTAGCTAAAAAAATAGGTTTTGAAAATATTTCTGTTGATGTAATGTTAGGGTTACCAAATCAAACAATAGAAAAAGTAAAGGCTACTTTAGATTTTATTAAAGATTTAGATGTTAAACATGTATCAGCGTATATTTTAAAAATAGAACCAAATACAGTATTTAATCAGCAATCAATTATAAGTAAATTACCTACCGAAGATGCGATAGCAGATATATACATTTACGTTGTTGAAGAATTAAAAAAAATGGGCTTTAACCAATACGAAATATCTAATTTTGCAAAGTTGGGGTATGAATGTAAACATAACCTAAAGTATTGGAATTTAGAAGAATATATAGGTATTGGACCAGCAGCACATTCTTTTTATAATAATAAAAGGTACTATTTAGAGAAAAATATATATAAATATATTGGAATGGCAAATAGTAAAAATTTTAAATATATATACAGTGATTGTAAAAATGATATAAACGAATATATAATGTTAAAATTAAGAACCAATAAAGGAATTTCTATAAAAGATATGGAATTATTATACCCAAAAGTGTTGGTTGATGAATTTTTAAATAATGTAAATAAGTGGTACAACAAAAAATATATTTATTTAGATGGACAAGTTATTTCGCTTACACCATATGGTTTTTTAATATTTAATACCATAGTAACGAATATTATGGTTGATTGATAAAATTTTATATATATGATATAATTTTAATAATTGTATGCTCAATAAATATTTTTTAATATTAAATTTACACACTATTATAGTAGTTTAATAAGGGGGATTATTTGTTATGCCGGCAAGTAAAAAAATAGTTGAGAATGAAAAATTTATATCATCTTTTAGAGGTAAAAAATTAGTTAGAGCTGGGAATGTATTGTGTTATGGAAATATGGATGACAAATATATTGTGTTAATGGAAATATTAGATAAAAAAGAGAAAATAAAAGATATTGAGATAGGAAGTAAAATTTCTATAGCTTTATTCAATAGG
Source organism: uncultured Candidatus Soleaferrea sp. (assembly GCA_934527325.1). Classification (GTDB taxonomy): domain Bacteria; phylum Bacillota; class Clostridia; order Oscillospirales; family Ruminococcaceae; genus RGIG8779. Next base: position 42,318 of record CAKTAG010000002.1, read on the forward strand.
TTAGATTTAATAAAAAACCCTAATACTATGTTTTTAGATTTTTGTGAAAGAAACGGTTTATATGATGCTTTAGAAACAGCTTACGCTTGGGTTATTGCTAAAGAATAAAAAAGCAGGTATGTGTTTAGTTTTAATTTAATGTAACAATTAACTTACAAAAGGGGTTTTCTATGAGTACAGATATTGGAATAGATTTGGGAACTTATAAAACAATTGTTTACATTAAAAGTAGGGGAATAATTTTTAATGAACCTTCTGTAATTGCTTATAATGTAAAAACAAAAGATGTGATTGCTGTTGGAAAAGAAGCTTATGAAATGATTGGGAAAACTCCACCGTATATAAAAACTGTTAGGCCAATATTAAATGGGGTTATAGCTGATTATGATTTTGCAGAAAAAATGATGGCATCTATATTAAAAAAAAATTGTTATTTAAAAATATTTAAACCTCGTATAGCAATTTGTGTTCCGTCTATAGTTACAACTGTTGAAAAAAATGCAATAGTAGACGCTGCAATAAATATTGGTGCCAGAATAGTGTACATTATAGATGAACCAATAGCTGCAGCTATTGGTGAAGGAATAGACATATCTAAACCCAAAGGTAGATTAGTAGTAGATATAGGTGGTGGATCTACAGATATTGCATTAATATCTTTAAATGGAATAGTAGCAAAAAACTCTATTAGAGTTGCAGGCGATGATTTTGATGAGGCGATTATAAAAAAAGTTAAAGATTTATATAATTTAGATATTGGATTTAATATGGCGAGGAAAATTAAAGAGCAAATAGGGACTGTTTTACTGGAAAATAAAAATTGTGAGTTGTTTATAGAAGCAAAAGGGAAAGATTATATTACGGGTTTGCCGAAAAAACAAAATGTTTTTGCTAGAGATTTTATTGATGTTTTTGATGTAATAGCTTCACAAATAATTAAAGCTATTAAAAAAGTTGTTGAAAAAACACCTCCAGATCTTTTAGGTGATGTTCAAAGTGGGTATTTATTAATGACTGGCGGTGGTTCTAAACTAAAAGGTTTGCGAGAAAGAGTAGAAAAAGATATTAAGTTAAAAACTTTATTGCCAAGTAATGCTGTGGAAGCAGTAGCTATAGGTACAGGCAACTGTTTTGCATTAATAAAAGAAATAGATGATGGATTAATTGAACAAAATGCTTATAAGAGATAATATTTAGAGAATATTAAATTTTTCCTAAGCATAAATTTTTATAGGGTGATATTTATGTATAGGAGAAATAGAAGATCTACCTGCCGTAGAGTTGTTTTTTGGACAGTTTTAATTTTAATTTGCTTGTTGTTATTTAGATGTTGTTGTAATAATATGATTAATGATTGTGAGGGGGATTATTTATTATATAAAAGTCCTACTATAGTAATAGACCCCGGACATGGAGGTTTTGATGGTGGAGCAGAAGGCCTTAACAATACTGTAGAAAAAGATATTAATTTATCAATATCACTTAAACTAAGAGATATGTTGAATTTTATTGGCTTTGAAACAGCTATTGTTAGAGATGGTGACTACTCTATAGAAGATGATTGTAGCAAATCAATAGCAATTAGAAAAACGTCAGACTTACATAATAGATTAAAATTATGTGAAAATTTCGATAATCCAATTTTAGTAAGTATACATCAAAACAAATTTCAACAAAGTAGTTGTAGTGGAACACAAGTCTTTTATGGCAAACGTAATAGCAAAAGTAAAAATTTAGCCGAAAAGTTGCAGCTTAACTTTAAAAATGATATTAATCTACAAAATCATAGGGAAGCCAAAAAAGGTGATAAAAATTTGTTTTTGTTGTATAATGTGAAATGCCCGGCAGTTTTAATTGAATGTGGTTTTATTTCAAACCCTAGTGAGGCAGAACTGTTAATAGATGGAGATTATCAATCTAAAATTTGTTTTATAATTACAAAGTCTTTGTTGGATTTTGTTAATGAAAATGATAAATCGATTACTACATTTTTTAATTTAAAAAAATAAATAATGGAATAAATAATGGAAGGTTTAAACAATATAAATGGCTTCTAAAAGTGGAAAAATAGTATATACTTGTAATGAGTGTGGTTATCAATCAAACAAGTGGGTAGGTAAGTGCCCAGAATGTAATAGTTGGAATACTATGTTTGAAGAAGTTATAGTTAATAAACCACAAAATGTACAATTAAAGCCTAAAACTAATATAGCAATAGATTCTAAGCGCTTGCTTAATATTGACATTAATAAAGAACAAAGAATTGATACGGGTTTTAAAGAATTAAACAGAGTATTAGGTGGGGGAATTGTTAATGGATCTATTGTTTTATTAAGTGGTAGCCCGGGTGTGGGAAAATCTACATTGCTACTTCAAATATGCCAGTTTATAGGTGAAAATACTTCTGTTTTTTACTTTTCTGGGGAAGAGAGTGAAAAACAAATTAAGTTAAGGGCATCTAGATTAGGTGTTACCAATAATAATATTTATATAATCTCTGAAAACAATGTGAACGATATTGTTGATATCATAGAATTTTCAATGCCCGGATTAGTAATTATAGATTCTATACAAACAGTAAAAAACGATGAAATTAGCTCAGCTTCTGGAAGTATTGTGCAAATTAGAGAGGCAACTAATTTATTTATGAATTTAGCAAAAAAAACTAATATACCAATAATAATTGTTGGGCATATAAACAAAGATGGTGGAATAGCAGGCCCTAAAGTCTTAGAACATATTGTAGATACTGTTTTATATTTTGAATGTGAAAAATATAATTCTTATAAAATTTTACGCACAACTAAAAATAGATTTGGTGCAACTAATGAAATAGGGATATTTGACATGCAAAACAGTGGGTTAGTAGAAGTTCTTAACCCATCTGTAGCATTGTTACCAGATAGAGCTGAAAATATGTCTGGTACAGGTATTGTATGTGTTATGGAAGGGTTAAGGCCTATATTTGTTGAAGTGCAAGCTCTTGTAGCTAAAAGTGATTTTGCAGTTTCTAGAAGAACGTCAACAGGTTTTGATTATAATAGGACATGCCTTATTTTAGCTATATTAGAAAAAAAATGTGGGTATTCATTTAGCAAATTAGATGTTTATGTTAATGTAGTGGGTGGTGTAAAGCTTAATGATCCATCTGCTGATTTTGTTGTTGCAGCTGCTATTGTATCTAGTATTAAAGATAGTGTTATTGGTTCGGATACAGTAATTATTGGTGAACTTGGTTTAACTGGAGAAATAAGGCCAGTTTCTTATATAGCATCACGGATAAGTGAATGTATAAAATTAGGTTTTAAAAAATGCATTATTCCTAAAGCATCGCTTAAAACTTTAAAAAATGATATTGATATAAAAAAGGTAACTCATGTTATAGAAATTGTTCCAATAAAATATATTTGGGAATATTTTAAATAATATTAATATTAAATTATATTTACAGAAAGAGAATGCTACTATGAATTGCGATTTACAAACAACAGTAAAATTATTAAAAACTAAAGATAACATACTTATTATTACACATAAACATCCAGATGGAGATGCAATTGGTTCAAGTTTTGCACTGTATTTTGCACTTTTAAAAATGGGCAAAAAAGTTATTGTTGATATTGGAAATAAGTTGCCTAGTATTTACAATTTTGTGTGTGATGGTAATTATAGTAATAAGCATTATTTTGAACCAGATTTTATTGTATCGGTTGATTTAGCAGATACAAAACTTCTTTTAGAACATTTAAAATTTTGCGAAAATAAAATAGATTTAGCTATAGATCATCACGCATCTAATACTTTATATGCAAATAATACTTTGCTTTATAAAAATGCTGCTTCAACTACAGAGTTACTATATGATGTTTTGGTGAACCTATTAGGTGAAGAAAATATTGATGAAAGAATCGCATCTTGTTTATATTTAGGTTTAGCTACAGATACAGGTTGTTTTAAATATTCTTCAGTTACAGCTAAAAGCCATTATGTTGCAGCTAATTTATTAAAACAAGGGGCAGATTTTGTTAATATAAACAAAAAAATGTTTGATACAAAATCTAAAAAAAAGTTGCAAATAGAACAAATTGTAACTTCTAATATAGAATATTATTTTAACGGAAAGTGTGCGTTAATTTTTATTTCTAAATCATTACAAAATGAATTCAATGTTTCATATGAAGAATTAGAAGGATTTTCGGGATTACCTATTCAAATAGAAGGCGTTGAAATAGGAATAACTATAAAAGAAAAAGAGAATGAATATAAGGTTTCTATTAGAACAAGTGAAAATTATGATGCATCTGAGATATGTAAAATGTTTGGCGGTGGTGGCCATAAAAGAGCAGCTGGTTGTACTTTAAAAGGTGATTTTAAGGCTGTGAAAGAACAGTTATTATTAACTTTATTTAAATTTATCAAAAGTGAGTGATATATTAATAATGGATTTAAAAATTAAGCAGTTGCACAGTAAAGCAACTATTCCAAGTAAAGCTACAAGTTACAGTGTTGGTTATGATTTATATGCATGTTTAGATAGTAAAGTTACAATAAAACCTGGAAAAACAGTTAAAATTGGTACTGGAATATCAATTGAGGTTAGTGAAAAAAATGTAGGTGGATTTATTTTTGCAAGAAGTGGGTTAGCTACAAACTATGGGGTAATACCAGTAAACTGCGTTGGGGTTATTGATAACGATTACAGAGGTGAAATAATTGTAGCTTTAAAAAATACATCTTGTTTGGATTATGAAATTTTAAATGGAGATAGAATTGCCCAAATTGTGTTTTTACCAGTAGTAAATTTTGAAAATATAATCATGGTAGATAATTTATCAAGTTCAGATAGGGGTAACGGAGGATTTGGTTCTACAGGCAAAAATTAAATATTATTTATTTTATATTTTATTCTGTTACTATATTTTTGTGATGTTAATATACCAAATGATTCAAATTTTATTACAAAACTTCTAATAGTAGCGTATGCTACATTTTTATAATCTTTTTCTAATTGTTTAGTAGAAAATTCGTTGTTACTGTAATTACATAAAACAAAAATAAATAACTCTTTTTCTTTAGATGTTATTTCGCCTTTATTCAAATGTTCATTAAATATTTCTATTACATTATTGTTGTTTTTTTCATATTTTAAATTATCAAAAACATTTTCATTAAAATATAAAATAAAAGGTGTAACATCAATAACTTTAGATGTTTCATAATTTTTTTCTATAACATCAAAAGCTTTATAATATTCATTTTTAGTTTTAGATATAAATTTTGAAAATGGAACTAATAACGTTGAATTAAAATTATTTTGTATTAAATACCATAATTGCAATAACCTAGCCATACGTCCATTTCCGTTAAAGTAAGGGTGAATATACGCAAAGTAAAAATGAATTATTATAGATTTTATTATAATATTTATTTTATCATTTAAGTTTATGAACGCTATAAAATTTTGCATATATTGGGGTAATAATTTATAATCTAAGCCTTTATGCGAAATTTCATTCCCTATTACATAAACACTATCGTGCCGGTAAAAGTTGTTGTTTATTAACTTTTCGTTACTTTCTAAATTATTTGCCATTACAATATTATATAATAAATTTAAGTTTATTTCTGTTATTTTGTTATCTTTATTAGATATAAAGTCTAACCCTTTTTTTATTCCGTAAATTTTACTTTCATTTAAATTTGTAGGTGCATGGCCTTTTAAAATGTTACGTATACTATTTCGGCTAGATTCAATATTTTCTATTTCTAAAGTTCCTTCTATTTCTTGTTCCATTTTGCTAATATTATAATGGTAATCTGTCTCTTTGAATAGTAAGTATTTATATGCATCATCTGCAATGTTAATTAATGGTGGGCAAAAAACTAATTTTTGATTATTAAAATCTAGTAAATTAATTTTTTTATAAACACTATTCTTTAATAATGTTATAACTTCGTTTATTTTTTCCCTACCATATTTACATTTAAGATTTTTTAAATTATAGAAATTTTTGTCATTTAATATTTGCATAAAAATTTTTGCATCTATCATTATCTTATCTCCTAAAAAACTGATACAAATTAGTATCAATTAGTATCAATTTATATTATAATTTAAATTTATTTTTTTGTAAATACTTTATAAGTTTTTATTTAACAAAACAAATTCAAAATATAGAAAGAGGGATTGTATGGTAAAAATATCACCGTCAATATTATCTAGTGATTTTTCTAATTTGGAATTGGAAGTAAAAAAGTTAGAAAAAGCGGGCGCAGATATGTTACATATAGATGTTATGGATGGACATTTTGTTAATAATATTACTATTGGTCCTGCTGTTATATCTGCAATACGAAACAAAACTATATTACCTTTTGATGTGCATTTAATGATATCTGAACCATATAAATATTTAGATTCTTTTGTTACATCTGGAGCTGATATAATTACCGTTCATTACGAGAGCTGTAGTAACGTAAAAGAAGCATTAATTAAAATAAAGCAAAAAGGGAAGTTAGCGGGGTTGGCTTTAAAACCAATTACAAAAGCAGAAGTAGTTTTAGATTTTTTAGATATTGTTGATTTAATTTTAATTATGACAGTTGAACCAGGTTTTGGTGGACAAAAATTTATAATGGATATGCTATATAAAATAAAGCAAGTGAAAAAATATATTGGTAATAAAAAAATTAATTTAGAAGTTGATGGTGGTTTAAATAACATTACATCTAAAAAAGCAATAAGTAATGGAGCTAATGTTATTGTTGCTGGTTCTTATATTTTTAAAGCAGATGATTATAAAAGGCAAATTGATAGTTTAAAAATTTAAAAAGGAATTGATATCTTGAAAAATAAAAATAATGGAATAAATAAAAATTTAAATAATAATGCATATATAGAAAATGCAGGAATTGTTATAAATCAACCAATAACAGAAACGTTAGAAAAAAATTATATGCCTTATGCTATGAGTGTGATAATTTCTAGAGCTATTCCAGAAATAGATGGTTTTAAGCCATCACATAGAAAATTATTGTACACCATGTATAAAATGGGGTTACTTAATGGTACTAGAACTAAATCTGCAAATGTTGTTGGCCAAACTATGAAGCTTAACCCACATGGAGATACAGCTATATATGAAACATTGGTAAGGCTATCAAAAGGCTATAATGTTTTATTACACCCTTATATTGATTCTAAAGGTAATTTTGGAAAGTCTTATTCTAGAGATATGGCATATGCTGCATCACGGTACACAGAAGTTAAATTGGCAGATATTTGCAAAGAATTGTTTGAAGATATTGATAAAAATACCGTTGATTTTGTTGATAATTATGATAACACAATAAAAGAACCATCTTTATTACCAGTTTCTTTCCCTAGTATTTTGGTAAATTCTAATGTTGGAATAGCTGTTGGAATGGCAAGTTGCATATGCCCATTTAATTTAAGCGAAATTTGTAAAACAACTGTAGAATTAATAAAGAATAGTAATCATAATATAATGTTAACTTTAAAAGCTCCAGATTTTTCAACGGGTGGTTACGTATTATATAACCCAGAAGAAATAAAAAAGATATATGAAACAGGTAGAGGTAGTTTTAAAGTAAGAGCTAAATATTCTTATGATAAGCAAAATAATTGTATAGAAATTACAGAAATACCACCATCTACAACAATAGAAGCAATTATTGATAAAATAATAGAACTTGTTAGAATTGGTAAATTTAAAGAAATATCTGATATTCGTGATGAAACAGATTTGGATGGTTTGAAAATAGCTATAGATTTAAAAAGAGGAACAGATGTAAATAAATTATTGAATAGGCTGTTTAGGTACACACCGTTAGAAGATAGTTTTGCTTGTAATTTTAATATATTAATTGATGGAAAACCAAAGGTTTTAGGAATAAAAGAAATACTAAACGAGTGGGTACTTTTTAGAGAAAAATGCATAAGAAGAAAAACAGAGTATGATATTGTAAGAAAAAAAGAAAAATTACATTTACTATATGGGTTAAAAAAAATATTACTTGATATAGATAAGGCAATTGAAATAATAAGGAATACAAAATTAGAACAAGATGTTGTACCAAATTTAATGAATGGGTTTAAAATTGATAATTTGCAGGCAGAATATGTTGCTGAAATAAAATTAAAAAACCTTAATAAAGAATATATATTAAATAAGACAGAAGAAATATCATCTTTAGAGGCAGATATTGTTTTGATGGAAAAAATGTTGGCAGATTCCCAAAAAATTAAAGAATTAATAATAAAAGAGCTAACTTTGATTTCTAAAAAATATAACCAAGAAAGAAAAACATTACTAATCACTGATTTTTCTTCTGTTACTGATGATGAAAAAGAAGAAGTTCAAAACTATGCGGTTAATTTATTTTTTACTAAAAATGGTTATTTCAAAAAAATAACACCAATATCATTACGAATGGGTGGCGAACACAAATTAAAGCAGAGTGATGAAATAGTTCAAAACATATTAGGCAACAATGCAGATGATATATTATTTTTTAGTAATAAGTGTAAGGTTTATAAAACAAAAGCAAGCGAATTTGATGATATTAAAGCTGGTTCTATGGGAGATTTTGTGCCTGCAAAACTTAGTATGGATGAAGATGAAAATGCAATATATATGGCAGTTGTTAGCGAATATATAGGCTACATGGTATTTTTTTACGAAAATGGAAAAGTAGCAAAGGTTAATATGGCATCTTATAAAACCAAAACAAACAGAAAAAAATTAATTTCTGCTTATTCAAATAAATCTAAAATAATATCTATTGCCTATATTAAACAAGATACTTGTTTTTTAATTAAGTCTAAAAAATCAAGGTATTTAATTTTAGATACTTCATTGTTAACAGCTAAGAATTCAAAGGATACTATTGGCGTAAATGTTTTTATGTTAAAAAAAGGAGATATTGTAGAAAATATTTCAGAATATAAAATTGATTCAGTAAATAAAGAAAATCCAGTAATAAAAAAAATGTTAGCTAAAAAAATTCCTTCAACAGGAATTTTAAAAAAAGATAATGTTGAACAATTAACGCTAATTTAAGAAGGTAAAACCAATAATATTTTTAATTGGTTGAAGGTTTTTGTTATATGAAAAAAAGGTTAGATATCATATTAATTGAAAAAGGCTTTTTTACTTCGCGTGAACAAGCAAAAACAATGGTTATGGCTGGTTGTATTTTTGTTAATAACCAAAGAGTAGATAAACCTGGGTTTGCAATTAGTGACGATGATAAAATTGAAGTAAAAGGTGAAAAACTTAAATATGTTAGCCGCGGTGGTTTAAAACTAGAAAAGGCAATTAATAATTTTAATATAAATTTAAATAACAAAATTTGTATGGATGTAGGAGCATCAACTGGTGGTTTTACTGATTGTATGTTGCAAAATGGTGCCCAAAAAGTTTATGCAGTAGATGTAGGGTATGGACAATTGGCGTGGAGTTTAAGAACAAACAAAAAAGTAATTAACATGGAACGAACAAATATTCGTTACATTGACCAACACAATATTGATGATATTATAGATTTTATTTCTGTTGATGTTTCATTTATATCTTTAAAATTGGTTTTACCAGTTTTAAAAAAAATATTAAAATTAAATGAAAAAATGGTATGTCTTATTAAACCTCAATTTGAAGCAGGAAAAGATAAAATTGGTAAAAATGGTGTGGTTAGAGATAAATTAATACATAAACAGGTAATAAATAACATTATAAATTTTATTCAGGTAGAAGTAGAATTTGATGTATTAAATTTAGATTATTCACCAATAAAAGGGCCAAAAGGGAATATAGAATATTTAATATACCTTAAAAATTCTTGTGAAAATAAATTTAATTTTAATTTAATAAACGATGTAGTAGAACAATCACATAAAGATTTATAATTAATAAGTAGGGCGATTTTATAACATGAATATTATTATTATTTATAATAATTCTAAAGATGTTGATTCAAAAAATTTAAATTTACTACTTTCTTTTTTAAATAGTAAAAAAATAAAATATATCATAAACCCTAATATTTTATTAAAAGAAAACAATAACTGCCATTTAATAATTGCCTTAGGTGGCGATGGAACAGTAATGCACGGCTGTAAATATGCATTACAATATAATATACCCATTATTGGCATAAACATAGGGAAGTTAGGTTTTTTAACACAATTGAATATGGGGAATTTAAACCTTTTAGAAAGGTTATTTAATAAAGATTATATTGTTGATGAAAGAATAATTATAGAAGCTACATTAAAAGGTAACAAATATTATGCAATAAATGATGTAGTAATAGCTAGAAGCGAGTTTGTAAGGTTAGTTGATTTGGATTTATATTGCAACAACCAAAAAGTTTTGCCTTATAGAGCAGATGGGTTAATAATTGCTACACCAACTGGTTCTACAGCTTATTCATTGGCAGCAGGTGGGCCTATAGTGGAATATTCAGTAGCTGGTATTGTTGTTACACCTATTTCATCACATTCTCTTAATGCAAGGTCAATTATTTTTAATAAAGATAAATGTTTAAAGGTAATTTCAAAATCTAATTTTAGTTTAAAAGTTTCTATAGATGGCAATGTAATTACAGATATTGGTGAAGATGATATCGTAGAAATTAAAGTGCCTAATAAAACATGTAAATTTATAAATCTTAGTGCAAGGCATTATTTAAAAATTTTTGATGTACCAATTTAAATTATTAAATTACAAAAAATAAATTAGTATTTAAAAAATTCATTAAATACATATAAAATTTTATTTTAGTAATAGTATGTGTAGTTTTTATGATGGTCTTGAAAGTAATTTTGTTATATGGTATAATTGCGGTAGTGAAAATTTTATTAAAAAAATATATTTTTTGCTAGGGGATATTTTGCTTATGGATAATATAAGTGCAGTAATTTTAGCTGCTGGTGAAGGTAAAAGAATGAAGTCAAAAACATCTAAAGTTTTGTGTGAAGTTGCTTTTAAACCTATGCTAAATTGGGTAATTAGTGCTTGCCAAAATATGGGTTGTAAAAAATCAAATATATGTGTAGTTTTACCACCCAATAACCAAGATATAATTGAAGCTACTAACAATGAATTAAACTATGTTGTGCAAAATAATAGGTTGGGTACAGGGGATGCAGTAAAGCAAGCTTTACCGTTTATAGCTAACTTACCTAATAATGCAAACATCTTGATTATGTTAGGTGATGCACCATTAATAACTTCTGAAGTATTAAATAATTTGTATGAACACCACATTGCAAAAAAGAATGTATTAACAGTGCTATCTGCAAATGTTAAAGACCCAAGTGGATATGGCAGAATTGTACGAAATAAAATTAATAATAATCAATTGTTAAAAATTGTTGAAGAAACAGAATGCACAGCAGAAGAAAAAAATATAGCAGAAATTAATTCTGGTGTTATGTGTTTTAAAAAAGAAGCTTTAGAATATACGTTAACTAAACTAGAAAATAACAATTCTAATGGTGAGTATTATATTACATCGGCAATTTCCATATTGTTAAACAAAGGCGAAAAAGTAGGTGTTTTTAATTGTTATAATCCAAGTGTTGTACTTGGTGCTAACACCAAATTTCAACTTATGAAAATGAACGATATTGCAAGATTGAAAATTATAGAAGAGCTTTCTAACAATGGTGTAGAATTTATTTCTTCTAGTGGCGTTATAATATCCCCGGATGTAAAAATTGGTAAAAATACAGTTATTTACCCTGGTGTAATTTTAAAAGGCAACACAGTAATAGGTAACAACTGTGTTATAACTTCTAATTCACAAATAGAAGATGGTATTGTAGGTAATAGTGTAGTAATACAATCTTCATATATTACTAATGCAAAAATAGGTAACAATGTAAAAATTGGCCCATTTTGCAATATAAGACCTAATTCTAATATAGCAGATAATGTTAAAATTGGAGATTTTGTTGAAGTTAAAAATTCCAATGTAGGTGAAAAAACTAGTATAGCGCATTTAACTTATGTAGGTGATAGCGATGTTGGCAAAAATGTAAATTTTGGTTGTGGTTGTGTTACAGTTAACTACAATGGAGTTAAAAAATATAGAACAGTAATAGGAGATAATTGTTTTATTGGTTGTAATACAAATTTAATAGCACCTGTTAAAATCGGCAACAACGTTTACACAGCAGCTGGTTCAACGGTAACGGACGATGTTTCAGATTCGTCTTTGTGTATTGCAAGGGCAAAGCAAGTTGTTAAAAAAGGTTGGAAAATTAAAAATACTAAAGAGTAAACAGAATATAAAATTAAAAGAGGTAAAAGTATGAACATACATGGTAAAGATATAAAAATATTTTCAGGTAATGCAAGTAAAAAATTGGCGACAGAAATATCTACGTGTTTAGGTTTAGATTTAGGTAAAAGTGAAGTTACAACGTTTTCAGATGGAGAAATAAATGTTTCTATACAAGAATCTATAAGAGGTTCTGATGTATTTGTAGTTCAATCTACAGCTGGTATGGTAAATGATAATATTATGGAACTGCTAATAATGATAGATGCTTTTAAAAGAGCTTCTGCAGGTAGAATAACAGCAGTTATTCCATATTTTGGTTACGGAAGACAAGATAGAAAAGCAAAGTCTAGAGATCCTATTTCAGCTAAGTTGTTAGCAGATTTAATAACTGTTTCTGGTGCAGATAGGGTTTTAACAATGGATCTTCATGCACCACAAATTCAGGGCTTTTTTAATATACCAGTGGATAATTTAGTAGGTTCATCAATACTTTCTTTGTATTTTGTAGAGAAGTTTAAAAACTGTAACAAGAATGATATTGTAATAGTTCCACCAGATTTAGGTTCAGTTTCTAGAGCAAGAAAATTTGCAGAAAGGTTTGGCGGAGCTCCGTTAGCTATAATAGATAAAAGACGTCCAAAACCTAATGTATGTGAAGTAATGAACATCATTGGTGATGTAAAAGGCAAAAAAGCTATAATAATTGACGATATGGTGGATACTGCCGGAACTTTATGTAATGCTGCAAATGCATTAGTAGAAATAGGTGGAGCTGACGAAGTTTATGCATGTGCTAGCCATGCAGTACTTTCTGGCAGTGCAATTAATAGAATAAAAAATAGTTACATCAAAGAGCTAGTATTTCTTAATACAATAGAGTTAACAGAAGAAAAAATAATTGATAGAATAAAAACACTATCGGTTGGGCCAATTTTTGCTAATGCTATATCTAGAATTTACAAAGATGAAACAATATCTATTTTGTTTAATTAATTTGTGATATACTTTAGAAAGAGTTAAAATTTTATGAATATAGTAAATTCAAATTTAGATTATATGGTTGTAGGTTTAGGGAATATAGGTAAAGAATATGAATTAACAAGACATAATATGGGTTTTATGGTTTTAGATACAATGAGTAAAAGGTACAATTTTGAAATTTGTAAATCTAAATTTCAGTCGTTAACATGTAAAACTGTTATTTTAGGCAAGAATGTACTTTTTCTAAAGCCATCTACTTATATGAATAATTCTGGGCAAGCAGTTGTAGAGGCAATAAATTTTTATAAAATAAATATGGGCAATGTTATAGTAGTGTATGATGATATAACTATAGAACTAGGTAGAATAAAAATAAAAAAGAGTGGTTCTGATGGTGGCCATAATGGTATAAAAAATATTATTTACCTCACAGGTTGTAATGTGTTCCCTAGAATTAAAGTTGGAGTATCTGCTAAACCAAACATTGGTTACACTTTAGCAGATTGGGTTTTAAGCAAATTTAAAGATGATGAAAAAGAATTATTAGGTAAAGCTGTAAATATTGCTTGTGATGGGCTAGAATGCATAATAAAAAATGGAGTGGATATTGCAATGAATAAATATAATACTAAAGAATCTTGCAATAAATAAATTATGTAATTTAGTAAATTCATATAGTAAAATTTATTGTAAAAATATTTAGATATTTGGAGAATGGTAGATATTTATTATGGAAAAAATACCTGTTTTAGTTATAGTTGGGCCTACAGCAACAGGGAAGTCTGCATTAGCAGTTGAAATTGCAATGAATAAAAATGGAGAAATAATAAACGGAGATTCAATGCAAATTTATAAAGGCCTAAATATAGGAACTGCAAAACCAACACAAGACGAAATGAAAGGTATTCCGCATCACTTAATAGGAATAATAGAGCAAAGTGAAAATTTTAATTTGGCTTGTTATGTAGAATTAGCAAGAAAAAAAATAAAAGATGTTCATAATAGAGGTAAAGTTCCTATTTTAGTAGGTGGAACTGGTCTTTATATAGATTCTGTAATAAATAATGTTAATTTAAATGTTGTTCCTCAAAATTTAAAATTAAGGGAAGATTTAATAAAAAAGGCAAATGTATATGGTTTAGAATATTTAATGAATATGTTAAAAAAAGTAGATGAAGAAGCAGCAAATAAAATAAAAATCAATGATGTTAAAAGAATTATAAGAGCATTAGAAATAAATTATATAACAGGAAAAAATGTCTCAGATGTTTATAAACATAGCAATGATGTTCCTAAATTGTATAATACATTTATTATAGGTCTTAATTATAATAATAGGCAATTATTGTACCAAAAAATCAACAATAGAGTAGATAAAATGGTGGAACTAGGGTTAATTGATGAAGCAAAACAACTTTTAAAAAACGGTTTAAGTAAAACTTCGGTACAAGCTATAGGTTATAAAGAATTAGAGAATTATTTTAATAATATAGAAACATTAGAAAATACAATACAGAAAATCAAACAAAATACTAGAAGATATGCTAAAAGGCAATTGACATGGTTTAGAAAAAACACCAAAATAAATTGGGTTAATATAGATGAATATGAGAATTTTAGAGACGTTGTGAATTATTGTTTAAAACTACTAGAAAAATTTTTAATAAAATGATAAAATATAGATGTAATAATTTATAAATAAATATGAATCAAAAGTACAGTATAAATCAATAATAATTGATAATTAAAAATTAAGCATTGGAGGAAAAATAATTTGAAAGGGCAAAATTGGCAAGAGCTTTTTTTAAATTCTGTAAGGAAAGAAAAAATTGTTGTACAAGTATATTTAACTAATGGTTACCAGCTAAGAGGTATAGTTGTTGGCTTTGATAATTTTGTTATTGTTTTAGAGGGTGAAGGCAAACAAAATGTTATATATAAACATGCTATTTCTACTATAATTCCATCTAAAATGGTGAAAGTTACTATTTTGCCACAATTAGAAGCAACAGAAGCAGAATTAGAAAAAGAACCTGAGGAAGATAAATTTTAATAGATGAAATAAATGTGTTATATATATAAAAAAGGATTATAATAATGAGAGTTATTTTAAAAACTTTTATTGTTGCGTTTTTTTTATGGGTAGCTGTAATATCTTATAAATATATAGTTAAAGAAAATATAGGTTTATGTTATGAAACTGAGGTTGCTCTAACATCTTCAATTACAAATTCTTTTAAAGCAAATATTTTAGTTGTAAGAAAAGAAGAACTTATAAAAACTATTGATGATAAAATTATAAACTACCTTGTAAATGATGGTGAAAAAGTGGCAATAGGTGATTCTATTGCAAACCTTTACGATACAGATAAAGATATTCAAATGGTTTATAATTTAAGAAGTTTAGAAAATGAACTAAATTTATTATCTGAAGTTAAATTATTAAAAAATAATAAAAATTTAGTTTCAGAGGTCCTTTATCATCAAATATCAGATAATTTAAGTAAGTTTATAACCATTGCAGATAAAAAAATTTTAGATGATTTTTATGAAGTAAAAGATGACTTATTTATATCATTAATAAAAAAGAACCTTGTTTACGGAAAAGTTTTGGGGTTAGAAGATAAAATAAAAAATTTAAAAAATCAAGTAGAGGTAGATAAAAAAAATTTTTTTGATTTAAAAACAATTACATCTGATTATACAGGGTATTTTGTAAGTAAAGTTGATGGGTATGAACATTTATATTTACCAGAGGACATAAAAAAAGCAAGTTACAATACATGGCTAAAAATGCTAAAATTTAAACCTAGTAAAGTTATTAAAAATAATTATATCGGTAAAATTATAACAGACTTTGAATGGTATGTTATATTTAAAACAGATAAAAGCAACATCAATAAATTAACCAGAGCAAATAAGTTAAATTTTAATTTTGAATTTCCTAATTTAGAAAATGTACCTGCTATTGTAGTTGATGTAAAAGAAAGTAGTAATGGTAAAAATGGAATTGTAATTTTAAAAAGTAATTACATGTCTAAAGATATTTCGAAATTAAGAAGAATGAATGTAGATATTTCTACAGATTCTTTTTATGGAATATTTGTTAATGTTGAAGCTGTAAGGTTTGTAAATGGTGAAAAAGGTGTTTTTATTAAAGATGGTAAAGAAGTTAAATTTAAAAAGATAGATACTATTTTTGAAAATAATAAAAAAATAATATCACGAATAAGACCGTTAGATAATGATTATTTACAGCCTTTTGATTTAATTATACTAAATGGTCAAAACCTTTACGACGGAAAAAAATAATAAATATTATATTAGATTTTTTATAGGAGTGTTTGTTATGAGTATAGTAGATAAAATTAAAAATATAATGGGTTTACCAGAAGAAGAAGTAGAAGAGGATGTAGATTTAATAACATCTGGGAATAACGTTACCAATTACAAAAATATAGCAAGTGGTACTAATAAAGTTTTGAATATAAATACAACTACTCAATTACAAGTAATTTTGGTAAAACCAGATAGATATGAAGATGCAGGTTCTATTGCTAACCATTTAAATTCAAAGCATACAGTAGTTTTAAATTTAGAAGATACAAATAGAGAAGTTTCTAGAAGGTTACTAGACTTTCTTAGTGGGGTTGCTTATGCTAATGGTGGGCAAATAAAAAGGGTAGCTAATGGTACATATATTATAACACCATATAATGTAGATATAATGGGTAATTTATTAGATGAATTAGAGGGTAATGATGTGTTTTTTAACTAAGTTATATAATGTTTATAATTTTGTTATAGGGGGAAAATATTTTGTTAAGGCCTAAAGATATTTCTGAAAAAAATTTTGAAAAAAGTAAGATGTTTGGTTATAAAGTTAGTGACGTTGATAATTTTATGGCTGAAGTTTTAAAAGATTATGAAACATTATATAATGAAAAGAATGAATTAGAAAATAAAATTAATTTTTTAGCAGACAAACTCAGTGAATATCGTGACCAAGAAAATAAATTAACAGATGTGTTATTAGAAGCTAAAAAGGTTAGCGATAATATAATAAAAAAAGCCAAAGAAAAAGCAGAAGTAATGTTATCTAAGGCAGAAGATGAATCGCAAAAATTAATTATTGAAGCAAAAAAAGAAGCAGAAAAACAGCAAACTTTATTTTTAAAATTAAAAAAAGAAACAACAGATTTTAAAAATAAGTTACTTTCGTTATATAAATTACATATCGATCTTGTTTCTAATTTACCATCATTTAACAATTTAGAAAATGAAGAAAACACTAGTAGTTCATCAAAAATAACTGAACCTCAAAATGTAACAGCAGATGTTGAAAATGAGAAACAAGAATATTACAATAAAAATTTAAAAGAAAGAACTTTTTCTATTTCTCTTGATAAAAATGGAAGACCAGTAGAAGTTAAAGATGAAACGTTATCCGATACAAAAAGTATTTCTTTATTAGATTTAAAAAATGTTTCGCAAAAAAATGAAAAAAATAACAAATATAATAATAATTCAAAATTTAAAGAACCATTAAAATTTGGGGCATCTTACACTTTAAAAAAAGGTAAGGAAAAAAATAAATAATAAGTGTAAATAATCAATTAGGTGCCACAAATTGGTTAACAACGATTGAAGTTCCTTTATTTAGAATTTTTAAATAACTATGAAAATTCTAATGGCGTCAATCGTTTTTGTATAGTACTTCGCTTTCACATAAATTGCAACACCAAAATCACGGCCGTTTCATAAAAATTTTTTCAAAACAAACATCAAAAAAATAT
>CAKTAG010000003.1 GCA_934527325.1 uncultured Candidatus Soleaferrea sp.
GTTTATGGTAGGGTGCCAGTTTTAGAATTGCTAAAAACTGATAAACCAATAAATAAAATCTTAATTAGTAAAAATGAAACTAAAGGCAGTATTTTAAAAATTATTGCCATTGCAAAATCAAGAGGTATTCCTATAAAAGAAGTAACAGCAGCTAAATTAAATTCAATATCTTCAAATTTAAACCACCAAGATGTTATTGCTTTTATTGCCTCATACAAATATTGTGAATTAGATGATATTTTTAATTCTGCTGCAACAAAAAAACAAAATCCATTCATAGTAATTTTAGATGAAATAGAAGATCCACATAACATGGGCGCCATAATAAGAACTGCAGAAGCAACTGGCGCAGATGGAATAATTATTCCAAAAAGAAGAAGTGTAGGTTTAACACCAATAGTAATGAAAGCATCTGCCGGAGCTTGCGCGCACATACCCATTGTAAGAGTTTCTAATTTAATGCAAACAATAAACATTTTAAAAGAAAAAGGTGTTTGGATCTATGCTTTAGAAGCATGTGGGCAAAATTTCACTACCCTTGATTATAAAAACCCATTGGCTATTGTTATTGGCTCTGAAGGTAAAGGCATTAGCAGGCTTATTAAAGAAAATAGCGACTTTGTAGTTTCTATACCCATGAAAGGGCAAATCACCTCATTAAACGCATCTGTTGCCGCTGGAGTTTTTATGTACCAAATTGTTAGTTCTAGATGTTAATTTTAAATTTGAATATTTTAATTAACCTCTAATTTTGAACTTTATAAAAATTTAAATATAACGAATTCGATCTAGAAGGTGTTTTTTCTTTGGAAAATAAATTTGATTTAGATAAAATATTAGATGAAATAAAAAATAATAAAGAACCCAATAAAAATGTCCCCTCCTCCTCTTCTTCTACTACTAAAAACAAACCTCCACTTAACATTCCACCAAAACAAGAACAACATGTTAATAACGAAAAATTTAAAGTAGATATAGACTTTAATAATTCAGATATTTTAATTGACGATTCTTTACTATATAAAGACGATGAACTAGATGCCGATAATACAATTAAAGATTTTTTTAAAAAAGAAAACCGCATAAAACTTGACTTTGATAGCACGTTACATAATAACAAACATACCCACACCGAAGAAACTAACTTGTTAAACGATAGCCAAATATTTGAAATATTAAAACTCAATAAAAAATTTTTATTAAAAAAAACAACTATTTTATTAATATTACTGGCAATTTCTATATGTACCTTAACTTTAAACATAAATTTAAACTTGGGTACAATTAGTATTGCTGCAATTGTTAACTTAATAACTATTGTGCTTGCCACCCTTAGCTGCAGCGATGTTATTATTAACGGGTTAAAATCTTTAATTAAAAAAAATATTTCATTTGATTGTGTAACAGCACTTGCTTGTTTTGCCGTTATTATACAAAGTTGTTTTGGCTTGTTTACCACATATTCTACCAAACTTACTAGCCTATATACCCCACCTGTAATATTAATTTTATTTTTTAACATACTTTCAAAATGGTATATACATAGCAATATGAAGCGAAATTCCAGATTTATGATATCACAAAAAAATATATACGAAGTTACATACTGCTATTTTAATAATATTCTTAACCCCAAAACAGATAAACTCTCTTGCACCTCTTCTAAAAATACCAACACCCCTAAACTTTGTTACAGCAATATTAATTCAGAAAAAGTTACCAATAATTTATTTATTTATTTTTTGCTACTCATATCTTTTTTAATACCTACCATTTATTTTACCATAACTCAGAATTTATACTCGTCAATATCTGCACTATGTTGTACATTAATTTTGGCATCTCCAATTTCTACAGATTTTTGTTACAATTTTACTATAACAAAAGTCTGTAAAAAGCTTTATAAAAATAAAAGTATACTCTATAAATATTCTGCTATTTACAAACTTAAAGAATGTGAAAATTTAATTATTGAAAATAATGAATTTTTTTCAGAAGATAATTTTAAACTTCTTAAAATGAAAATATTCGACTACAACCAAATAAACTCATCTATAATAAACATTACCAGCTTATTAGTTAAAGCACAATCTATGTTTGCAAAAGTTTTTTTAAACATTATTAACAACAAAACACAATTAATTAAAGATGTAACTAATATAGAGCAACATACTGGCCTAGGGTACTGTGGCACAATAGATAACAAAAAAATTATTTTTGGAACCAGTGATTATTTATTAGATAATAACGTTGTAATACCAAGTAAATACGTAAAACTTTCTGGCGATATGGATAATGATAAAAGTTTAAAAACTCTTTATGTGGCAATAGATGGTTTATTAACCGCCATGTTTTTAATTAAAATTACACCTAAAAATGAAATTATGCCTATACTAAAAAATATAAATAAAAATGATTTAAAAATAACACTTTCTTTAGTAGATACATTAATAACTATAGATAACATAAGCTACGTATACAATATAAACAAAAATAATTTAAGCACCATAAGCCCTGCCGAAAAAGCTGATATTAAGTTTGATAATTTAGGCATAATGTACTCTGGTACAATTTACAACTTTGTTATTGCAATTACTAACTGTATTAAAATTAAACATTTGCTTAATATCACTTATATTTTACAAATTATTAGCATAGTGTTAGGTTTATGTTTAACTACAACTTTTGTAGCACTCAATTCTATTAACCTTATAACTTTTTCTGGATTAATAGGTATACAATTATTTTGGTTATTTATTACATTTGTAATCTCTAATACTCATAAATAAATTTTTAATTCTATAACATAGCTGAAATCTCCTATTGCTTGTTTAAGCAATAGGAGATTTCAGCCTGTCGCAAAAGTCCACCGTATGGTGGACTTTTTACATTATATTTAATCAAAACAATTGTTAGGTTATAAATAAAAGCTACCATGCAGAGCATCTCTGTATAGCAGCTTAACAAACAAATTTTTAGATATTTGACCTGTCTACTTAACCAGAGAGCATATTATAAAAAGCAACTTAAATTCAACTATAAACTATGTTTATTATGGTTAATCAACATATGCATCAGATGTATAACCTTTCATTCGCTTTTCACCTACTGCATATGTACTGCCTATTATATGATTAAAAACTGCAAATTTATACTGCCATGTATCACCTTTCTTATAATCATTACCATGTTTACATTGCACATACTTCGTATCATTTTCTCCACCCCCATTATCAATCTCATCGTATGTACCACTACTGTTTAATTTATACAACACAAATGTTGGGTCACGTCTTAAACCACTATTGCCACCATCATTCCAAACTTTGTTTACAGTTAATGTTTTACCAGGATAATGTATTGTTGCATCAGTTAATGGGTCGTTGTTAGTACCTATTGTTATCTTACTCCACTCATCTTCAGTTCCTGAAAAATAAACATCATTTAACAACGCACAATTATAAAATGCATCATCACCTATACTTGTTACTGTATTTGATATTATTACACTTTTTAATGATCTACACCAAAAAAATGCACTATAACCTATACTTGTTACACTATTGGGTATGGTTACACTTGTTAATGCTAAACAACCACGAAATGTATTACTACCTATACTTGTTACACCTTCTGGTATTTCATAACTTGAACCCACTTTACCTGCAGGGTAACATATTAATTGTTTTCCATCTTTGGTAAACAATACACCATTTATATCTTTATATTCTAAGTTTTTTATGTCTACTGTTATTCTTTCTAAACTACTACAACCATAAAATACAACATCACCTATACTTGTTACACCTTCTGGTATTGTCATGTTTGTTAACGCGCTACAATAACTAAATGCACCACCACCTATACTTGTTACACTTTCTGGTATTGTCATGTTTGTTAACGCGCTACAATTATAAAATGCATAAGCACCTATACTTGTTACACCTTCTGGTATTATTATGCTTGTTAATGATCTACACTCATAAAATGCATAACTACCTATACTTGTTACACTACTTTGTATTGTTACACTTGTTAATGCACTACAATAACTAAATACCCAATTACCTATACTTGTTACACCTTCTGGTATTGTCATGTTTGTTAATGATCTACAATCATAAAATGCACGCTCACCTATACTTGTTACACTATTGGGTATGGTTACACTTTCTAATGCACTACAACTATAAAATGCATAACTACCTATACTTGTTACACTATTGGGTATGGTTACACTTTCTAATGCACTACAACCATAAAATGCAAAATCACCTATACTTGTTACACCTTCTGGTATTTCATAACTTGAACCCACTTTACCTGCAGGGTAACATATTAACCGTGCTTCATATTGGGTAAACAATACACCATCTATATCTTTATATGTTGAGTTATTTCTGTCTACTGTTATTTTTTCTAAACTACTACAACCATAAAATGCACCACCACCTATACTTGTTACACCTTCCGGTATTGTTATGCTACTTAATGATTCGCAATAAGAAAAAGCAAAATCACCTATAATTGTTATACCTGCTTCTATTTTTACTTTTTCTATAGATGCAATATCTTTACTATACGACTCCATAGCCCTTTGTACAACTTCTTGAGTTATCTCTCCTTTAGTTTTGTCATCACCCCCGATTTTAGAAATTGTTAAAGTACCAGTATCAAAACTATACATTACCCCATTTTCTGTATATGGCTCACCAAAGCTAGCAAAGCTAAGCAAATTTAAAAAAACAACCAAAAATAACAGTTTAAAAAAACTGTTATTTAACTTACCTAGTTCCCCCCCCGATTGGGTTATTTTTACAAATTTGTTAATTATTTTTACTCTTTTTATCTTATTCATTTTACTTACCCCTCAACAATAAAATTAACGGCTTTTTTGCACCATATGCCCTTTAACCTACTCTGCTAACCTTAAAGTGTTCTATTAACAATATTATAACATTCAACTAACAAAATTTCAATATATTTTTGTGTAAAATATATTATTTTTTTTAACATCTAAGAAAATAAATGGCAAATAATTAGCCTCACATTATTTCAATCATGTTTTACCAATATCTTTTTATAATCACTTTTTCTGCATCATACCATTTTTTTCTCTTTTGCCACCTCTTTTAATTCATAAACAACTGCCCTGATAAATATTTTTTTACTCTTGTGAAAAATAAATTTTAATGCTATAATAAAAAATAAAAAAACACTTATTAAAGAGGATTATATATTATGAATATATTTAAAGAGCTAAAAGCTAGGGGGCTAATTGCTCAAACCACTAACGAAGAAAAAATAGAAAAACTATTAGATGAAGGTAAAATAACTTTTTACACCGGGTTCGATGCTACTGCAGATAGTCTACACGTTGGGCATCTTTTACCTATAATTGTAATGGTGCACCTTCAAAAATCAGGGCATAGACCTATTGCACTGCTAGGTACTGCCACCACCAGAATTGGCGACCCAACTGGCAAATCTGATATGCGAAAAGTATTACACCCCAGCGAAATACAACGCAACGCTAATAAATTTAAAGAACAAATTTCTAAATTTATAGATTTTTCTGAAAACAAAGCTACTATTGTTGAAAATGGAGATTGGGTTTTTCCGTTACATTACATAGATTTTTTATTTAACGTTGGCCGTTATTTTTCTGTTAACAAAATGCTAACAGCAGAATGCTTTAAAACAAGGCTAGAACGTGGCCTTTCTTTTGTTGAATTTAATTACATGCTACTGCAAAGTTACGATTTTTTAATTTTAAACCAAAAAGAAAATTGTGTTCTAGAATGTGGCGGAGACGATCAATGGTCTAACATTTTAGGTGGTGTAAGGTTAATAAAACAAGTAGAAAATAAAGAAGTATATGGCATGACATTCACTTTGTTAACAACATCTGAGGGCAAAAAAATGGGCAAAACAGAAAAAGGTGCCATTTGGCTAGATTCTAATAAAACAACTCCATATGAGTTTTTTCAATATTGGCGAAACATTGATGATAAAGATGTTATAAGATGTTTAAAAATGTTAACCTTTATTCCGCTAGAACAAATTAAAGAATATGAACATTTAGAAGGCAGCCAACTTAACCCAATAAAAGAACTGTTAGCATTTGAATTAACTAAGCTTGTTCATGGCCAACAAGAAGCTGAAAAATGCTTGAATATTGCAAAAAATCTATTTCAGGGGTCACTAACAGATGACATGCCTTTTATAACTCTAACCAATGAAGATTTTACCAATGGAACTATAGATATCTGTTCACTTATTGCCAAAACTGGTTTTGTAAAATCTAAAAGCGAGGCTAGGCGCCTTATTGCTCAATCTGGAATATCTTTAAACAACGAATTAATAAATAATGTTAACCTTTGCTTAACTATAGAAGAAATTAAAAGCAGCAAAACTGTTATAAAAAAAGGTAAAAAAAATTACTGTATGGTTAAGATTTTATAGTGTAATCAATAACTTTAAAAATAAACTTCACTGTAATAAAAAACCATAATGCAGAGATTTAAAATATAAACAAAGGATGTTTACATGAATGGAATAATAGCAATAAACAAGCCTCCCAATTTTACTTCTTTTGATGTTGTAGCTAAATTAAGGCGGATATTAAAAATAAAAAAAATAGGCCATGGCGGTACTTTAGACCCCATGGCTACAGGTGTTTTGCCTATTTTTATTGGTAATGCTACAAAAATTATAGAACTTATTCCAAACCAAAATAAAAGATATGTTGCTGGCTTTAAACTGGGAATTTCAACCACCTCGTTAGATATTACTGGTGAAGTCACATCTCAAAAAGAATCTAAAGTTACTAAAAGCCAATTAATAAATTGCTTGAACCAATTTATAGGTAACATAAATCAAATTCCACCCATGTATTCTGCAATAAAAATCAATGGTCAAAAGCTATATAATCTAGCTCGCAAAGGCATAGAAGTAAAAAGGGCCCCAAGGCCTGTTACAATATACACTATACAACTTTTAGATTTCAACCAAAGTAGTCAACAGGGTATAATTGAGGTTTATTCATCTAAGGGAACTTACATTAGAACTTTAATTAGTGATGTTGGCGATTCTTTAAATGTAGGTGCTACATTAACATCTTTAAACCGTACACAAGCCCTAGGGTTAAATATAAATCAATGTTTTCAACTACAAGATGTTGAAAATTTGAAAATAGCGGGTAAATTAAATAATATATTAATTCCACCAGAATATATGTTAAAAGATTTACCTGCAATATATTTAAACGATGCTACACTTTGCAAGCTTAAAAACGGAGTAAAAATACCCACACCTATTACTAACGCCCTTCACCATAGAGTTTACAATAGCCAAAATAAATTTATAGGTGTTGCATATAACGATGCAACTAACAAATATTTAAAAATAAAACAATGTTATATATAGCATTGCAGCCTGTAGCAAAAGTCCACCATACGGTGGACTTTTGCTACAGGCTGAAGGGGGGCTGCAGCCCCCCTTTTTTATTATTTTTTTATTATTTAATGTTACTAATTAGTATGTATATTTATTTTATTATTTTAACATTTAAGGCAATTATTTTTATAACTATCAATATATAAATTATTATTGTTGGTGAAGCAAAAAAATCTAAAAATTTGTTCGGCAATTCAACTATATTTTCACCATTTAAACAAAACACTCGCTTACTACTTATAAAACCAATTATTAACGTTAATAACCCAATAAAACATATAAATAAATAACCTATTACTAACACTACATTTTGTTTTAAAGCATTTAAAAAAAACTCTTGAGTAATAACCACAGCTATAACATTATTAACAATATGCAAAATAACAGTCAGTAATATTGAACCACTTTTTGCCCTAATAAAGCCAAAAACTAAACCAATAACCATTGCACTTAACATTTGGTTTAAATTCATGTGCATAAAGCCAAACAATACCGCCGATATTATAACTGCAAACCATAACCCATATTGTTCTAAACTTTTAAAAATAACTCCTCTGAATATATATTCTTCTGCTAAAGGACCTATAAAACAAACATATAAATAATATATTATTAAATTAACCCTTGTAAGCTCTGTTGGCAATAAATTTGGCATAGTAGCAGATATAATACCATTAAATAAATACTCATCTAAAAACCTTATAGCCAAACCACACAACAACTGCAACAAAATTAATACACAAAAACCACAAAAAACATATATTATTTTATCTTTAATTTGAAAATCTTTTTCCTTATATTTCAAGTTATTGCTTTTAGCTAACACAATAAATGGCACTACACTTACTACCGAACATAAAATATTTAATATATATTTTTGCGCGTAAAAAACATCTGCCATAGTTAAACAAATAACTATCATCAATAATATTGGAATTAACGCTGAAAATACCATTGCTAACCCAATTCTATTTACCCGCTTATTCCATTCTTTTTGTATATCTGTAGTAGCTGTAACCTCTACTAATTGCTGTTCTAACATACCAGCAAAACACCTACCTTAATACACACAAATTTAAACTAAACAATAAACCTTTTTGTATCTATATTTTTTCTATTCAACTTCTATTGTTTTTATAACTACATCTTTAATCGGCTTATCATTTTCATCTGTTTGTTGAGCAGCAATTTTATCTAAAACATCATATCCATTAACCACATGCCCAAATACAGTATGTTTACCATTTAACCATTCCGCACCATCTTTGTTTTGAACTATAAAAAATTGGCTACCATTAGTATTCGGCCCAGAATTAGCCATAGACAATGCTCCATAATCGTGTTTAACGTTATTTGAAAACTCATCTTTAAAAGGTTCGCCCCATATACTTTCTCCACCACAACCTGTGCCTGTTGGGTCACCACCCTGTATCATAAAATCTTTTATAACTCTATGAAAAATTAAATTATCATAATACCCATTTTTAGCATGTGTTATAAAATTTTCAACAGCTTTAGGTGCCTCTTTTGTGTAAAAAATTACCTCTATATCACCCAAACTTGTTTTTATTGTTGCCCTCTTATCGTTTTTATTACATCCTCCAAAACAACTCATAATTAATACTCCCCCTAAAATTAAAAATATTATTCTATTTAAAAATTTATTCATTTTGCAAAAATACCTTTCTATTGCTTAATTATTTTTAATATTCGCTAAACACTAATAGTACAAAAAAATCAATATCAACAATTAGTATATTAATTTGCCAGTTTGTTTTGTAAAATATATTCTTCTCATGTAATGTCATCCATCATAATTTTTTCTGCATGTTTTTTACCCACGTACCTGTAATGCCATGGTTCATAGGCCACTTTAGTTACACCTTCTTTATTTTTAGGGTACCTAAGTATAAAACCATATTTATAGCAATTTTCTTTCAACCACTTAAACTCTGATGTTTGGTCAAAATCTTCTTGCAAGCTGTTTATATCAACAGCCAACCCTATAGAATGCTCGCTTGTACCTGGTAACGCTATATACCTTATTGTTTGATTATAAGCTTCTTGTTCTGCGTAACCTTCACGTTTTAAACGTTCTACACTATTATTAAAATTTTGTGTTTGCTTTTTTACACTACGGTAAGCAGATACAACAAATAAATTCACACCATCTCGCTTAGCTACATCAAACATCTCTAGCAAATATTTTGCTCCATTTTCATCAAATTTATATCCATTACCTATATCTACAAGGTTAGGCAAAAAATCTTTAGGCATAGGGTTATCTCTATTAACCAACATTAAGTTTTCATATTCTAATTCATTTTTCTTGTTCTCTACAAAGCCAACACCTATTTTATTGGCAGAATACTCCAATGCAGGTGCTTGCATTTCATCACCCATTGTTTCTTCATTCTTCTTGTTCTTTACAAAGCTACCACCTACTTTATTAGCAGAGTGCCCCAATGCAGGTACTTGCATTTTGTCAACCATTGCTTCTTCATTTTTAGCCGTACAGCCAAATAAAAGTGCCATAAAAACAAATGTTAATAAAAAATACTTTCTCACAAATATCACTCCATTTAAAAAATATTTCTTATAATAGCTCCTAGAACCTTTTCTTTAACATTTGGAACTTCGTAGTCTAATTTCGCAATATAATTTTTTGTCCATTGCCTTTTAGAATATCCATCTACAGGGCAATTACTTTTCACTATTGGTATATTCATTTTTTTTACTACGTTTTGTATTGTGCTTTCTGGTGTTAAAATCAAAGGTCTAACCATATGTATATCTTTTATGCTTAAATATGTTGTAGGTTGAAAAGCACCTATTCTACCTTCATTAAAAAGATTCATAAAAAATGTTTCTATCAAATCATCACTATTATGACCTAACGCTATTTTATTGCAACCTTCCCTTTTAGCTACATCATGCAAAATTCCTCTGCGCATTCTTGCACATAAGCTGCACGGCCTTTTTTCTTTTCTATAATCAAAAACAATTGGGCCAATATTAGTTTTTTCTATAATGTATTTAATATTATATTCACAGCAAATATCTTTTACAGCAGAATAATCTGTAGCCATATTATTAAACATTGGGTCTAAGGTTATAGCAACCAATTCAAAATTTATGCCAATAAACCTTTTAAGCCTAGCCAACCCTATCAATAATATTATAGAATCTTTTCCACCACTTACCCCAACACCAATTTTATCGCCGTTTTTAATCATGTCATAATTATTTATAGCTCGTCGCATATACCCTAATATTTTTTGCATTCACAAACCTCTATAAAAAAATATTAAATTTTATTAATATCACTAAATATATTATAAACCTGTTTTTTTAAATATTCAATATCTCTATTATTATAAATAATATAATCTGCTTTACTCAAATATTCATTATATTTAAGTTGGTTGTTCAATCTGCTATTAGCTTGTAAATCTGTTAAATTATCACGTTCAATTATTCTGTTTTTTCTAACAGATCTATTTGCAACAACCACAATAACTTTTTCACATATTTTATCTAAACCACTTTCAATAAGCGTTGGCGCATCTAGTAATATTAATTTATAATTTTTCTGCACATTTGCTACTAAATTTAATATACTAATTGTTATATAAGGGAACATTATTTTATTGAGTTTAGCTAGTTTGTGTTTATTACTAAAAACAATTTGGCCAAGTTTTTTTCTATTAATCGAACCATCTGCGTTTAATATTACATTAGAGAATGTTTCAATTATATTTTTTTTACAATCTAAATTTTCAACAATAACCATATGCGCTACCTTATCTGCATTAATAATAAAAACGTTGCTAAAGTTACTATAAACTATTTCTGTTATTTGCGTTTTACCACTACCCGTAGGCCCTGTTAAACCTATTATATTTAAATTTTTTTCCATTATTCTAACGTAACCAAATTAAAATTAGCTGCTCTTATTAACCTATTGTAAACTGCTAAACCCACACCTGTTTTATTTGGGCACCTTACGTAAACCTTTTTTACCCCGCAACTATCAATGTTCCTTAAAGCTATAAATAATTTTTTACTTTGAGAAAAATCGTTGTTTTTTTTACCATATGTAAAACATTTTTTATTAATATATTTTTCTTCACCTTCAAAAACAAGTGCTGCTACATTAGCATCATCAATTTTATTTACATACTCTGCAAATAAATTTATACTAGATTTTACAAGAATTACATCTGCTGCTGGTGAATAATGTTTATATTTCATACCAGGTGAGGCAGCCACAAAATTCTGCTTTAACTTAGTAAAAACACTTTCCGAAATATCGATTTCACCAATAACTTTTTCTATATCATCTTTAGTTATAACTCCCGGCCTAAGAATAATAGGTTTTTCTTCAATTAAAGATATTACTGTAGATTCTACTCCATAGTTACAACATCCACCATCTACAACAACATCAACTTTACCGTTTAAATCGTTAACACAGTGTTCAGCAATTGTAGGGCTTGGTTTACCAGATAAATTTGCAGAAGGAGCAGCTAACCCCATATTTACATAATTTATTATTTTAAGTGCCATAGGGTGGCTAGGAATTCTAAGAGCTACACTGTCTAAACCTCCTGTTGTTATTGTAGGAACATTTTTAGAGCGTTTTAAAATAATTGTTAATGGCCCTGGCCAAAACTCAGCTGCCAACTTTTTAGCATTATAAGGAATTTCTGTAACAAACTCCTTCATCATATTTAAATTAGCTACATGCACAATTAATGGGTTATCGGCTGGCCTACCCTTAGCTTTAAATATTTTTTCTACAGCACTAGCGTTTAGTGCATTAGCCGCTAAACCATATACTGTTTCTGTAGGCATAGCAATAAGGTTGCCACTTTTTAAAATTTGCGATATTCGTTCCAAATTTCTATCATCAAGATTTTTTATAACCTCCAACTTTGCCATCTCCCTTGAATTAAAAATTTAACACAACTTTTTATTAAACTACTGCAAAACTTCTGCTACTAAAATTATAAATATTTAAGGTTACCCACAGTTACTTTCTACATTTTTACAGGCAAAACCAATGCTTCTTTTAAAACATTTTCTATTTTATCAACCGTAACAAATTTTACTTTTTCTTTTACAATCGGGTCTACATCATATAAATCTGGTTCGTTACCTTTAGGAATAAAAACTGTTTTAATACCTGCTTTATAAGCAGCCATTGTTTTTTCTTTCAACCCACCTATAGTTAAAAGCCTGCCCCGTAAAGTTATTTCACCAGTCATTGCCACATCTTTTTTTACAGGATTTTTAGTAAGTTCAGAAACAAGAGCAGTGCAAATCGTTACTCCAGCAGATGGACCATCTTTAGGTACTGCACCTTCTGGTACATGTATATGAATATCTTTATTTTTATAAAAATCTTTATCTATTCCAAAATCATCTGCATGGCTTCTTACATAACTTATAGCTGCCTTAGCAGATTCTTTCATAACATCACCCAAGTTACCTGTTAATTCAATTTTACCTGTTCCATCTAAAACTGCCACCTCTACATGCATAACTTCGCCACCAACGCTAGTCCAAGCTAAACCGTTAACTATTCCCACTTCATCATTTTCTAAAGTTTCATATAATTTAAACTTTCTTGGACCCAAGTAATTTTCAACATCTTTACCTAAAATTGTAAATTTAACTACTTTCTCTTCTTTTTCTATTTTTTCTATTTTTTTCTGCGCAACTTTTCTACAAATTTTAGCTATATTGCGCTCTAAACCTCTTACACCAGCTTCACGTATATAATAATCTATAATTTCGTGAATAGCACTATCTTCAAATTTCAAATCTTTTGTTGTTACACCATGTAATTTTAATTGTTTAGGTATTAAATGGTTTTTTGCGATATAGAATTTTTCGTTAGGAGTATAACTAGTTAAATCAATAATTTCCATTCTGTCTAACAATGGCGCCGGTATAGAGTATTTATCGTTAGCAGTAGCAATAAACAAAACCTCGCTTAAATCAAAAGGTATTTCCAAATAATTATCTACAAACGCCATATTTTGTTCAGAATCTAAAACTTCTAACATCGCTGCTGTTGGGTCTCCTCTAAAGTCGTTAGCCATTTTATCAATTTCATCTAATAGTATTAACGGATTTTTTGTATCGGCCAATTTTATAGCATTAATAATTCTACCCGGCATAGAACCAATATATGTTTTTCTATGCCCTCTAATGTCGCTTTCATCTTTCATTCCGCCAAGTGATATTCTGGCATATTTTTTACCTAATGTTTTTGCTATAGATTGTGCTATAGAAGTTTTACCAATGCCAGGTGGCCCACAGAAACACAAAATTTGCCCTCTTGCATCTGCATTTAATTTTTTTACAGATAAAAACTCTATTATACGTTCTTTAACTTTTTTTAACCCATAATGTTCTTTATCTAATATCTGTTTTGCTTTTTCTATATTAATTTTATCTTTTGTAACTTTATTCCACGGTAAGCTTAAGCATGTATCAACGTGCATTCTAATAACAGATGCTTCTGGTGAGCTGGTAGGTATTTTAAACATTTTTTGAACTTCTTTTAGTAAAAGTTCTTCTGAGCTTTTATTTTTTAATTTTAAACTTTTTACTTTGGCTTCATAATTTAGTTTTTCATCTAAAGGTTCATCACCCAATTCTTCTGCAATAACCTTCATCTGTTCTCTTAAATAATATTCCTTTTGGTTTTTATCTATGTTTTCTCGTAATCTTTCTAAAATTTCTTCTTCTATGACCATTATATCTAGCTCTTTGTGCAAAGCCTCAACTAAAATATCTAACTTTGATGATGGCTCATCTTCAACTAATATTCTTTGTTTAGAATCTATATCAAGTATAATGTTACCTGCTATATATTCTGCAACAGCTGTTGGGTCATTTAAATCTACAACATTTAAAAAAATTTCTTCCGGAATTTTTCTTAATATTTTACAATATTCGCCAAATAAATCTTTAGCTGTTTTTACTAATGCGTCACAGTAAACAGAGTCTTTATATTTTTTGATTGGCTTTATTACAACATCTGCTTCTAAAAAATCACCATATTCATATAGCATTTTAATCTCTGCTTTTTTACCCGCTTCAATAAATATTTGCAAGCTTTCATCAGCATTTTTTACCACTTGGTCTACTTTTGCTATTACACCAATGTTATATATATCTTCACCTGTTGGGTATTCTAACGCTACTTGTTTTTGGCTAACCAAAAAAACCATTTGGTCTTTTTCCATACTTTTTTGCAAAGCCAAAATAGAGTTTTTACGTCCAATATCAAAGTGCATTTTACTACCAGGGTAAACCACAACTCCCCTTAACGCTACAACAGGAATTTTATTATATGTATGTTTAACTCTCAAATTTATCACCTTATCCCTTTTTTTATAGTTCTTAAAACTATTAAACAAATTACAATTTATTTTTTAATAAATGCAAAATTTTTACTGCCAATAGAATAAACCCCGTTTATTATAATAAACAAGGTATAGGTGAAACTTACAAATCAATATTGCTACTACTAAAAAATACCCGTACTTTTTTATATTAGTACGGGCCTATTTATAACTACACCTATTTTATATAATTAGCTATAAAGTTAACTAACTTTTATATTCCAAAATTGGTGCAGCTTTGCCTTGTGCGCATTCTTTAGAAATAGTAATTTTTTTAATTTTGCTCTCAGAAGGAGAAGTAAACATAATATCAGATAAAATTTCTTCTATTACTGCTCTTAAACCTCTTGCACCAGTTTTTCTTTCTAAGGTTTTTTGTGCTATATACTTAATTGCATCTTTCGAAAATTCTAAATCTATGCCATCTATTTTAAATAAAGCTTTATATTGCTTTAAAATAGCATTTTTAGGTTCTACTAATATTTTTACCAATGCTTCAACATCCAAATCTTGTAACGAAGATATTATAGGTATTCTACCAACTAACTCTGGTATCATTCCATATTTCACCAAATCTTCGGGTGTCAATTGTTGCAACAATTCGTCCATATTTTGCCCAGTATGTTTTATTTGTGCACCAAAACCCATAGAAGATTTTGAGATTCTTTTTTGAATAAAAGAATCTATACCCTCGAAAGCGCCACCACAAATAAACAAAATATTAGATGTATTAATTGCTATAAACTCTTGTTGTGGATGTTTTCTACCACCTTGAGGAGGAACATTAGCTACTGTTCCTTCTAAAATTTTTAATAATGCTTGTTGAACTCCTTCACCGCTAACATCTCTAGTTATAGATCTATTTTCACTTTTCCTTGTTATTTTATCTATTTCATCTATATATATTATTCCTTTTTCTGCCTTTTCTATATCAAAATCTGCAGCTTGTATTAACCTTAGCAATATGTTTTCTACATCTTCACCAACATACCCTGCCTCTGTTAATGTAGTTGCATCTGCTATTGCAAAAGGAACATCTAGCCTTTTAGCCAACGTTTGTGCTAGCAAAGTTTTGCCTACCCCTGTAGGGCCTAGCAGCAACACGTTACTTTTTTGAATTTCTACATCACCAATATCTTTGCCTTTATTTATTCTTTTGTAATGGTTATAAACCGCTACACACAGAATTTTTTTAGCTTTATCTTGACCTATAACATATTCATCTAAGTAATCTTTTAACTCCATAGGTGTAGGCAACTCAAAAGCTTTTTTATCTGCTTTTTTCTTTTTATTAGGTGCTATATTTTCTTCAGATAGCACACTTTGGCAAAGTTCTATACATTCATTACATATGCATACTCCTGGGCCAGCTATCATTCTACTAACTTGGTCCTGCAATTTGCCACAAAAAGAGCATCTTAAATTTTTATTGTAATCATCATTACCATTATTACTTTTAGACATTTTTTTATTTATATTCTCCCTTCAAAAATAATAATTGAGAGCATTAACCTTAATAATATTATAATACCCAAATATTGCAAACAACGTATAAAATATTTCTAAAACATAAATATTAGGAATATATTTTAATAAACACCTAATATTTTTATATATAATATTAATTATGTTATACATCAAGTGTCTCATACCATATACCTACAGTATGAGACACTTGAGCTATTTTTTTTAGATCATGTTTTGAATGTAAAATCACAAACATAGCCAATATTTACCGTTTAACTATAACTTTATCTATTAGTCCATATTCTTGTGCCTCTTTAGCAGACATAAAATTATCTCTTTCAGTATCTCTTTCTATAATAGATAATTTTTTACCTGTGTTAGATGCTAAAATATTATTTATAGTTTCTCTAATTTTAAGAATTCTTTCAGCATGGATTTTAATATCTGTAGCTTGACCTTGTGCACCACCTAAAGGTTGATGAATCATAATTTCACTATTTGGTAACGCAAACCTTTTGCCCTTAGCCCCACAAGAAAGTAAAAATGCACCCATCGAAGCTGCCATGCCAATACAAATTGTTGAAACATCACACTTTATATATTGCATAGTATCATATATTGCCATTCCAGATGTTATTACTCCACCAGGGCTATTAATATATAAATTAATATCTTTGTCTGGGTCTTGCCCTTCTAGGTAAAGCAACTGTGCTACAACTAAACTAGCTGTAACATCATTAATTTGGTCACTTAACATTATAATTCTATCGTTTAACAACCTAGAATAAATATCGTATGACCTTTCGCCTCTGCTTGTTTGTTCTATTACTACTGGAACTAAACTCATAATTTTCCACCTCTATATAATTGTATGTAATTTATTATTAAATAATTTACATATAAATAATATTACTTACTTTCTTCTTCTGGTATTTCTTTAATGTTAGCTGTACTTTTAATTAAGTTTATAGCCTTTTCAAACCTTATGTTTTTCTTTATAATTTCTTCATCAAAAAAGTTTTTAGCTTTTTCTATTAGCATTTTATTAGCCTTTGCTATTTCTTCAATGCTCTTATCTATATCTTCTTGCAATACTTTAATATTTTCTATATCTGCTATTTTTTTAAGCGCTAGCCTTAATTTTATATTTCTAATAGCTTCTGGCTTAAATAATTTTCTAAATTCTTCTAAGGTTTGTTTAGCATATTTAAGGTAATCTTCTAACTTTACCCCCTGTTTACTTAGCTTATGTTCAAAATCTTCTTGTAATTCATCGATTCTGTGTTCTACCATAATTTGTGGTAAATCTACTTCCATATCTGCTATAACAGCATCTATTAATTTTTCATCTACCTCTTTATCTGCCATATCATCTTTGTATTTTTGAATAGAATTTGTAATATCTGCTTTAAAAGAATCTACATCTTCAAATTCACTTATATCTTTAACAAAATCGTCATCTAAATCTGGCAATTCTATTTCTTTTATTTCATGAATAATTATACTAAAAACTGCATCTTTACCTGCTAACTCTTTGCTATGGTAATCTTTAGGGAAGGTAACATTAATGTCAAACTCTTCACCTATTTTATGCCCTACTATTTGTTCTTCAAAACCAGGAATAAATTGGTGCGAGCCCAATTTTAATGTATAATGTCCACAGCTACCACCTTCAAAAGCTACATTATCTATTTTGCCTTCAAAGTCAATAACAACCTCATCATTCATTTGTGCAGGTCTATCAGTAACTTCTATTACCCTAGAATATGAATTTCTAATTCTATCTATTTCAGCATTTACATCCTCATCTGTAACTTTTTTAGTATTTTTGGTAACATTTAAACCTTTATATTGTTTTACTTCAACTTCCGGTGTAGTAACACATTCAACTTTAAAAGTAAAGCCGTTATCCATATCAACCGAAATAATATCTATTTTTTCTGTACCTACAATATCTAAGTTAGCTTCTTTTGCTGCTTCCATATAAGCTTTAGGGTATAAATTATTAATAGCATCATCCCAAAAAATACTATTACCATACATTTTTTCTATTATAGCCTTTGGAGCTTTTCCTGGTCTAAAACCAGGTATATTCATTTTTTTCACATTTTTTCTATACACGTTATCTATTTCTTTAACAAAGTCTTCTTTAGGAACAGATACTTCTAAAATATAATTACTACCTTTAGATTTTTCACATTTTTTTAAAGCCATTTTTTTAATCCCCCAATTAATTCACATTTAAAATTTATTGTACAGTATATACAACTATTTCAATAATCCTTCAATTCTAATTATTATATCACATTAGTTATAAAAAATCTACTGTTTTTTCCACTTTTTAATTTTTTATTGTTAACAGCCAAATTTTTCACAAAAATTTTTAATTATTTAAAATACATCAAATAAAAATTATAAACTAAAAATTTATTTTCTCTTTTAATTTTTTTATATATATGTTATAATTTTAGCTGTACTTAATAGCAAGCATATAAAATATTAATTTGAATTTTTTGTTGTTTATATAATTTGGAGGTAATTTGTAAATGAGTGTAAAATATATAGGCCTAAAAGAAATTAAAGGTCCACTTATTATGTTAGAAAACGTTTCTGGCGTTGGTTACGATGAAGTAGTAGAAATAAGGTTAGATAACGGCTCAACAAGAATGGGTAGAGTTGTTCAAATTCACGGAGATAAAGTTGTTCTACAGGTTTTTGAAGGTACTAGAAACTTATCCTTAAAAAACACTCAAACTAAATTTACAGGGCACCCTATGCAAATTCCACTTTCTAAAGAAATATTGGGCAGAATATTTAACGGTAGTGGTAAACCAATAGATGGCTTAAGTGAACTATACCCTGAAAAATATGCAGATATAAACGGGCAACCTATTAACCCTGTTTCTAGAACTTACCCTAGGAACTATATCAACACCGGTATATCTGCTATTGACCTTTTAGCTACCCTTATTAGAGGTCAAAAGCTGCCTATTTTTTCTGGTTCCGGTATGAGCCATAATAAATTAGCTGCTCAAATTGTTCACCAAGCTAAAATTAACGATTCTAACTCTGAAAATTTTTGTATTGTTTTTGCTGCAATGGGTGTTAAAAACGATGTTGCAAATTATTTTCAAGAATCTTTTAAAAAAGCTGGTGTTTTACAAAACGTTGTAATGTTTTTAAACCTTTCTAACGACCCAATAATAGAAAGAATTTTAACACCTAGGTGCGCATTAACTGTTGCTGAATACCTTGCTTTTGAACACAATATGCACGTTTTAGTTATTATGACAGATATGCTTTCTTACGCCGAAGCCTTACGTGAATATAGTTCATCTAAAGGTGAAATTCCAGGCAGAAAAGGGTTCCCTAGCTATTTATACTCAGATTTTGCCACACTGTACGAAAGAGCTGGAATTATAGAAGGAAAAACTGGTTCTGTAACTCAAATACCAATATTAACTATGCCCAACGATGATATAACTCACCCTATTCCAGACCTAACAGGCTACATCACAGAAGGGCAAATAGTTTTAGATAGAGCTTTAGACCAGCAAGGGATTTACCCTCCAATTTCAATTTTACCATCTCTTTCTAGGCTTATGAAAGATGGTATTGGTGAAGAATATACCCGAAAAGACCATGCCGCTTTAGCTAACCAATTATTTTCTAGTTACGCTAAAGTTCAAGAAATCAGATCTTTAGCCTCGGTTATTGGTGAAGAAGAATTAACTGCTATAGATAGATGCTACTTAAAATTTGGTAAAGTTTTTGAAGAACATTTTATTGCACAAAATTTTGATGAAGATAGATCTATGGAACAAACTTTAAGTTTAGGTTGGTGCATGCTTAAAATGTTGCCTAAAGAGGAATTAGATAGAATTGATGCCGACCTATTAAACGAATTTTATGTGTAAAACACCATAAAATACTTTTACAATAATTTAAAAATAAAGGTAATAACTGTGAATAAAACTCATAAATATAAATTTATTGATGTAAATGAAATAAACTCTTTAGTTAAAAATATTTCATTTAACGTTGTTGCTAAGTGCGAACAAATGTACACTAACAAACTTAGCAATATAACCAATTTAATTGTTAAAAACCCTAATACTTATAAAATATTGCTTCTTGCTGGGCCTTCTTCTTCTGGCAAAACTACCACAGCCCAGCTATTAAAAGATTATTTAAGAGCAAAAGGAATAGGTGCCTGGTCAATTTCTTTAGATGATTTTTTTCTTACACGTGAAAATTTGCCTACATTAAGCAATGGTAACCCTGATTATGAATCTATAGCATCATTAGACCTACCACTTATTCACAAATGCTTAAACGAACTGGTAACTAACTCAATTAGCGAGTTCCCCGTTTTTGATTTTATAACAAATGAACGGAGTAACTTTAAACGAACTATAAAAATAGGTAAAAAAGATATTTTAATTTTAGAAGGGTTACATGCTTTAAATCCATCTTTACTTTGCGATTATTATTCAAATAAATGCTTAAAAGTTTACGTTAGTGTTAGCACCAGTTACATCTACCAAAACAAAATTATTATTTCGCCACAAAACCTAAGGTTAATTAGGCGCATTATTAGAGATTGCAAGTTTAGAAATACACCCGCTTATGAAACATTAAAAAGTTGGCCAACGGTATGTGAAGGTGAAGAAAAATATATAGTGCCGTTTAAAAACTCTGCAGAGATATTTATTGATTCATGTATAAGCTATGAACCATGTATATTCCATAATTATTTAGAAGAAATTATTAACAACTGCAATAAAGATGATTATTTTTACCCAAAACTTTTGGAAGTACATAATAAACTAATGTACTTTAACAAATTAAATAGCGCAATTATTCCTCCCAATTCCATTTTAAGGGAGTTTATTGGGCTAACTTAAAATTACATTTAAACTAAAAGGGGCTACTTATGGATTACAACTATAAGTTCAACGAATTTATTAACAATATAAAAA
This sequence comes from uncultured Candidatus Soleaferrea sp., assembly GCA_934527325.1. GTDB lineage: Bacteria > Bacillota > Clostridia > Oscillospirales > Ruminococcaceae > RGIG8779. Next base: position 21,329 of record CAKTAG010000003.1, read on the forward strand.
CAAAAACAGTTACATTTTTAGGTATTGGTGTAAGCCATATAGATACAATAAAAATGTTAGCCAAAAAAAATATAAATATAACAGTAAGAGATAAGCAAGACGCAACTTCGTTTAACAGTAATTTAATAACAGAACTTAAAAACCTTAACGTAAAATTAATTTTAGGCAGCAACTACCTTGAAAATATTTACGAAGATATTGTTTTTAGAACTCCGGGGATGAACTTTAACCACCCACTTTTAAACCAACTGCACCAAAATGGAACTATTGTTACTAGCGAAATGGAAGTTTTTTTTGACCTTTGCCCTTGCAAAATAATTGGCATAACAGGTAGCGATGGAAAAACAACTACATCTACTTTAATAAGCAAAATTTTAAAAGCTCAAGGTTACACTGTTCATCTTGGTGGCAATATTGGCAAAGCGTTACTACCAACAATAGAAGCTATTTCACCTACTGATTTTGCAGTTGTTGAACTTTCTAGCTTTCAATTAATATCTATGCGTAAAAGCCCAGATGTTGCTGTAATAACTAATGTTTCCCCAAACCATTTAGATGTTCATAGAGATATGGATGAATACATTAATGCTAAAAAAAATATTTTTATTCACCAAAGCTCGTTAGCTAAAACAGTTTTAAATTTCGATAATGAACTTACGCGCCATTTTGCAAACCAAACTAGAGCTTGCATAAACTTATTTAGTACTAAAACTCAAATTTTAACTGGCGCTTTTGCAGATGAAGAAAAAAATATATTCTTGGTTAAAAACGGCATTAAAAACTTTTTGTTTAACGGCTCAGATATTGTAATTCCTGGTAACCATAACATAGAAAATTACCTAGCTGCTATTGCTGCAACTCAAAGCTATGTAGACCCACATATTTATAAGCAAATTGCAACATCTTTTAAAGGTGTAGAACACAGAATTGAATTTGTTAAAAATGTAAATGGCACTAAATGGTTCAACGATTCAATAGCCACTAGTCCATCTAGAACAATAGCTGGCTTAAAGGCATTTAAGCAAAAAGTTATATTAATTGCCGGTGGGTACGATAAACACATTCCGTACCAACCACTAGTACCACATATTATAGAAAACGTTTCTACATTAATATTAACTGGCGATACTAGCGAAAATATATACCAAGCTTTAACTACCAACCCAGCTTATAACAAAAATAGTATAAATATTTTTAAAGTCAGTGATTTGCCAAAAGCTGTAGAAACTGCTTATAAAATAGCTAAAAATGGTGATGTTGTTTTATTTTCGCCAGCTAGCGCCAGTTACGACGCTTACTGCAATTTTGAAGAACGTGGTAACCATTTTAAACAACTTGTTAACAATTTATAATTACAAAATAAAACACATTACAGCAAACAAATTTTAAACCAAAAAAACTGTGCACTATTAAGCGCACAGTTTTTTTATGCTACCCATTAAAGAGTAATTTAAATTTAACTATAAACTATATTTGCCAAGGTTAATCAACATATGCATCAGATGTATAACCTTTCATTCGCTTTTCACCTACTGCATATTTATTACCTATTATATGGTCAACAATTGGAAATTTACACTGCCATTCATCTTTTCCACCATCATCGTCTACTTTTCCAGTATCCGTATCAAACTTAACATCTTGGTAATTTCCATTCCCATCTAAATCATATTGAAAATTACCTTGTATATACTCAGTACTTTCAACCATTTTTTTGTATACTGTATAAGTTTCTTTTTCTTCTTTTTTAACGTAGTCACCTTCACCTAATTTGATTGGTATCTCGGCATCGTCTTTGATATAGCTATAATACTCACCATTTTTGCTACAACCTTCGTATACTCTATACAACACCAATTCTGGTTTTTTTCTTGACTTGTTATTTACATCTTTCCAAACTTTATTTACAGTTAACTCTTCTACGCAATGTATTCTTTTTGCATTACGTAACGCATCGTTGTCCTCATCTATTGCAATTGAGCTCCATTCTCTTTCAGCTCCTAAATAATACACATCACCATCTGTCCTCAATTTATTACAATCAATAAATGCACCATAACCTATTTCGGTTACACTTTTTGGTATTGTTATACTACTTAATGATGTGCAACAATCAAATGCATCTTCACCTATTCTTGTTACACTATTTGGTATTGTTATACTACTTAATGATGTGCATCCACTAAATACCCAATCACATATCTCGGTCACACTACTTGATATTGTTATACTACTTAATGATGTGCAACTACTGAATGCACCATTATCTATATTTGTTACACTATTGGGTATTGTTATACTACTTAATGATGTGCAACTACTGAATGCACTGAAACCTATACTTGTTACACCTTTTGGTATTGTTATACTACTTAATGATGTACAATTACTAAATATACCATTATTTATACTTGTTACACCTTCTGGTATTGTTATACTACTTAATGATGTGCAATTATAAAATGCTCCATCATCTATACTTGTTACACTATTGGGTATTGTTATACTACTTAATGATGTACAACTACTGAATGCCCAATCACCTATACTTGTTATACCATCTTCTATTTTTACTGTTGTTATAGCTGTAATACCACCATTCGAAATCATGGCATTTGCTACACCTTCTTGAGTTATTTCTCTTTTAGTTGTGCCATCATCCTTGATTTTAGAAATTGTTAAAGTACCAGTATTAGTAGTAGTATCATCTATTTTAAAATCATACTTTACCCCATTTTTTGTATATGGCTCACCAAAGCTAACAAAGCTAAGCAAATTTAAAAAAATAACCAAAAATAACAGTTTAAAAAAACTGTTATTTAACTTACCTAGTTCCCCCCCCGATTGGGTTATTTTTACAAATTTGTTAATTATTTTTACTCTTTTTATCTTATTTGTTCTACTTACCTTATTCACTTTACTTACCCCTCAACAATAGAATTAAAGGCTTTTTTTGCACTATATACCCCTTTACATCAACTCTGCTAACCTAAAATATTTATGTTAACAATATTATAGCATATAGTCAAGTAGTTTTCAATATATTTTTTGTGTAAAGTGCATTATTTTTTTTAACATCTAAGAAAATAAATAGCAAATAATTGACCTGTAAAAACTTTACACCCCGCTAATTTACAACACAAGTTACCTGCATCAATTTTTAAAAATATTAAATTACAACATCGGGCTAAATATACGCAATATCGATTGAAATATTCTAGTAAATATATTTACTTCATGTAAGTGTTCTAAAGTTACTAGTTCACTTTTATTCTGCGTTTCAATAAAGTCATCTTTTATATCTAACAACACTTTAGATTTATAAATCCAAACCCCACATTCAAAATGGAGGTAAAAACTACGGTAATCTAAATTAGCTGTACCAACTATCCCCACTTGGTCATCTACAACAGCTAATTTAGAATGTATAAAACCAGGTTTATACAAATAAATTTTTACACCCGCTTTAACAAGCTTTTTAAAAAAAGCTGACGTAACCAAATATACCATCTTTTTATCTGGTACCCCTGGGCAAATTATCCGTACGTCTACTCCGCTTTTTGCCGCTAACACAAGTGTTTCTAATATTTCATTATCTATAATTAAATAAGGCGTTATTATGTAAACATATCTTTTAGCTGAATTAATTAAATTTATATATGTATTTTCATATACATTTTCATCATCTATTGGTATATCTCCAAACGGTTGTATATATCCATCCTGCACTACTTGCTCATCTTTTTCTGTTCCTTTAAATTTATTCCAATCATCATCATAATCTTTAAAAAAATTCCACATCTGCAGGAATAAAACGGTAAAGCTCCAAACCGCTTCACCTTTAACCATTAAATCGCTATCCTTCCAATGCCCTAACCTATTATCTTTATTAATATATTCATCTGCTAAATTTGTTCCACCAGTAAAAGCTACATTTCCATCTATTACAGCTATTTTTCTATGATCTCTATGGTTCATATATATATTTATAAACGGAACAACAGGGTTAAATATTTTACATTTTATTCCCTTTGCTGCAAGTGTTTTAAAATATGCACTCGGTAAATCAAATAAACAACCTACATCATCATAAATAACCCTAACATCTACCCCTTCGTTTGCTTTTTTTTCCAGCACATCTAAAATACTATTCCACATAAAGCCTTCTTTTATTATGAAATATTCTAAAAAAATAAACTTCTTAGCTTTATGTAACTCATCCATTAATTTTTCATACTTTCGCTCACCAGGTGAAAGATATTGGCAAAAACTGTTAACATACGGTGGGTAATAACTAAAATCACTTATGTATTTTGAATGCCTATATACATGCAAATCTAACTCTTTTATTTTATTTGCTACATTTACATTAAAATTTAAATATTGGTAACACTTAGCCTTATGTTTCTGCCTGCGTTTTTTACTTTTAGTGTTGCTATGCCTAATGCCAAAAAACAGGTAGAACATAGACCCAAATAACGGGAAGGTAAGCATTGCAAGCAACCAAGCTAATTTGTAAGATGGATTTCTATTACCATTAACAATAGCCACAGCAATAACAAAACTTAGCAACTCCAAAATTATATATAAATCTGTGTAAGTTTTACCTAACCCCCAAATTAAACCAATTATAGCAACCAACTGTATTAATATTAACATTCCAAAAACAGCCGCTCGCGATAAACAAAGTTTTAACATCTTCCTCAATTTTTATTAAACATCCTTGTATAATAAATGTAGTAGTTTTTTAGTTCCTCTCCAAGAACCTTATATGGTTTAAATACTATAAATTATTATAAACCACACATCACAACACTCATTTTTTAAGTTTTAAACAATTCAACATTTAATAAGTTAAAAAGTCGAAAATGTATTGGTATAATTCCAACGAACCTTTTACAAAATTCTTTTTTATTCTTTCTGCAATTTGTTTATCTGGGGCAAATATATTAATGGTTATAAGGTCTGAACCAACATCTTTTATTCTACACAACACCATATATCCATCATCAACTTTATTAATTGTAACTATATTTTCTTCTAACAATTTTAAGTTATTTAAATATTCTTTGGCAGCTAATTCTAATTTGTTTTTTACTGTAGAAGCTATTGTATTTTTAAATACATCTGCTGTTTTTTTACCCGCTGCTGTTAACACAAATAGCGGCTCAATATTTTTTTCTTTACTATCTTCCCCTTTATATTCCACAATATGCTTATCTTTTATAATATCATTAAACGCTTGTGCAAATGTAAAATAGTTAACCAAGCTTTTATATTGTAATATATTATTTATATCAGATCTAGATAACGGTTTGTTTAATAAGTTTAATAAAAAACATATTAATATTCTAGCTTCATAAATTTTTTTTGAACCGCCAGGTTCTATACCTGCTGTTATGTTTTCGTAATCCATAAAAAAAATTACCCTACCTTTTCTGTAGCCTAGATATTGGATTGAATTTTTATAATATAGTTATAGGTAAAAACCACTATTCAATGTTTCACGTGGAACATTTTACTTCAATACCGTTACATATAAACTGCTGTTATTTTTTACTTTAATAGTTAGCAGTAATATTACCCTCTTCTAGGTAAATAGAAATTACTTTATTTTTTCTTAAATCTGCTTTAAATTTAAAGTTACTATTACTATACTTTCCTTCTACACACAAAATATCATCTTTTACATCCCAATTATCATATTCACCTTTATATACCATATTTTCTACATCTATTATTGCGCTAATAGGGAACTTATTAAGTACACAATTATTACTAGTTTTAGCTTCTATGCCCTTATAAGCAACAGTAACTTCTTGCCCATTATAAACCATTTTTGTTCCTAACAACAACTCTGGTTCATATATTTCAATTGTGGTTTTATTTTGTTCTTTGGTAACCAACCCTTTTATAACACCACTGCTACTAACAACATCAAAATTTGTTTGGTAAGTTTTCGAAAGCTCAGATATTATATCAACAGCTTGTTTTTTTACTTTAAATAACTGCCAATTAAAATTAAAACCTATTGCTAACCCCAAAGTTAACAATAACAATATTGCAAATATTATTACAAACCTATTTAAATTTTTACTCCTTGTTTTTAACGGCCGCTTAAATTTATTCATAAAAAAACTTGCTCCTTTTTTTAAGACAAGGAAGAAAACATTACCATATTAATTTTTTTATTGTTACCTTTTGTTTTTAACAAATATGTCACATAAATCCTCAAATATATCCGAAGGCAACATTCCATATTGAGATTTTCTAGCTGCACAACTATCTGCTGCCTTAGAATGTAAATATACTCCACATACAGCCGGGTTATTAACGCCTTGCACAACCAAACCTGCCACCATACCCGCTAAAATATCTCCACTACCACCTTTAGATAGTCCTGGATTTCCATATATATTAATATACACATTCCCTGTCTCATCTATAATAATAGTGTTATAATCTTTTAATACCACCGTTACATTATATTCTTTTGCAAAATCACTTATTACTTGGTACCTAAAATTAGCCACTTCTGATATAGATACATTTAGCAACCTAGCCATTTCAGCTACATGTGGTGTTAAAATTATTTTAGATTTTTTTTCTTTTAAGATATTTACATTTTTTGCAATTGCATTAATACCATCTGCATCAATAACAACTGGGCATTCAGCTTCTTTAATAATTTTATGCACAATTGTAATAGTTTCGTTATTTAAACCCAAACCACAACCAATTAAACATCCATCAGCCTCTTTAAGTGCAGCTAGTATTTTAGACATTGCGTACATAGAAATTGTTCCCTGTTGCGTTTCTGCCAAAGGTAAAAATCTAGATTCTAAAACAACTGAAGATACACTTTGAATAACATCTTTTACAGATGCAAGCGTTGTAACCCCTGCACCAACCCTAAGCGCACCTAAAGTTGATAATGTAGCTGCTCCCACCATATGTTTAGCTCCAGATATATTTAATAACTTTCCATAGTCACCTTTATTGCTACCAAAATACCTTGGCTTTATATTTTTAAATACCATATCTTCATCTGTTAAAAAATGTGTGATTTCTACTTTGTTATGTATATCTTCCGGTATGCCAATATCTACTATAGCAACACTGCCACAATATTCTTTAGAATTAACCAAAACATGTGCCGGTTTTAAACTATCTAAACTTATAGTATAATCACTTTCAAAGCAAAATTTATCTACTATTCCACTATCTGCCATAACACCTGTTGGAACATCTAGTGCAAATTTTGTAGCATTGCTATTCTTCCATAATATATTTAAAGCCTGTAATTCATCGTTCATTAAGCCGTTAAAACCTATTCCCCAAATAGCATCTATTAATACATCTGCTTCTTTTATTAAACGGCTAGTATACTCTATATCATCTGTTGTTAAAATTTTTACACCCTTTTTTTGTGCTGCTTGTTTTGCTTCGATAACATGTTCATTTTTAATTTCACCCTTAACAGCAAGCACAGATGTTTCTATGTAATCACAATATAATTTTGTAGCTAATTTATACCCACAGCCACCATTGTTACCTGGGCCACATAAAACAACACAATTTTTACCTTTTAGATCAAGTTTTTTACCTATAAAAAGTGCAGCCGCCACTCCAGAATTCCTCATAAGCATATCTTGTGAAAAACCGTGTTCAAAAGCTATTTTTTCTAGTAACATCATTTGTTTTGTAGTTAATATTCGCATTTTATAAAACTCCCTTACTTTTCTAAATTAACTCTATAACAATATTTTTTAACCATTTTGTTACATCATATTTTTCGCAACATGTAATAGCAAGTTTATAATCTGAACTATTATAAATGTTTGTTTTAGTTTTTATAGTTTTTTCAGCAAACTTTATTACAGAGTTATATTCACCGCTTGGCGGAAAAACCAATTCATCTTCCACCATTTGAAGTATAACTCCATCATTAAACGAATAATTCACAACATCAAAATCTAAAGTAAAATTTCGCCCTAACAATGCATTTGCTTTTGATATGTTCCCTGTTCTTATATATTCACGTATTTTAGATGAACTAACTTTTTCATTATTAACAAATGCATCTTCAACAACTAAAATATCACTGCCATAATTATTTAAAATACATCTAGTATCATCTATATCACCCAACCTTTTATAACCGAATTTAAAATCTTTACCACAAACTAAAAGCCTGCAGCCCAATTTTTTAACAATAATTTCTTCAATAAAATCTTCTGCATACATTAATTCAACTTGTTCAAATGGAATTTCTATAAAGTAAGAAATATTAGCTTTGCTTAATAATTCACACTTTTTTTCAAAGCTAATAATTCTTTCTGCATTTTGTTTTAAAGCTGGCTTACGGTTGCTAATATCAAAAGAAAAAATACATGTTGCAAGCTTACTTTTTTGTAATTCATTTATTAGCTTCATATGGCCAACATGAACACCATCGAACAAACCTATAGCAATAGCTACATTACTTAGATATATATTATTTAAATTTTTACAAATAAACAAAATTTTGTACCTCTTAAAATTTTATTTTATATATATTTTATCATATCTTCATAAAAATAAAAAGGAGTATAAAAAAATTTTGAATAAAAAATATAATTTTTTAATTTAGCGCACCTGACGGTGCACATTTTTAACAAGTGAAAACCCCGAATTTACCAGGTAGTGGGCTTTACTGGTCAGAATAACAGATAGAATAAATAACAGAGCTGCAATTTTTACCTTACTACGAAAATACCAGAAAGAAAAAATGTTATATAAACATAAATTTAAACAGAATAAATGTCAAAACGCTTTCTAAATCTACTACCAAAACACCTATTTTGTGATATACTATATGCATTAAGGGTTGAAGGTACGTTGTATAGAAAAATTGAAAAAACAATTATTGATTGGGTAAGAACCGGAAAAAAGGCGTTGCTGATTGATGGCACACTGCAGGTAGGCAAAACCTAAATTATCAGAAACACTTTGAAAAGTGAAAAGTGCAATTATATAGAATTCAACCTATTAAAAACACCGGAACTTGCGGGCTTTGCTTAAAAAAGCAAAACAGTTGATGATATTATTATAAACCTTTGCACTGGGCACTAAACAAATAAAAACTGATACACTATGGCTTTTATGATTCAGCCATAGCATATCAGTCCTGTGCATATCAACTATTGAAAGCACCGTGTAACCAAACGGTACGTACCGTGCTCTGAGAGGGCGGCGGTTATTTTCCACCCACTACTCGATTTATTATAAATAATTTTTTTAATTACCTAGGTACAACATAATTTTCTGGGTTAACTGTTACACCGTTTACTTTTACCCCGTTGTGGCAATGAATACCAGAACTACGGCCAGTTGACCCCATAACAGCTATTTGTGTTCTTGCCTCAACTTTATCTCCTACTTTAACCAATATCTTTGAATGGTGAGCATAAAGAGTTTGTATTCCGTTACCATGGTCAATTATTACACAATTACCATATGCACCACGCCATCCAGCAAAAATTACTGTACCTTCAGCCGAGGCAAATATACGTATATCACCTGTAGCAGATTTATAATCTACACCATCATGACCACGGTAACCATTATAACCACAAGTAATTTTAGGGTTATAAACAGGTGATAGTAAAGTTATACCCAATTTAATTTTTTCACCACTTGCTTTGTAAGGCATTAACTTTGTATCTTTTGTACCAACTAATACTTTTTGAGTTTTCGGTGAAATTACAGTTTTCTCATTAACCAATTCAGTTTTATCCATCACCCCATCAATTATTGTAGTGTTATATTTCCTTCTAACTACTCCGTTTTTGCCAGGGCTAGTAATTTTACAAAAATTCTTGCTTATATTACTGTCTTCTATTGTTTCAACATCATAAGGAATTTCATCATCTCTGGTAAAAGTTTGATTTACCTTTACACTTAAAAATGGTTTAGAATTTTTAACCACAATCTCTTCACCAGGTTTTAAACTTTGTTCTATACCTGGGTTTAAATCTTTTATTTGCTGGTAAGGAACAGAATTATTTAAAGCAATTGTAGAAGGGGCATCACCTTTCTGTACAGTATAAACTACCCTATCTTCTACATTTTTTGTAATTTTTTTACTTATATTTTCTAAGTTAGATACGCTATTTGTTAAATAATACCCACTTTCAATTTTAACATCATCAACAAAACAAACTTCATCATTTGGGTAACGTTCTTTATATGGCTGTAAAAGACTAGCAATCAAATTTTGTATCTCTTCACCATTTTTAACAGCACCTATAAAATTATCGTTAACATACAAACCGGTAGCAAAGCAAATCATTTTATTAGATGCTTTTAATAAGTTATTTGCCACTTCATCTTTATTGCTATAGGTTGCATTTTTGCCCAACCTAACTAAAGTATATTGTGGTAAACAGTTAATAGGTTCTTGGTTTTTGTCGTAATTAATTCTAGAATTCATTTCCTTGCTAGCATCTAACAATACACATTCATTTTCTACATAACCAATATGCTTACCTAAGCACTCAATGCTAAGCCCATATTTAAACCCGCTTAAAATGTTAATGGTAGTAATAAATATAGCTAAGCCACATAAAGGGTAAATGTAATTCATAAAATTAAGAATTACTTTTTTATTATTTTTTATTCCACTAACTAAAATTGATCTTAAAAAATTTAAACTTTGTAAAAAGCCATCTTCCCTTTGCTTTTTACACTCTGCTTTTATATTTCCATATTGGCTATAAGCTTTAACAAAAGGTGCTTTAACTTCGTTTTTTACTGTTGCCAAATTAAGCCTTACTGCTTTAAGCCCACGCCTTATTTTTAATCTAAAAAGCTTGCTGCCTTTATTAACATTACATAACACAATTTTATTAATATAATGTGATGCACTACAACCTGTTTTTAAAGTTTTTAACCCTAGTTTATAAGCAAGGTTATAAAATTTATTTGCTAAACTTTTTACTTTAGATGACACAACAGAAAAGATTTTACCCTCTTCTTTTTCGCTGTGACCGCTTTGCATACACAATAAACTATACTGCTTATTTTGCTCGCTTTCGCAGTTTTTGCGAACCATTGTATCTTCTCCTTCCAAATATTAAAAATTCACAACAGGTTACAGTATAACACAATTTAGCAAATCATTCAAGGCGATTATTCTAATTGTGGGCAAAAAACATCTTTTTGAATTATAATTTAAAAGATTGTAAAAAACTTTTGTAATTTTTTTACTATACTATATCACAGTACGTGTTTTACGTTTTTTCAACAACATTAAAAAAAGCGGCAAATATTTTTAAGCAAAATAAAAAAAACTTATAGCAGAAAGTTTATTTTAAACTATTAACTACTATAAGTTTTTTATTTTACACTGATTAAAAAAGTAAAATCTGTAATTACCCAATACAATTTATTTATAAACTAAAACAATTTTAAGATATTAAATATTACTATCTGTTATAATGTAGTTGCCACCAAAACCAGTTTTAAAAATAACCATCCCATCTTTTAATTCAAATGTCATATTCTTTTTTTCAATGCTTTTTTTCTCCACATCAACAGAATAAAATTTAAGTTGTGATGTATCAAAATCTTTTAAATCTACAGGTATATAAAAGCTACAAATAGCTGGTAAAGTACCTTTTTCTGTAAAAGATATTATTTTATACTTATTACATTTACCAACCAACACTTCATCTACCTTAGAATTTTGTGTTGTAATTCCAATATCAAATTTTTCACAAAGGCTTATACTGCTAACAGGCATTATGCATTTAAATAACAAAGCATTGTCACTGAATTTTTCAAAAATTATTTCCTTATCTTTATACTTATCGTACATAAGCTCTGAAAGTAAACTTTTAGGAATAACCGTTGTACTTTCTTTACCTAGCTTAACTGTTGCAATTTTTACATTTTCATCTTTTAGCTGTAAAAGTATTTCCGATACATTCATTTTTTTATTAATATTTGTAGCGGTTGCAACTTTATTTACCTCTGTTTCTTCTTTTGTTGTGTTAGAACCTTTGTAAAATACAAACCCAGAAGAAGAAGCCGAATTTGATGAAGCAGTTCCTATTTTATAAATTACCTTAGCAGTTGTTGTAACATCTCCATTAACTCTGTTATCGTAATATTCTACAGCAATATTTTCTTTTTTATTACTTAACTCGCCATTAAGTAAATTTACCATGGTTTCGTACCCTTCACCACTTGCACCAAAAGTCAACACTTTATTATCATCACTTTTAACTAACATCTGCTGTATAGCTTTAAAAATAACGTCACTATTGCCCGTTGTTGTTTCTTGCCTTACACCTAATATTTCTGTAACTTCTTCTATATTTTGGATTTTACCATCTTTTACTTCTTCACTTTTTATTTTAAACCCAAGCTTTTTGCCATCTAAAGCTTTAAGTTGCTCAACATTTTCTATTTGTAAAATATATTCTCCATCACTTAATCTATAAAAATCACCATTCAATAATAAAGTTTTGCCATTTGCAAAAACAAATTGCCCCATTAGCACTACCGTTGCAATTGCTAAACTTATTGAAATAAATTTACATATACACTTCACTATAGTTCTCCTTTTTTTATATACTAAACGTATAACTTATTTTTGTTATACTATTTTTAAACTTACTTTATTACTACTCCTTGCGGTGTATCTTCTAAAGTAAACCCTTTAGATTTTATTTCATCTCTTATTCTATCTGCCTCTACAAAATTTTTTTCTTTTCTAGCTTTTTCCCTTAAAGCAACCAATTGTTTTATTTCCTCATCTACCTCATTTTTACAATTATCACTTTCATATAATATACCTAAAACTCCAGTCAACTCATCAAACAGTTGTTTAGCCATTAACAAATAACTTTTTGGAACATCATTTTTGTTTACTATATTAGTGTTAATTTCTGTAACAAGCTCAAAAATAACAGATATCGCATCTGCTGTATTTAAATCATCATCCATAGCATCTATAAACATTTGTTTATATTTTGTTAAATTGTACTGTTTGTCATCAGTTAAATTCAAATCTATACCAGTGTTGTTTTTAATAGCCAATTCCAAGTTAGCTTTACAATTTTTTATTCTATCTAAAGCAGATATACATTGTTTAATAACATCAAAACTATAGTTAATAGGGCTTCTATAATGAACTTGCAACATCATAAACCTAATAGCTGGGTACCCAAATTTATTAGCTACATCTCTAACTGTAAAAAAGTTGCCAGCAGATTTTGACATTTTTTTATTGTCAACGTTAATGTATCCATTGTGCATCCAATAATTCACATATTTTTTATTTGTATAGCAAGTAGATTGTGCAATTTCGTTTTCATGATGCGGAAAAATTAAATCTCTACCACCGCAGTGAATATCAATAGTTGGTCCAAAAATTTTATTTATCATCGCCGTACATTCAATGTGCCAACCTGGGCGCCCTTTTCCCCAAGGTGATTCCCAATAAGGTTCACCTTTTTTTGCCGCCTTCCATAAAACAAAATCCAATGGATTTTCTTTTTTACTGTTAACTTCTATTCTAGCTCCTAATTCCAAATCTTCCATTGGCATATGCGAAAGGCAACCATAATCATTGCACTTGCTAACTCTAAAAAAAACATCTCCTAATTTTTCGTAAGCAAAGCCTTTTTTTTCTAACCCAGATATTATTTCAATCATTTTATCTATATTTTCTGTAGCTTTAGGTGCATAAGTTGGAGCTTTTATATTTAACCCCTCTGCATCTATTTTATATTCGCTTATAAATTTTTCAGCTACATCATAAAACTCAACGTTATTTTCTATAGCCCGATTTATAATTTTATCATCAACATCTGTAAAATTTTGTACAAAGTTTACTGTGTAACCTTTGTACTCCAAATACCTTCTAAGAACATCAAAAGTACACATAGGTCTTGCATTGCCAATATGTATGTAATTGTACACTGTAGGTCCACAAGAATAAATTTTAACTTCACCCGGTTCAATTGGCACAAACTCTTCTTTTTTCATAGAAAGTGTATTAAAAATTTTCAAATCTATACCCACCTTTTTTTATATGTTTTTACATACAATTTGTTATAAACACAAAATTATATACCATGTGTAAAAAACATATAATTTATTTTCATCTTATGTATATTATAACATCATGTTCCATAAAAATCTATAATAATAATTATTTTTATAAATTTTTTATTATTTACCCATAGTAGTTATTGAATTTTTCTATACACTTAGTTATTTCTTCTAACTTATTTAATACAGATATTCTTACAAAATTTTTACCCTCTCTTCCAAAACCAATACCTGGAGTTACTACAACTTTAAATCTATTTAACAAAAAATAAAAATATTCCATAGAATCGAAAGCGGGTGGGCATTTAAGCCAAACGTATGGTGAATTTACACCACCCCAATATTTAAAGTTTAAATTACTAAAAGCTTCTGTTAAAAGTTTAGCGTTGTTCCTGTAATATGCAACGTTTTCATATAAATTTTCTTCTAACACTTTTGTAGCAGCTTTTTGAGTTAAATAAGAAACACCATTAAATTTTGTAGCTTGTCGCCTTTGCCATAAACTATTTAAGCTAATATGTTTATCGCAAAATAAAGACCTTACTCTTATTGCAGAAGGTATAATTGTGTACCCACATCTTAACCCAGTAAACCCTGCAGATTTAGAAAATGAACAAATTTCTATTGCACAATTTTTAGCACCATCAATCTGATATATTGTTGTTGGTATATCACTTTCATTTATAAAAGTTTTATAGGCTGCGTCAAAAATAATAACAATACCGTTATTCAATGCATATTTTACCCATTTTTCTAGTTGCTCTTTATTGTAAGCCATTCCTGTAGGGTTGTTAGGTGAACAAAGGTAAATAATTGTTGGTATATCACCTACAATATCTTTTGGCATAGGCAAAAAATTATTTTTTTCGTAAGATTTTATGCATGTATATTCAAAGCCTCCCATTTTACAAACATCTAAATAAACTGGGTAAACTACACTTTGTAACCCTATAATATTTTCTCTAGAAAAAATATCTGTTATGTTACCCAAATCACTTTTAGAACCATCATTTACAAATATATCTTCTAAATTTAATGTAACACCTTGCCCTTTATATTTTTCTGCTATTTCATTACGCAAAAATTCATATCCTTGTTCTGGTGAATACCCTTTAAAATTTTCCTCATCACCCATATCATCAACTGCTCTATGTAGCTCATTCACTACTTTTTTATTTAAAGGTAATTTTACATCACCAATACTCAAATCTATAAATTCAATATCTTCTTCTTGCTTTTTTTTACCTTTAACTATTTGCAAGATATTAGAAAATAAATATTTATTTTTAATCTTAAAAAAATTTTCATTTATTAACAATTTACTTACTGCTCCTTACAAAAAATATTTTTTAACATATTAACTGTTTAATTAAATTCTAACACAACCACTAAAAACTATTTTAGGTAAGCCTTTTATAGTTATTTCTTTGTTGGGTAAAAACTTAACAATATGTTCACCACCATTAGTTACAACTTTAACTTCACTTTTATTGGTACAAAAACCATTTTTTACTGCTATAGCTATTGCTGCACAAGCACCAGAACCACAGCTTAAAGTTTCACCTACCCCACGTTCAAAAACTCTCATTTTAACTTCTTTTTCATTTATTACCTCAATAAATTCTAAATTCAACTCATTTTTAACATCTACTAATTTCTTTATTTTTTCAACAACTGCCTCAACATCTACATCTTCTAAATTATCCACAACTATAACGCCATGTAAATTTTCTATTTTTAAATACTCAATATTATATTCTACATTGCTAAGTGCTATAGAATAAACATCTTTAGCTAAATTACTTATTGGGTTAAATATAGGCTCACCCATGTTTACAGTAACAAACTCAACTTCATTATAGTTAACATCTAAATTAATTTCTTTAATATTTTCTTCTATTTCTACTTTTACGTTTTCTAACTTTTTAATATCTAGTGGAGTTTCTTCTGCTTCATACAAATATTTACCTAATAATAAAAGTGCATTACCACATATTTTAGCTTTAGAACCATCTGCATTGTATATTTCCATTTTACAATCTGCTTTCACCGATGGTTTAACTATAACTAACCCATCTGCACCAACGCCAAATTTTCTATTACATATTTTTTGTGAAAAGTTATAAGGAGTATCTATTTTATTTTTAAACCCATTGATGTAAACAAAATCATTGCCATTAAGCTGCATCTTTGTAAAAATCATAATAACAAAGCTCCTGTAATATAAATAATTATAATGTAAACATTTAAAAATAAGTATTAAAAATCTTACAATAAAGTAAAGTTCATTTTTTGTTAGTCAATGCATTTCAATAAATAACCAATATACTCAATGTATTATACCATACAACAAGCTACACCTACAATTCCCGCTAAAATAAAATATATAATCATATTAACATCTTTTTTACTTAATAGCAAAAGAAAAAATAAAAACACAGCAATAAACTTAAAATCTAAATTTTGAATAGCTGTTGCCTTTTGTGCAAACAAGCCTACTTTCAATATATCTAAAAAAACGGCTATTATTAACCCTATAACAGCCGGTTGCAACCCTTCTATTACAGATTTTAAATATCTATTTTCTTTAAATTTTTCTAAAACCTTAGCAACAATAACCACTAATATTAAAGATGGTATAACTAAACTAAATGTAGAAACTATAGCACCTGTTAAACCGGCAGCTTTATACCCAGCGTAAGTTGCCATGTTAACGCCTATTGGCCCCGGTGTAGATTCTGCAATTGCAATCATATCCATAATAACATCTTTACTAAACCATGTGTATTTTTCTGCCATTGTGTATAAAAAAGGTATTGTTGCCATACCGCCACCAAAAGAAAAAAGTCCCATTTTAAAAAATTCCCAAAACAGTAAAATGTAAGTCATATTAATCTCCCTTTATTTTTTTTCCATTAACAAATTCAATAAATATAAAAACAATTATTGTAGCTATAATTATGTATACCGGTGATAAATTAAAAAAATAATATAACCCAAATGCACTAAAAATTGTTAATATATTTTTTAAACTTTTACTTGTAGTAGCTATAAGTTTATATATAACAGTAAATATTAAAACAGCCACCCCAGCTCTTATGCCCCAAAAAATGTTATTAAAAATATCTAGTTGCATATACTTGCTTAATACTGCAGAAATAATAATACCAATAACCAACGGTGGAATAACTGTTCCTAACATTATAGCTATTACACCTGGCAATTTATTTTTTTTATAACCTATTAAAACGCCAACATTTATAGTAATTAGGCCTGGCATCATTTGAGCTATTGCGTAACTACTTAATAAATCCTTGCTAGTAATAATTTTTCTTTTAGTAACCAGTTCTTTTTCCATTATTGGCAAGCATGTGTACCCTCCACCAAATGTAATTAAACTAATTTTAAAAAAAACAAAAAATAAATTTAACAATTCCTTCATATTTTCCCCTTCTTATGAAATAGTAAAATTATAACTACTTAAACATCAAGTTAGCGTAGTAACTCTTATATAAGTTTTTATAGTTATATTTTATAATATTTATATGTATTTGTAAATCTCTTAATTAAGTGTATTAAAGTTAATTTTTTAACAATTAAATTCAACATTAAAAAGCAAAAATGTATAATAAAGCAAATATAATTACTTTATTCTCACTTTTTTCTTTAATAAAAATAAAAATCAATGCTAACAATAAAATATTATCTTTAGAAAGTGTTTGTTCAACAAAAGGTAAATTTATAAATCCATTACCTTTTGTTTTACCATTTTTCAATTTTACATCTTCTTTTTTATTATTATTTTTATCACTTGCTTTAAATTCTTTTAGTTGTAAAGTTTTTTTATTTTCTAAATTATTGCCATTTAAACACAATTCTACATTATGATTTTTTGTGTTATTTAAATTTACATTTTTTTTATTTTGCATTTCATGTGTTCTTTTTATAGCATCTTGTTTCATATTTAAAAACTCTTTGTCACTATAAATATATTTAAAATTCGCCACAAAAAATCACCACTGTATTATTAAATTTAGGAATAACCATTATTGTAAAATTTAATTAACTATAATTAATATGGCCACTTTTTACAGTGACCACTTAAATTTATATTATTTTAAAATCCTTTAACAAATTTAAATCTTTTATTAAAGGCATTAACTTTACTAACCTTACTATTTTTATAGCGCTATCTACCTTCTGTTTTTTTTCATCTCCAAGTAACATTCTTAAAGATCTTAAAAATTCAATATTCTTATCATTTTTGTTCATAGCAGCCATAGCATTTTGAATTTTTAAAATTAAATCCATATTTAGCGGTATATTTAAATTATCATTCATTTGGTTACTGCTATTTTGCTGTGAGTTTTGTTTGCCACTGTTACTAACAAATTCCTTTAAAATATTTTCAACATCTGGCATTTCATTTTTATTTTCACCATTAATATGTTGCTCGTTACCTGCTTCTTGGTTGTTATTAAGCAGTGCAGAAGCTAAATTTTTAAAGCCTTCTAATTTTTGAGGGTCGCCTAATATTTCTTGAACCTTTCCTAAAACGTCATCCATTATAATATCACTCTACTCCCAAAAACTTATTTACAAGTTTTTTTATGTTAGGTTGTTCTAACATAGCTTTTGCTTTTTCAGGGTTATTCAATAAATTATTTACCATAGGGTTATTAAAATTTTTATTTTTCAATTTTTCTTTTAGCTCATTTTCAGTAATTCCCAAATTTTTACTAGCTATAGATATTAAATTTTGTAATTTATCATTTTGGATATCCATTACTAAAACACTACCTTTCTAAAATGTAATCAATATATAGTATGCATTTTAAGTTAAAATCGGTAAATATATTTTTAATTATAAATATGTATAGTTAAAAGTCTTATATTATATATATTATTTCACTAAAACCATTATTCTAATAATACTACTATTTATTTGCATCAACTAAAAAATATTTTTATACATAATTACCTAAAAATTCAAAATTTTATCTACTCTATTTTGTTGTTGAAAATATTGATTTAATTTTTTTTTTATGCTAAAATAATTCTGTTAAATATCTGTTAATATTATGTTTATAATTTCTTTTCATCAAGTTTTCAACTAAATTTTTAACATTTTAACTTTTTATCGTATTTGTTTTAATTTTCAACTAAAGGAGGTTATTTTTTCAACAATGAAATCTTTTAATGATGTTTTCACCAAAGTTTGCGATTATTGTAAAGATAAAATTTCTTCTGTTGGCTATAACTTGTGGATACAAGTAATAAAGCCACTTAGCTTTGATGGTGAACACGCAGTATTATATGTAAAAAGCGATTTTCAAAAAAAAATTATTACAGAAAAATATATGGATTTATTACTAAAAGCTTTTGAACATGTTCTAGGGTTCCCTATAGAATTAGAAATCAAATGTGATGATGAAATTTCTAATTCTTCTAATAATGCAACTAACAATAATATTCCAGATTTTAACTCTTTTAATATTCCTACGAACACCGATAAAATAAATATTTCCGGTGAATATGAATATACATTTTCTACTTTTATAGTTGGTTCATCTAATAAATTTGCTCATGCTGCTTCGTTAGCAGTTGCTGCTAACCCTTCTGGAGCTTATAACCCTTTATTTATATATGGTGCCTCTGGGTTAGGTAAAACTCACCTACTTTACGCTATTTGTAACGAAATTGCAAATAATTTTAAAGATAAAAATATAATATATGTAAAAGGTGAAGAATTTACAAATGAACTAATAG
>CAKTAG010000004.1 GCA_934527325.1 uncultured Candidatus Soleaferrea sp.
AGGTTACCAATTAAAACAAACAAACCATAATAATAATATTAAAGTTATTATTGCAGAAAATAAAATAATAACTATATTATTAAAAAATCCGGATTTTTACAAAATTGTAAAATCAAAGTTAGAACCTGACATTTTTAGCGATCCCATAAACAAAAATATATTCGAAGTAATATCCAAAAGGTTAAATAATAATTTACCTATAGATATTACCCATTTATCCAACTTTTTGGACGAGCAATCAGTAAATAAAATAGCGTATTTATTAGCCTCTGATTTAAATTTAAATTTTAACGAAAAAGATTTAAATGATTACATAAACGTTTTACTAACTAACAAAAATAATTTTGATTTTTCCAAAATGGATAACTCTCAACTAAAGGATTATTTTTCTAATATTAAAAAAAATAAATCTTAACTTTTTTATATCCAATAATTACTTCTACTATTTATTATTATTTTTACATCAATACAAAGGAGATTATTATTAATTGAATAGTCAAGAAAAAAAAACATTAATACAAAACCTTATAGCTTCTGGTAAAGCAAACGGTAAACTCTCTACAACAGAAATTAACGATGTTTTAGAAGAGCTTGATTTTGATGCCCAACATGTTGATAGCCTTTACGAAACTATTGAAGCTAATAATATAGAAATAATAGATGACCTTTCTGAATTTGACATAGAAAATCTAGATATAGATGACTTAGGTATAATAGTGCCTAAAACCACTAATACAATAGCAGATTCTCCTAATAATGTAGAAGATCCTGTAAAGTCTTACCTTAAAGAAATTGGCCGTGTTGAACTACTTTCTACTAAAGAAGAGCTGGAACTTGCTAAAAAAATGGCCAACGGAGATTTAAAAGCAAAACAAAAGTTATCAGAATCTAACCTTAGACTTGTGGTAAGTATAGCTAAAAAATATGTAGGTAGAGGTATGCATTTTTTAGATTTAATTCAAGAAGGTAACCTTGGGTTAATTAAAGCTGTAGAAAAATTTGATTATAGAAAAGGTTTTAAATTTTCAACTTATGCCACATGGTGGATTAGACAAGCTATTACAAGAGCTATAGCAGACCAATCTAGAACTATACGAATACCAGTACATATGGTAGAAACCATAAATAAAGTAAAAAAAGCTAGTGGAAATATATTACACAAAACTGGTAAAGAAGCTTCACTTGAGGCTATTGCTGATGAACTTAATATACCTTTAGAACGAGTTAAAGAAATTATGCAAGTTAGTCAAGATCCAATATCTTTAGAATCACCAATAGGTGAAGAAGAAGATAGCCATTTAGGCGATTTTATACCAGACAATGATGTACCTGCACCAGCAGAATCTGCTTTTCACACAATGTTAAGAGAGCAACTAGGTAATGTAATGAAAACTCTTACAGATAGAGAAGCCAAGGTTTTAAAAATGCGATTCGGGTTTGATGATGGTAAACCTAGAACTCTTGAAGAAGTTGGTAAAGAATTTGATGTAACCAGAGAAAGAATACGGCAAATAGAAGCAAAAGCTCTTAGAAAACTACGGCACCCTACAAGAAGTAAAAAATTAAAAGATTTTTTAGATTTATAAACTTTAATTAACAGGTAATTTGATTATTACCTGCTATAATTTTGTGCTAAGTATAATTTTTATAAAAAAATACATAGCATCTATTAGGAGTGTACCCTTATTGAAATTTTTAATTATAGACGGAAACAGCATTTTAAACCGTGCTTTTTACGGAATAAAAAATCTTAGCAATAAATCTGGGCAACCAACTAATGCTATATATGGGTTTTTAAATATTTTTTTAAAATTATTAGATGAGGTTAACCCTACATATGTTGCTGTTGCTTTTGATGTAAAAGCTCCAACTTTTAGGGTAAAACAATACAGCGAATATAAATCTACTAGAAAACCTACACCAGATGACTTAATAAGCCAAATACCTATAATAAAAAAAATTTTAATGTTAATGGGCTATTGTACCATAGAACAACCAGGTTTTGAAGCAGATGATATTTTAGGTACATTATCTAAAATTGCCGAATTAAATAATAATATAGAATGTGTTATTGCTACAGGAGATAAAGATAGTTTACAACTTACTAATGATAATATAACTGTAAAAATTATGTCTACAAAGTTTGGCTCACCTGTTACAACAAACTATAGCAAAAATACCATTATTGAAAAATATAATGTTACACCTTCAGAATTAATAGATGTAAAAGCTTTAATGGGTGATGCATCTGATAACATTCCCGGTGTTACAGGTATTGGTGAAAAAACTGCATTTTCATTAATCTCTAAATATCATAATATAGAAAATATATATAATAATATTACCACTATACCTGAAAAACCAACATTAAAAAATAAATTATTAGCATCTAAAGATATGGCATTTTTAAGCAAAGATTTAGCAACAATTTGCACTTGTGTTCCAATAAATACAGATATTAAAAAATATGAAATATCTGCCATAAATAAAGAAGAATTATTAAAAATATTAGCTGACCTAGAAATGTTTTCTATAATAAAACGGTTAAATTTAAATAGTGAAAAAATTTTAAATAACCACTTTATAGAGCCTAAACTCACTTTCAATAATTTACTAAATATTAATGATATAATATTCAACCTAGAACAATCGGAAAATAAAAATATATACATTTTAATTGAACAAAATATAAATTACATTATAATGGTAAACGATAAAATATTTATTTCATCTAACGAAAATAATTTATTTAAAGCTTTACTAAATTACTGTAGCCAAAATAATAAATTAAATATATATATTAATAACTCTAAGCAATTTCATAAAAAAATGTTGCTAAATTTTAAAACTACACTACCAGTTAAATTCGATTCTGAACTAGCTGGTTATTTATTAGACCCCAACTCTAGCGACTATAATGTAGATAAGTTAATAAACTTTTATTGTAAAACTGTTACTACAAACAATATAGAAGATAAGATAATATCTTTTGCTAAACTTTGCAACATTATGATTTCTAAAATTGAATCTAATAACCTATCTTTTTTATTAAATAATGTAGAACTGCCACTTAGCCAAGTGTTAGCAGATATAGAATTAACTGGTTTTAAAATTAATCAAAAAGGGTTAATTTTATTTGGTGAAAAACTAGATGAATCAATAGAAATTTTAAAAAACAATATTTATGCATCTGCTAACTGTGAGTTTAATATAAACTCTCCAAAACAATTGGCTAATATTCTTTTTAACGAATTAAAATTACCTACTGGTAAAAAAACAAAAACTGGTTATTCAACTAATGCAGATGTACTTGAATTTTTAAAAGATAAGCACCCAATAATAAATAAAATTTTAGAATATAGATTATTAACCAAACTTAAAACTACATATGTGGACGGCTTATTAAAAGAAGTTAAAATAGATAATAGAATCCACTCTATTTTTAACCAAACTGAAACACGAACAGGCCGAATCAGCTCTGAACAACCAAATTTACAAAATATACCTATAAAAACTGAATTAGGAAAAAATTTAAGAAGTTACTTTGTTGCCGAAGAAGGTCATAAATTAATTGATGGTGACTACTCTCAAATTGAATTAAGAATATTAGCAGATATTTCTAATGATACAAATATGATAGAAGCGTTTAAAAATAATCAAGATATTCATACCAAAACTGCTTCAGAAGTTTTTAATGTTCCTATATGTGATGTTACATCTCAAATGAGATCATTTTCTAAAGCTGTTAATTTTGGTATAATTTATGGAATTTCTAGTTTTTCTTTAGCTAATGATATTGGAATTAGCATAAGTGAAGCAAAAGAATATATAGATTCATATTTTAAAAAATTTAGTGGTGTAAAAAAATATTTAGATAATGTTGTTGATGATGCTACAAAAAATGGTTTTGTAACTACTTTATTTGGAAGAAAAAGAAATATACCAGAATTACTATCTAAAAACAAAAATTTAAAAGCATTGGGTGAACGAATAGCTAAAAATACACCTATTCAAGGTACTGCAGCAGATATTATTAAAATGGCTATGGTCAACGTATATAACAAATTAAAGTTAGAAAATTTAAAATCTAAAATTATTTTGCAAGTACATGATGAACTTATTATTGAAGCACCTATTAATGAGGTTGAGCAAGTAAAAAAAATTTTAGAAAATGAAATGCAAAAAGTTACAAAATTAAAAGTACCTCTAAAAGTTGACATTAATGTTGGCGATAAATGGATTGAAAGTCATTAAATATATATCTACCAATAATATTCAATTTAAATACCAGAAATAAAAATATTATTGAGTTAGGTAGCTATTTGCTTTTTTGTAAGCAAATTTTTGTGATATTTTTTTACCATATTATTTCTACCTAAAAACCAAAATTGCAACAATACTCTGAAAAAATCAGAAAAAATATAAACCAAAAAAAGGCTGTAATTAGCACCCGATTTTTTAAATCTGGTTAATTACAACCTTTTTTCTCTATGTTTTATAAAAATACTTTGATTTTTGTATGGTGATACAAATAACTTATACTTTATCATATTTCATATTATGTGTGCAAATATTTATTTGCCAATAATTATACAAACCTAAAAATAACATCACAATTAACATTTTTAAATTTATACTAGATAAAAAAAATAAATTTTTGAAAAACATAATACTTAAAATAAACAATAAAGAAAAAACAATAATCAACATCTTATCTTTAAGATTTAATGGTGTTGATAATTTTACTAATGCCATTAAATTACACAAACCTGTTAATATAACTGCCATTGTTGAAATTTGTATTAATGAAAAATTAATTAAATATTTTGAAATAACATTTATAAATACAATATTTACTATTATTGCTGCCGCAGGAGGTATTGCATTAACTAAAACATTTTTTAAAAAATCACCTTTTATTGGTGATTTATTTTTTTTTAAGGCTAAAAAAAATGATGGTATACCTATTGTTAATGCACCTAATAAAGTTAATTGTATTGGTTGAAACGGGTAAGAAGTTGCAAAAAATAACAATATTAAAGATAAAACAAATGAATAAATATTTTTTATTAAAAACATAGAAGCCGCTCTTATAATATTATTTACTACTCTACGACCTTCGTTAACTATATTAGGAACAAATTTAAAACTCGAATCAAGTAAAACAAATTTAGATATTTGTCTTACTGCATCGTTACCTGCAGCCATAGCTACACTACAATCAGCCTCTTTTAAAGCTAATATGTCGTTTACTCCATCACCTACCATACCAACAGTATGCCCCATATTTTGGTATGCTTTTATTAATTGCCTTTTTTGTGCAGGTTTTGCCCTACCAAATATATTATATTTCATTACAGCTTTTTCTATTTCATTTTGAGTATTTAAATCACTTACATCAATATATTTTTCACTACCTTCAAACCCTACTAATTTAGCTATTTTAGATACAGATATTGGATTATCGCCAGAAATAATTTTTATGTCTACATTTTGCTCTTTAAAAAAATTTAACGTTTCAATTGCACTGTCTCTAATTTTATCTAACATTACAATAAAACATATAGGCTCAATATTTGGTGTAACATCAATAAATAATTTATTAGCAGATACTCCCATAACTAATATTCTTTTTCCTTCAAAAGCATATTTATTAATTATAGAAATATAGTCACTAATTTTATCTTTTAACAAAATTTCTGGTGCACCTAAAACAAAATTCCCTTCATTAATAAAATTTATTCCACTCCACTTTCTTTCAGAAGAAAAATAAACCACAGATTCCAAATTCCATTTACAAATATTTGAATTTTCATCTAAAAACACTTTTTTCAACCCTTCAATTGTTGAACCTTTATCTTTTGTATTTTCACAGAAATTCCATAATATAGTGTTTATATCTTCATTATTATATTTTTTACTTACATTTATAATTTCATCAACTTCCATACTACCTTCTGTAATTGTTCCTGTTTTGTCTAAACAAATTATATCTACCTTTGCTAATGTTTCCAACGAAAATAAATCCTGCGTAAGTACATTTAATTTTGAAAGCCTAATTACACCCATAACTAACGTAATACTCGTTAACAGAACTATCCCCTCTGGAATCATTCCAATAACAGAAGCCACTGTTAATACTACAGAATCTTGCAATGGATTTTGTAATACAAAATATTCTTTATAGAACCTTAACATAGCAATAGGTCCAATTAATATGGCAACCACCTTTACAATCGTATTTATATATTTCATTATTTCTGATTTCGATTTTTTGTATTTACCAACATCCATTAAAATTTTAGATACATATGTTTTAACACCTACGTTTTCAACTTTAGCTATACAACTACCAGAAACTACAAAACTACCAGATATCAATTTATCTTCTTCTTTTTTTAAAACTAAATCAGATTCACCTGTTATTAAAGATTCGTTTACTTCAATAAATCCTTTTTTTACAACCGCATCTACCGAAATTTGGTCACCAGGTTTTAAAATAATTATATCATCTAAAACTATCTCAGATATATTTATTACTGTCTCTTTACCATCTCTAACAACAGTAGCTTCTGATTGTGAAACAATAGAAAGTTTTTTTATAATTTTTTTTACTTTTAATTCTTGCAATATACCAATAAAAACATTACAGATTACTACACCTATAAAAAATACATTTCTAAAAGAACCAACAGCTAGAATACAAACAGCTAATACAAAATTAAGGATATTAAAATATGTAAATATATTACTTACAAGTATTTGACGAGTTGTTTTAAATTTAGGAGTAACATTATAATTATACAAACCCTGACTTTTTCTTTTTGCAACTTGCTCACTACTTAAGCCATCTGTTACATTACTATTATACCTTATTATATCTTCTACATTATTGTCTATATATCCAGATTTTTTCAAGTTTTAGTCCTCTTTTTCTTTATTGTTATCTAATTCAAACCAACCATCGTCTATTGGAGAATCTTTTATAGCTATTATATTATAACCGTCATTGATTTTTTTCAAAACATATTCCATATATTTTTCTGGTTTATTTTTTCTTTTTTCATCACTTATATACATTTGCCATATGTCGTTTGGCCTTACATAGCCTACAGTTAAAGTATATATATTCCCATTTTTAGCTATAGATTTAATGTCTGGGCTATATATTCCCACTTGGTCTAAAATTGGTACTGTATATGTTTTTGTATCTTCATTGTAAATATAATTATTCATTAAACCATCTCCAAAAGTTTGATGTTTAATTTTTAAATTTTTACCATACAATGTTATTAAACTTTTTTCCACATCATTAACCGGAACAATTAAACTATTATAATCTTCATTTAAATATTTATCTTTTCCATAGTCCATAAAAGCTGCCCATATAGCCGACTGCAAAATAGAAAATTTATCTACTTGGTTAATATCATCAAAAGGAACTGGATCAAACATCAAAACAGGCAATATGTATCTTTGAAATTCTTCTTTTTCTGCTGTATTATTAAATACCCTCACCACATTAACATATATACTTTTAAATGTAACAACTAAACCAATTACAGAAAAAAACATTATTGCAAAACCTAATATTGATATCTTCATTTTTTTGCTAATTATTTTTTTTAAAGAAAAATTATTAATATATTTTTCTCCATTTTGTTTATTTGTATCTTTTGTAAAATTTTCCCTATCACTTTCCATTTTGTGTAATGCCTCTACTTTATATATTTTTTTCTTGATTATAACTTAAAACCATAATGGTAACTTTTCCATCTAAAACGGAAATAAAGCCATCTTTTAAAATAGCTTTATCTTTACTTCCACATGTATTAAATATAGTTAATAATCCATTTTTAATTGTTGAAATATAATCAACGTGGTTCTTTAAAATTCCCACATCTCCATCGATTGTTCTAACAATTATTTTTTCAACTTGCTTGTCTAAAACTACTCTATCAGGAGTAAAAATTTGCAAATTAAATTCAGACAAATTCTACCCTTCTTTCTTAGCATTCTTTAAAACTTCGTCTATACTTCCTACAAATAAAAATGCAGATTCTGGAATATCATCATATTTTCCTTCTATTATTCCCTTAAAGCCTTTAACCGTTTCTGCTATTGGAACAAACTTACCTTTCATACCTGTAAACTCTTCTGCTACACAAAAAGGTTGTGACAAAAATTTTTGTATTTTCCTAGCTCTATAAATCGTTATTTTATCGTCTTCAGAAAGTTCATCCATTCCTAAAATAGCAATTATATCTTGAAGTTCTTTATATTTTTGTAATATAGATTGTACTTTTCTAGCAACCTCATAATGTTCCTTGCCAACAATTTTTTCAGATAGTATCCTGGACGTTGAATCAAGTGGATCAACAGCGGGGTAAATACCCAAAGAAGAAATATTTCTAGATAACACAGTAGTTGCATCTAAATGTGCAAATGTAGTTGCTGGTGCTGGGTCTGTAAGGTCATCTGCTGGCACATAAATAGCTTGCACAGATGTAATAGAACCTTTTTTAGTAGACGTTATTCTTTCTTGCAACTCACCCATTTCTGTTGCTAAAGTTGGTTGGTAACCAACTGCCGAAGGCATTCTACCTAAAAGTGCCGAAACTTCTGAACCTGCTTGAGTAAATCTAAAAATATTATCTATAAATAATAATACATCTTGCCCTTCTTTATCTCTAAAATATTCTGCAACTGTTAAACCAGAAAGAGCAACTCTCATTCTAGCACCAGGTGGTTCGTTCATTTGCCCATAAACTAATGCCGTTTTATCTATAACTCCAGATTCTTTCATTTCATTATACAGGTCATTTCCTTCTCTTGTTCTTTCACCAACCCCTGTAAAAACAGATATTCCTCCCCGCTGTTTGGCAATATTATTTATAAGCTCCATAATAAGTACAGTTTTTCCTACTCCCGCTCCACCAAATAATCCTATTTTTCCACCTTTAGCGTAAGGTGCTATTAAATCAATAACTTTTATACCAGTTTCTAAAATTTCAGTTTTTGTTTCTTGTTCTTCATAAGTTGGTGCTTGCCTATAAATAGGCCATCTTTCTTTTGGCATAGGTTTATTTAATCCATCAATAGGCTCACCTAAAACATTAGAAATTCTACCTAATACTTCATAACCAACCGGCACACTTATCGGTTCTCCTGTATCAATAGCGTCTAAACCTCTAATTAATCCATCAGTGGAGTTCATAGAAATACACCTAACAATATCTCCACCTATATGCTGTGCAACCTCAACAACAATTTTTTTTTCATTATTTGTAATTTCTATTGCATTTAATAATTGTGGCAAACTATCTTTTGAAAATTTTATATCAACAACTGGTCCTACAATTTGTATTATTTTACCTATATTTTTTTTCATAACAAATTTTTCTCCTTTTTAAAATCATAAATAGGAATACAATTATCAAATTGCCTGTGTACCTGCTGAAATCTCATTTATTTCTTGGGTTATTTTAGACTGTCTAACTTTATTAAATATAATATTAATATCTTGCAACATACCCTGCGCATTTTTATTAGCAGCTTCCATAGCTATTCTTCTAGCACCTTGTTCAGCAGCAAAAGCTTCTGTAATAGCACCATATAAAATTCCTGCTATATATAGTGGAACTACAGCATTAAAAACTTCTTGTACCGAAGGTTCATAAACAACATATTTTTGTTTTTTACACACATTATTTAAATTGGTTAAATTCAAAGGTAATATTTTTTTTACATTCGGTTTTTGAACTAGAGTTGAAACAAATTTAGTAAATATAATATACACTTCTTGGAAGTGATTATTAATAAAATTATTTATTATTTTATTAGAAATTTCCATAGCTAATTCAAATGTTAATTTTTCATATATATTACTATAATCAAAAAGAAGATTATAATTTTGTTTTTTATAAAACTCAGAGATTTTTTTACCAATAGTTATAAACACCAAATCGCTTTTATTATATTTTTTTATATGTTGTTCTGTAAACCTAATTAAATTTCCATTATATCCACCAGCTAATCCTTTATCTCCCGCTAAAATAATATAACAACTTTTTTTTACTAAACTTTGGTTAACAAAAATAGAATCTACATTTTGCGATGTAAGCACAATATCGTTAATAAGATTATAAATTTTATTAAAAAAAGGCCTGGTTTGCTCAACCTGCTTTTTACTTTTTCTTAATTTAGAAAAAGCAACAAGCTCCATAGCCTTAGTTATTTTCATTGTGTTTTCTATACTTTTTTTTCTTCTTTTAATATCTTTTATTCCACTTGCAGCCATAAAAAACTACCCTTCACTACTATTTAAAAATAATTTTTTAAATTCTCCTATTGCTTCTATAAGAGTTTTTTCTATCTCTGGTGTTAAATCTTTTGTTTTGCATATATTATATAATATTGTATTATAGTTATTTTCAATATAATTTATAAAATCATATTGAAAATCTATTATTTTATCCACTGGAATATCTAATAAAAAATTATTTACTGCAAGGTATATTATTACCACCTGATGCTCAATTTTCATAGGTGAATTTTGTGGCTGTTTTAAAATCTCAACTATTCTTTCACCTTTTTTTAATTGTATTTTTGTATCTTTATCTAAATCTGAGCTAAATTGAGCAAAAGCCTGCAACTCTCTATATTGTGAATAAGCCAATTTTAATGCACCTGCAATTTTTTTCATTGCTTTTATTTGTGCATTCCCTCCAACTCTAGAAACAGATATTCCAGAGTTTATAGCTGGCCTAACACCAGCATAAAATAATTCAGATTCTAAAAATATTTGCCCATCGGTTATAGAAATTACATTTGTTGGTATATAGTCAGAAACATCTCCAGCTTGTGTTTCAACTATAGGTAAAGCTGTTAATGAACCACCACCTAATTCATCATTAAGTTTAGTAGCTCTTTCAAGTAACCTAGAATGTAAATAAAAAATATCTCCTGGGTAAGCTTCCCTGCCAGGTGGCCTTTTAAGTAATAAAGAAAGTGCACGGTAAGCCACAGCATGTTTAGATAAATCATCGTAAACACAAAGAACATCTTTACCTTTATACATAAAATATTCACCAATTGAACACCCTGTATAAGGAGCAATATATTGTAATGATATTAAATCAGATGCTGTTGAAGAAACCACTATAGTATATTTCATAGCATCATGGCTTTTTAAAGTTTCAACAATTTGTGCTATAGTAGACCTTTTTTGACCAATAGCCACATATATACATATAATATTTTTATCTTTTTGGTTAAGTATAGTATCTATTGCAATTTCTGTTTTTCCTGTTTGCCTATCACCTATAATTAATTCCCTTTGACCTTTACCAATAGGCACCATAGCATCTATTGCTTTTATACCTGTTTCAAGAGGTTGCCTAACAGGTTGCCTTTCAATTATACCAGGCGCAACTGTTTCTATATTTCTATATTCACACGCTTCTATAGGTCCTTTTCCATCAATAGGTGCACCTAACCCATTTACAACTCTGCCCAACAAACCTTCACCTACAGGTACAGAAATTATTTTCCCTGTTCTTTTTACCACACAACCTTCTTTAATTTTTCTATCTACACCCAATAAAACAGCCCCTACAGAATCTTCTTCAAGATTCATTGCCATAGCTAAAACTCCGGTTTCTACCTCTAGCAATTCACCAGACATACATTTTTTTAGGCCATATATAGTAATTATTCCATCCCCTACACTAGTTATTGTTCCTATATCATCTAACTCTATTTCACTTTTATAATTCTTTATTTTACTTTTTATTATATTTGCTATTTCACTTGATTTTATTTGCAAATTATTTCACCATTCTCTTTTAGAAGTTAGCGGTTACATTGTACTAAATAATTTTTCAACTTTTTTCTATTAAATTACTATTTTTAAAATATCTTTTTTTATACTATTCAATTTAGCTTTAACACTCATATCATACAATTTATCATCGGTTTTAATAATTATTCCACCAATTATTTCATCGTTTACCATATATTGTGCAATAACTTTTTTGTTTAATAACTTTTCGCATTTAAAAATTACATCTGCTTTTTCATCGTTACTTAAGTTTATAGCAGTTGTTATAATTACCTTTTCTATATTATTGTTCTTGTAATAAATATTTTTATATCTATTTAATATATCTATTATTAATGAAATTCTATCGTTATCGATTAAAACTTTTATAAAATTAACAATATATTCAATCACTCTACCAGAATAAATTTCATCAACTAATTCTTTTTTTTTAACTTTACTAATAGTAGGTATTTTTAATAGGTTAACTAAATCAACGTTCTGATTTAAAGTTTCTTCAACAAAAATAATTTGGTCAAACAATACATCTTTTATTAACTCTTCTTCAGAAAATTTATACAGACTATTTGCATAAATTTTTACTAATTTATTAGAATTAGTCATCATGCTTTAACCTCATTAAAAAATTCATCTATAATTTCTTTGTGTTTATCTGTTGGAATTTCTTTTTTAATAACTTTAGAAGTAGCCAATACTATTACATCTACAACTTGATTTTTAATATTGTTAATTGCTTTTTTAGATTCTAATTTAATTTCTTGATCTGCTTTTTTTATTAAATCATCTGCTGTTGCCTTAGCTACTTTAATAATTTCATTAGATTGCTGATAAGCTCTAGTTTTTGCCACATCAATAATTTTTTCAGCTTCTTTATTAACCTCTTTTAACTTAGATTCATAAACATTTTTAAATTGCTCTGCTTCTGCTAATGCTGTTTGGGCATTATTATAACTTTCTTCAACTTCTAATTTTCTACTTTCTAACATTTTATTAACAGGTTTAAATAAAAATCTTTTTATAATTTTATAAAGTATAAATGTATTAACTAAATTAAAAATAATCGTCCATTTATCAATAGATAAAAAACTAAGGTATTCTCCCGGAGACATTTGTATACCTCCTTGTACTTATATAAATAAAATTTAACCTAACATATTTACCAGTGGGTTTAAATACAATAAAATCATAGCAACAACTAAACCATATATACCAGTTGTTTCTGCTATTGCAGCACCTAAAACTAAATTTTTTGTAATAAGCGATGCCGCTTCTGGCTGCCTTGCCACTGCCTCAACTGCTTTACCAGCTGCATAACCTTGACCTATACCAGGTCCAATACCAGCTATTACAGCTATCCCTGCCCCTATTGCAGAAGCTCCTAATACTATTGCCTTTTCTAACATAAAAAATCCTCCCCAAAATTAATTTAAAAATACAAATTAGTAATCTCTTGTTAACTAATTAATAAATAATTTTAAACCTCTTTAGCAGATGCAACATAAGCCATTGTTAAAGAAATAAATATAAAAGCTTGTATAAATGCAGTAAATAAATCAAAATAAACAGCTAGTACTGCCGGTAAACCTATTTGAAAAATTGGTATATACTTACCTATTATTGGTATCAATGAACTTAACGCTGCTAAACCCGTATATATTAATTGTGAAATAATTAACCCTGCCGCAATATTACCAAAATGACGAAAACTTAACGAAATTGGAACAGCTAATTCACTAATAATATTCATTGGCAACATAATTGCCACAGGTTTAAAAAAAGATGTTATATAACCCTTTAAACCTTTATATTTAATACCATTATATTGAATCATAAAAAATGTCATTAAAGCCCAAGTAAGAGTCATGTTAAAATCAGCAGTAGGTGGCCTTAAAGTAACTAAACTGCATAAGCTAGATAAAAGTGAAAAAATAAAAAGAGCTGTTATATATGGAACAAATACCTCGTTGCCACTACCCATAGATGAACCAACCAAATTATTCATCATAATAACAAACTTTTCTGCTAAAATTTGCTTATTTTTTAAATTTCTTTTAGTCATATTCCATGTTAATATTTTTATAATAATAAAAACTAAAAACATTATTCCCCATGATATTATTACGGTTTCTGTAATTGGTATTCCACCAAATAACGGCAAAACAAAAATTATTTTTGGGCCATTAATATTCATATATTTATTCCACCTCTTTTTTGCCTAGTATTTGCACAAAAAATTTTTTATCAATAACTCTATCATTTAAAATCTCTAACTATAATAGCTTGAATAAATATTGCTAACTTTGGAAAAAACAAAGTCACTAAAAACGAAAAAACATCAACACAAGTAAATTTTGTAGCAACAACAATTACAATACCTGTAAACAAATACCTAATTATATAACCTACAATTGCTTTATTTTTTACTTTGTTTTTCTGTACTTTAAGTAACTGTTCCATATTTACACAAATAAAAATAAAATTTAAAATTCCATATCCACTACCTAAAATAATTCCCAATAACACATATAAATTATATTTCCCCAAAAAAATCAACCCTACATAAAATATTATGTCCAATAAAGCTACAATGCAAGCCACTGTTTTTATTTGTTGTTTCAATGATTGATCTTTTATAATATTCATATGGTTAAAATCCTTTTTTAAATAATAGCAGTTAAATGCCTAGTTGCGTGGCAACCCATATTAACTGCTACAGGCAACGAAGCTATATGAGTAGGGTACCATTCTATATTTACAGCTAAAGCTGTTACGTTACTACTAAACCCTTGTTGGTATATGTTTAATTTGTTTACTTCATTTAAAATCTTTAATTCTAAATCCTCGTACCTCTTATCATCATTTCTTATATCTATACTGCGGCATAACGCTTTTTTAGCAAGGTACGCACAATATTCAAAATCTCCACCTATTCCAATACCAATAACTACAGGTGGGCAAGCATTTGCACCAGCTGTTTCAATTGTCTCTTTAACAAAATCAATTACATCTTCTTCCCCACTAGTAGGTGTCATCATTTTAATTTTACTCATATTTTCACTTCCAAAGCCTTTTGGAACAACTGTAATTTCTATTTTATCACCACAAACTACATCTGTATAAATTATTGCTGGTGTATTGTTATTAGTATTATTTCTGCTATATAATGGATCTGTAACTATTGAACAACGTAAATATCCATTGTGGTAACCATTGGCCACACCATCATTTATTGCTTCTTTTAAAGAACCACCAACAATTTTAACATTTTGCCCTATTTTGGCAAAAACAACTACTAAACCAGTATCTTGACAAATTGGTATATTCTTTTCTTCAGCATATTTATAATTTTCTATTAATAAGTCAACTATATTATTTTTTATTTTATTATCATTATTTTCAGAATATTTATTTAATATTTTTTTTACATCATTTGGTAAAAATATATTAGATTTTATACATAAATCAGAAATAACATTTGTTACCTCTTTGATATGAATTTCTCTCATTATTAATTTATATTTCACCACCAATAATTACGCTAACCAAATTCATCTACTATATTATTTTTTTATTATATTACCCGTTCACCATTAATTATAACAATTTTAGGTTTAACTTTTAACTCAAATGGGTCTTCATCAAATAAAATTATATCTGCGTTCTTTCCAACTTCTAATGAACCAATTTTATCATCTAACCCACATATTTTAGCAGGGTTTAATGTAATAGATTTTAAAGCATCTGTTTTGCTCATTCCCTCTTTAATAGCCAAAGCAGCAGAAAACGCAATATAATCAACAGGTACAACAGGGTGATCTGTTGCTATAGCTACATCTACCCCCTCGTTATTCAATTTAACAGGGTTAAAAGTCGTCAAATTTTTCATCTCTACTTTGCATCTATCACAAAATAATGGTCCAGTTATAACTTTAGCATTTTCATCTTTTAAATCTTTTGCTATTAAATAACCTTCTGTTCCATGAATAATAACATAATCTAAATTAAATTCTTTAGATATTCTTATAGCAGTAAAAATATCATCTGCTCTATGGCAATGAAAATGAGCTTGAATTTTTTTTTGAAGCAAAGGTATTAAAGCTTCACATTTAACATCATAATCTGGCTCATTGTAATCTTCATCTGTTTCAGCATAGTCTATTTCGTTCATATATTTTTTTGCTTTTTGCAATTGTTCCCTAATTACTGCCGCAACAGCCATCCTAGTAGATGGTAACTCATCTTTACTTCCATAATTTTTTTTAGGATTTTCACCCAAAGCAAATTTAATAGCTAAAGGTTCTTTAATAACCATATTATCAACTCTGTGGCCAAAAGTTTTCATTGCAATAATTTGACCACCTATTGGGTTAGCACTACCTGGTGCCACTATTGCAGAAGTAACTCCTGCCTCTAACGCATCTCTAAAACATCTATCAAATGGGTTTATAGAATCAATAGCTCTTAAATGTGGTGTAGAAGGATCATTCTCTTCATTTCCATCTTCACCCTCAATGCCTGTAGCATCCTCCCACATACTTATGTGGCAGTGCGCATCTATAAACCCAGGGTAAGCCGACATACCATCTCCATCTATCACAACATCATCTATACTTAACCAATCATCTATGTCACTCATAGAACCTATTTTAGAAATATTAATACCTTCTATAAAAATATATCCATTTTCTATTATGTTACCTACTCCAGAGTGCACCTTTACATTTTTTATAAACATTT
Organism: uncultured Candidatus Soleaferrea sp.; assembly: GCA_934527325.1. Taxonomy (GTDB): domain Bacteria; phylum Bacillota; class Clostridia; order Oscillospirales; family Ruminococcaceae; genus RGIG8779. The sequence goes on from CAKTAG010000004.1 coordinate 16,580, forward strand.
ATTACATTATCCTTTTTTATAAAATTTATAAATTTTTACAACGTTAAAGATTTTATATACGCTTTAAAGCTTTCACCAATCTCATTATGTTTAATTCCAAGTTCAACAATTGCTTTTAAAATTTCCAGCTTATTTCCTATGTCGTATCTTATTCCATCATAGTTTACACCTATAATTCCAGTTTTTCTAGCCATAATAGCCATCGCATCTGTCAGTTGTACTTCTCCGTTACTTCCAGCTGGTAAATTTTCTAATAATTTAAATATATTACCATCTAAAATACATCTACCCAATATAGAAAAATTAGATAATACTTTATCTGGTGTAGGTTTTTCTACCATATCTAAAACTTTATATGTTTTACCTTCAATATGTTCAACAGCCAAAGAAGAATAACTTAATATTTGTTCGTCTGTTACTTTTTTTATTCCTACAACACCCATATTATATTTGTTATAAGCTTTGCAAAGCTGTAAACAAGCTGGTTCACCATCATTAATTATTATATCATCACCATACAAAACAGCAAAAGGTTCATTACCAACAAATGGCTTTGCAGAATAAACCGCATGCCCTAACCCCTTTGTCTCTTTTTGACGAATATAATGAATATTAGCCATATCAGCTATTTTTTTTACTCTATTATATTCATCCTCTTTACCAGAAAGTAACAACCTAGATTCTAATTCTGGAGATCTATCAAAGTGATCTTCTATAACCGTTTTACCACGATTTGTAATTATTAATATATCTTCTATTCCAGAATTAACAGCTTCTTCAACTATGTATTGTATTGCCGGTTTATCTACAATTGTTAACATTTCTTTAGGCATTGCCTTAGAAGCTGGCAAAACTCTAGTTCCTAAACCTGCTGCTGGTATAACAGCTTTTTTTACTTTACTCATAAATAATTTTCCCCTTACTAAACAATATTTAAATTAGCAAACTCTTTACACATAATAATAAAAAACCAACTACAAAAACTATAGCGTAATTTACTGAACCTTTTTTAGCTAATGCATATCTATAATCAACATCATTAGCATACATTTGCCTATTTATAGATTTTATTTTTTTTACACTAATTGCCTTATAAATACTAGTTGCAGAAAAGCCCATTATAACTGCTAAAATAAAATATCCAAAATCTATATAATTAATTATTTGCGGGTTTTTATTAATAAAAGCCATTAATTGCTCTACTATAAAATTATAAGAATTAGTAGAATCTAACATCATTTTTATAATATTGGTTGGTAAAAATATAACAGAAATTAACATTCTAATAAGTAAAAATATTGTTCCTGCTAAATACATTTTTCTATAAAAAAAATACAGTTCATTAAAAAAAAACGCACTTAAATTAAAATTCATAAAAGAATGTTTATTTTTTTCAATAGCTTTAAACTTAACAAGGTAAGATAATGCTCCAGAACCTAAATACGAAAACCAATCTTTAATATTTATACCAAATATTGTTTCTTCTTTTATTATTTTTTCAGTGTTAAATATAAACATTTCTGGACTAACATCTAATGGCATTCCACAATTAGAACAAATTTTATTTTTTTCATCATTCAGTTCACTACAATAAGGACATTTTATTTGTTTTTTTTCTTTTTCAGCTTGTTTTTTTTTTACATTTTCATCTTCTTGAATTGCTTCTTTTTTTATTTCTAAAGTTGGCTTGTAAAAATATTTTCCATGAGAATTTTCATATAAACAATTACCTATTTGTTTATAGCAACTTTTATGGTACGGTGTTCCACATTCAGGGCAAACTACTATTTGGTCATCCTCTTTAAATTCCTTATTACAAACTGGACATTTTTCCCCTATAAATCTATTCACTTAAAATTACCCCTTTATTTAGAAGTTAAATTTAATTTTTTTGGCTCATTTTTACAAGGTATGCATTTATAAAACCATCTATGTTGCCATCCATAACAGATAGCACATCACCTACTTCAAAATTTGTTCTATGGTCTTTTACCAAGGTGTATGGCATAAAAATGTAAGATCTTATTTGCGACCCCCAACCTATTTCTCTTTGATCTCCCTTTATATCTTCAATTTTTTCAAGATGCTCCCTTTCTTTAATTTCAATTAATTTAGATTTTAACATTTTCATTGCTACATCTTTATTCTGATGTTGGCTACGTTCGTTTTGACAAGCAACAACAACACCTGTAGGCAAATGTGTTATTCTAACTGCAGATTCTGTTTTATTAATGTGTTGCCCACCAGCTCCACCAGCTCTAAATGTATCTATTTTTAAATCTTCATTGTTTATTTTTACATCTATATCATCATCTATTTCTGGCATAACCTCAATAGAAGCAAAAGAAGTATGCCTTCTTCCAGAAGAATCAAAAGGAGAAATTCTAACTAACCTATGCACACCAGATTCTGATTTTAAAAAACCATAAGCATTAAGCCCATCTATTAAAATAGATATACTTTTTATACCAGCCTCATCACCATCTAAATAATCTAAAACTTTTACTTTATAGTTATGTTTTTCTGCCCATCTGCAATACATACGGTAAAGCATTTCTACCCAATCTTGAGATTCTGTTCCACCAGCCCCTGCATGAAAAGTTAAAATAACATTTTTAGAATCATATTCCCCTGTTAAAAGCGTACTTAAACTTATAGATTCTATATCTCTAATTAACGTTTGATATAACAAATTTAATTCATCATAAGCTGTATCATCGTTTTCTTCTAAAGCAACATTCACCATAATAAGTAAATCTTCGTAACTTTGTTTTAATTGTTCATAGCTATGTTGTTTATTTTTATAAATTTTTATTTTTTGCAATACTTTCTTTGATTCTTTAATATCATTCCAAAAATTTTTATCTAACGTTTTTTTTTTCTAAAATTTTCAAATCTTCTAATATTTTATTTATACCCAAGGTAAATTGTAAATCATAAATTTTACCTTTTAGTTGTAGTATATTTTGCTTTAACTCTTCTACTTTTACCATATACATTTCATCCTTATATGTAAACACATATTCACAAAGGTATTTTTTAACAACAATTTAATTTTCAAACAATTCATCAACAAAAATTTGTGAATCAAATGGTTGTAAATCATCTATTTTTTCACCAACACCAATATATTTAATAGGAATATTTAGCTCATTTTTTATTGCTATAATTATTCCACCTTTAGCTGTACCATCTAATTTAGTAAGCACTATACCTGTAACATTGGTAACTTCTTTAAATTGCTTAGCCTGAGCCACTGCATTTTGGCCTGTTGAAGCATCTAAAACTAAAAGAGTTTCAAAAGAACTTTCTGGAACTTCTTTTTTTATAACCCGTGATATTTTAGCTAACTCATCCATTAAATTTTTTTTATTATGCAGCCTTCCAGCTGTATCGCAAATTAAAATATCTGCATTTCTAGCTACAGCAGCTTTAACACTGTCAAAAACAACTGCAGCAGGGTCTGCTCCTTCATTTTGCTTAATTATATCTACATCAGCTTTTTTAGCCCATATATCTATTTGTTCAACAGCTGCTGCTCTAAATGTATCTGCTGCACCTAAAATAACTTTTTTACCTTGCATTTTAAACTGGTAAGCTAATTTACCTATAGTTGTAGTTTTACCAACACCGTTAACACCTACAACAAGTATTACAGCAGGTTTATTTTCTAAATCAAGTTCACTATTTCCAGTTAAAATATCTGCTATTATTTCTTTTAAACATTTCTTTACTTCTGAACTATCTTTTATTCCTCTTTTTTTCACTTCTGTTCTAAGTTTATTACAAATATCTACAGATGTTTTCACACCTATATCACTTAAAATTAAAACTTCTTCTAACTCTTCAAAAAGTTCTTCATCTATTTTTGTAAACATATTAAGCGTTTCTTCTACACGCTTCATAATATTTTGTTTAGTATTTTTTAAACCATCTTTTATTTTTTTTAAAAAACCCATAAAATAATTTCACCTTTTCTAATTTATTAAATATTTATTTCTTTTATTTGTATCATTAGCATCTTTTTCATCATAGAATGTATTATCAATAAAACTACAATTAAATAAATTACATAAAACAACTTAACAAATAAATTATTAAGGTGGTAATTATTATGGCTAGAGCAATTCTAATAATGTTTTTAAGCAGCCTAACTATTATTGGTTTATATGATATTCTTACAAGCTTAAAATCTATAATATTAAAACCTAAAAAATCTACATTTTCTATTGTACTACCAATAAAAGATTCTGATGAAAACATTGAATTTAAAATAAGAGCTCTTTCGAATTTAGTAGACATGAAAAATTGTAAATCAAACTTAATTATAGCCGATATGGGTATGGACTACCAAACACTTCAAACATGTTACGCTACTGCTAAACAAGACCCTAAAATAATTATTTGCAACCCTCAAGAAGTAACATATTTTGCATGTGAATCAAACGTAATATAAAAAAATACATTAGTATTACATCTTTTCAGGTGCATCTATTTTTATTAAAGATAATACATTCTTTAAAACTATTTTTGTACAACTACACACCAACAATCTTATATTGGTAATTCGTTCATCTTCAGAAACAACTTTACAACTATTATAAAATTTATGAAAAGCAGCTGCTAAACTTAAAGAATATTTTGTTATTGAAGAAGAATCATAAGTTTTAGAAGCTTCTTCTACTACATCTGGGTACAAAGATAATATTTTTACTAACTCTTTTTCTTCACTGGTTTCACAAATAAAATCATCATCGCTTACTTTATTTTCATAAACAAATTCTTCTTTATATTTAGCTTTACTTAACACACTACATATTCTAGCATAGGCATATTGAACATAATATACAGGGTTTTGCGAAGATTGTTCAACTGCCAATCCCAAATCAAAATCTAAATGTGAGTTTGCTTCTCTCATATTAAAAAAGAACCTTGCAGCATCTATTGGAACTTCTTCTAGCAAATCTGTTAAAGTTATTGATTTACCTGTTCTTTTACTCATTCTAACAACATTTCCGTTTTTAGTCAACCTAACTAATTGCATTAAAATAATATCTAACTTAGAGCTATCAATTCCAATATCTTGCAACGCATCTTTAAGCCTTTCTACATGGCCGTGATGGTCTGCACCCCATATATTAATAACCTTATTAAATTTTCTATTTATAAACTTGTTATAATGGTATGCTATATCAGTAGCAAAATATGTAGGGAATCCATTAGCTCTAATTAAAACTTCATCTTTTTTACTACCATGGCTTGTAGCCTTATACCATATTGCACCTTCTTTTTCGTAAACGCAATTATTGTTTTTTAATAACTCTATAACTTTATCTACATCTTTATTTTTATAAAGTGTACTTTCTTTAAACCATACATCATATTCTATTCTATATTTTTTTAAATCTTCTTTTATTTTACTTATATTTTTAGGCAATGCAAAATCTACCAATGCTTTTTTTCTATCTTCAGAACTTTTTTCTACAAATTCATCTTTATAAATTTTAGCAAAAAGCTCTGCTAAATCTTTAATATCATCTCCATGATATCCATCTTCTGGGAAGCTTATTTCATCACCTTTAAAAATTTGTAAATATCTCGCTTCCAAAGAACTTCCGAATTTTTCTATTTGGTTTCCTGCATCATTAATATAAAATTCCCTAATAACATCATAACCACAAAGTTCCAAAACAGAAGCTAAACAATCTCCTAAAGCTCCACCTCTAGCATTACCCATATGCATAGGCCCAGTTGGGTTAGCCGAAACAAATTCAACCATAACCTTTTGATTTTTTCCAATATTAGATTTTCCATAATCTTGTTTACTAATATCTATATTTGTTAAAACATCTTTAAACCAACACTGTTTAAAGAAAAAATTAATAAAACCTGGTGAAACTATATTATAACTATCAAAATATGTATCTTCTAAATTAATATTTTCTGCAATAATTTGAGCTATTTGAAGTGGTGGCATTTTAAAAGATTTTGAACAAACCATTGCAACATTAGTTGCCAAATCTCCAAATAAAATATTCGAAGGTATTTCTATTGTAAAATTTTTAACTGGTTGAGTAGGTAACCTTTCACTAGTAATACACACCCCTATTGATTCTAAAATTTTTTCTCTAAGTTGTTCTTTAGCAACTTTAATTAAATTAGATGGCATTATAAAGTACTCCCCTTTTTTATTATACAAATTAAAATTTACCTACTGATTATATTATACACAAAAAACAATCTTTATCAAGTTTTTATAATTGCAGCCAAAATAAATGTGCAATTATTTAATATTTTTATTTTATATTTATGTTTACTTCCCCATAAATTTGTTATAACCAAAATATTCATCAATTATTTCTTTAGCTACCGGCGCACATGTATAACCATGCCAACCTTTTTCTATTACTACAGCTATAGCAATTTTAGAGTCTTTATCTGGTGCAAAACATATAAAAGTTGAATTACATAGGCCCGTTGTTTCTGGCGTACCGGTTTTAGATGGAACTGTAATTTGGTAGTTACCAAAATATCTTCTAGCTGTTCCTATTCTAGAAGCTCTAGACATACCTTCTACAACTGTTTCAAAAACTTCTGCAGATGCAGATACTTTATTAGCTAAAATAGGTTTATGGTTGTAAATTGTACTTTTTTTATCATAATGTTTAATTTCTTTAATAATGCTTACTTTCATTCTTTTGCCTCTATTAGCAATAGTTGATACATAATTAGCTAGCTGCAAAGGAGAAAATAAATTATCAGATTGCCCTATTGCTGCTTGTACTACATCTCCAGGGTACCATTTTCCACCATTATCTTCCCTTAACTGTGGTGATGCAAGCTGGCCAACATTTTCAGGCAGTTGTATACCAGTATGTTGACCAAATCCAAATTGACTACTATATTTATTTATTCTATTAATTCCCAAAATGCGTCCAACATCATAAAAATATATATTACAAGAAAGTTTTAAAGCATCCATAACATTTATATTTCCATGTGCCCCTAAACATTTTGGTTTATATGCAGAAAAAAAATTATAAACATGCCCACAATAAACAGTGCTAGTTGGTTGAGCAACACCTTCTTGTAAAGCTGCAACAGCAATAACTGGTTTATAACATGACCCAGGAGCATATATTCCCTGTAACGGTCTATTAAAAAGCGGTTTTTTATTATTGTTTATTAACTCATAAAAATTTTTATTATATTCATTTATATTATAAGTTGGGTAAGAAGCCATTGCTAAAATCTCACCTGTTTTTACATCTAATACCACTACCGCTCCACCATCGGCTTCTTTACCTTTACCTGCCGGGGCATTTTTATTTAAATAATGTATTTGTTTTTCTAAAGCATGTTGAGCAGTATATTGTAATTTCGAATCTATAGTTAATTTAACAGTATTGCCTGGAATAGGGTAATTATTTTCATATATCTTGTCAACTTTTCCATTATAATCTATTTTTATTACTCTTTCTCCATCTTTGCCTTTAAGGTATTTTTCAAAATATTTTTCAATACCATTTTTACCTATTGTGTCATTTAAATTATATCCATCATTTTTTAATTTTTCATATTCTTCGGCATATATAGGCCCAACACTTCCAATTATATGCGGAGCAAAATCTTTTAAAATATATTCCCTAGAAGGTTTTTCTATAATTTCAACACCATTTAACTTATAGTTATTTTCCTTTAATTTAATTAAAACATCCATAGGTACGTTTCTAGAAATAATATAAGGGTTAGAAAATGAATAATCTTGCACTTCCATTGAATATTTTATTCCCGCAATAATTTTAGCATCACTAATTTTATAATTTTGAAGGCTGTACCTTTTAACAATTTTATTCCATACTTTTTTGGCTGGTACAGATTCTTTTTCCCCTAACAAATTAAGAAGTCTTTTAAATTCTATTTTATTATTTTTATTTAGATATATATTATTTTTTTTTAAAGTCATTGGCAGGTAATCTATTAATTCTACATCATATTCCCTTAACATATTAACTAATGATATTATAGTGTTGTATTCATCTTCTTTTTTTATTAATGCTTTATTTAAAGCAATATCAAACCCATTTTTATTAGATGCAATAACAACTCCATTTCTATCTACAATTTCACCACGAGCTGCCTTCAAAATTTGTTTTCTATTCCCACTAGCATCTGCTAAAAAAACATACTTTGCATGCTCTAAAATTTGAATTTTAAACAATTGAAAAAAATATAACACTAATATCATAATAGATATTCCAAATAAAACAAATATTCGCTTTGTATTTAATTTGTTCAAACAAGTTCTTCCTTTTTTTACAAAACACTACAAAAAACTATTTTTTTGTAAAGCAAACCTAAAAATTAATTTCTACAACTTATTAAAAAATTTTTAAAATAATCTGGCAATTCACTATCAAATTCCATATATATTTTTTTTGTAGGGTGAATAAAACCTATTGTTTTAGCATGTAAGCATTGACCATTTAATTTTGTAATAACTTTTTTTGGCCCATAAACATCATCACCAGCTACAGGGTGCCCTATATAAGCCATATGCACTCTAATTTGGTGAGTTCTACCTGTTTTTAAAATAAGTTTTACATGAGAAAACTTTTGAAAATCTGCAATAGTATGGTAAATAGTTTTCGCTGGTTTTGAATTCATATATGTAACACACATTTTTTTCCTATCTTTTTTAGAACGACCAATAGGTAAATCTATTACACCATCTTTGTTCTGCAATGTTCCATACACAACTGCATTATAAACCCTTTTAAAAGAATGTACTTTTATTTGTTCAGAAAGGTTAATATGTGCTTTATCGTTTTTTGCAACAATAATTAACCCGCTTGTATTTTTATCGATTCTGTGAACAATACCAGGTCTAGCAATGCCATTTATGCCAGAAAGGCTATTTTTACAGTGATATAACAAAGCATTTACCAGTGTACCAGTGTAATTACCATTAGCCGGATGAACCACCATATTCTTAGGTTTATTCACTATTAATAAATCATCATCTTCATAAACTATGTTCAATGAAATATTTTCTGGTTTAATATCATATTCCTTAACTGTTGGCAAAATAACACTAATTTTATCGCCCAAATTAACCTTATAGCTTTTAGCTACTGTTTTGTTGTTAACCGTTACATATTTCTCATTAATTAAATTATTCACTCTAGACCTAGTTAAATTACTTACAACACTACTTATTAATTTATCTATACGTACACCGCTTAATTCAACATTAGTTACCTCTATATAATATTTATTTTCTAAATTATTCATTAACCAAATTTCCTTTTTTATTTAATGAATATCCAGCATCTATAAATAATGTATATATAACAATTAAAAATGTACCTATACTAACATAACTATCTGCTAAATTAAAAACTGCAAAATTTATTAACCTAAAATCTATAAAATCAACAACATACCCTCTAAATATTCTATCAATTAAATTACCAATACCACCAGAAACTACTAACACTAATGCCCATAACAAAAATCCACTTTTTATTTCTTTTAAAAATAAAAAAAATAAAACACCAATTAAAATTACAGATGTTATACCTAACAAAAAAATTTTTTGATTTTGTAAAATTCCAAATGCAGCCCCATAATTTTTAACATAAGTTAAATGTAAAGTTGATGGAATAATAACGATTGTAGAGTATTTTGGCAATATTTTTTCAATCAAATACTTTACAATTTGATCTATAATTACAAACAGTAAAATAGAGCTACATAACATACATTTTATTAAATAGTTGTTTTTTACCATCAAATTCTTCTTTCTAAAATCGAAGTATAATCTACCTTAAATTTATCAAACGTTTCATTTTCAATTTCTTTACGAATTCTTTCCATTAAACTGTTATAAAAATACAAATTATGCAAAACACAAAGCCGCATAGCAAGCATTTCATTAGCTTTTAATAAATGATGTATATAAGCCCTAGAATAATTTTTACAAACATAACAATCACACTGTAAATCTATAGGATTATCATCTAAAATATATTTTGCATTTTTTAAATTTATTCTTCCGTTCCAGGTAAATAATTGCCCATGGCGCGCATTCCTAGTTGGCATAACACAATCAAATATATCTACACCAAGGCTAACAGATTCTATAATATTAGCAGGTGTTCCTACACCCATTAAATACCTTGGCTTATTTTTTGGCATTATTGGTTCTACCATGGCAATTACTTTATACATATCTTCAGCTGGTTCCCCAACAGCTAAACCACCTATAGCATAACCATCTAAATCTAACTCAACAATATCTTCCATATGTTTCTTTCTTATAGATTCAAATGTACAACCTTGATTTATTCCAAATAACAATTGATTTTTATTTATTGTATCTGCTTTACTGTTAAGATAATTTAATTTTTCTTTACATCGTTTTAGCCATCTAGTAGTTCTGTTAGCAGAAAAAAGAGAATATTCAAATACAGCTGGGTTTCCAACACATTCATCAAAAGCCATAGCTATAGTAGAGCCTAAATTAGATTGTATCTCCATACTTTCTTCCGGCCCCATAAATATTCTTCTACCATCTATATGTGATGAAAAATAAACGCCTTCTTCTTTAATAGTTCTAAGGTTACCTAAAGAAAAAACTTGAAAACCTCCACTATCAGTTAATATGGGCTTATTCCAATTCATAAATTTATGTAGCCCACCTAAAGCTTTAATAACCTTATCTCCAGGCCTTATATGTAAATGGTAAGTATTACAAAGTTCAACTTGGCATTTAATGTTATTTAAATCTAAACTAGAAACACCACCCTTTATAGCTCCACAAGTTCCTACATTCATAAATGCAGGTGTTTCTACTATTCCATGAACAGTATGTATAATACCTCTTCTTGCCTTTCCAAATTGTTTTATAAGGTTAAACAATATAGTATCTCCCTTTTATATATTTTATTTTATTATTTTCACATCATCTTTATGGTAAATTTGCGGAATAGTTTTTTTTTCATCTTCCAACATAACTTTCAAAAAACCTGTTAAAAGGTTAACATCAACAATTTCACCATTTCCATCTACTGTACTTACACGTGTTCCAATAGCAGGTGTACATTTTATTAAATCATCATACGCATTTTGTTCATATTGCAAACAACACATTAACCTGCCACAAGTACCAGATAATTTAATAGGATTTAATGATAACCCTTGTTCTTTAGCCATTTTAATAGATACTGTTCCAAAATCGTTTAAAAAAGTGGCACAGCAAAAAGGTTGCCCACAAATACCAAGTCCACCAAGAATTTTTGACTGATCTCTAACACCTATTTGCCTAAGTTCTATTCTTGCTTTTAAAGTAGCAGCTAAATCTCTAACCAAATTTCTAAAATCCACTTTACCATCTGCAGAAAAATAAAATACTATCTTTCTTCTGTCAAACATACATTCAACATCAATGATTCTCATATTTAAATTATTTTTTTTTATTTTATCCATACATATGCTAAAAGCTTTTTCTTCCCGCTTTTTATTTAACTCATGTTGAACAATATCCCTTTTAGTTGCTAACCTAATAATTTCTTTTATTTCTAAATCATTTTCTGTTGCTAATTTTTCAGGTTTATCATAATCTATTTTAACAATTTTTCCAAAAGAAACACCTTTAGAAGAATTAGCAATTACAAAATCATTCACTCGACAATTAAATTTACCTGGTAAAAAATAATATATCTTTCCCGCTTGCCTAAATTTAACTTCTAATATTTGGGGCATATATCTGTCCTCCAAATTTTATTTTTACAGTTAATTTGCTTATACACATAAAATTTATTTGTATAGCATTATTCTTTGTTGAATTTTTAAAGCAAAACTTCAACATATTTTAAATATATATTTTTAGTTATTATTGCAACTAAACTCAATTATATTTAATTAATACATAACTTTAAGTTTGGCAATTCTATCTTCTATAGGCGGATGTGTAGAAAACAAATTTGTAATAGCTTTTGTAGGGTTAAAAATGTATAACCCTATTAAATTTTGCCCACCAAGTTCATCTATATCTTTTTTTGTATATTTATAATTATTACTTTGGTTAGCAAGCTTAGTTAACGCCGAAGCTAAACCGTTAGAATATCCACATAACCTAACGGCATTAGCATCGGCTGCATATTCCCTTTTTCTTGAAATAGACAAGTTAACTAAATTACCAATTAACCTAACACCCCATGATAATATTACTGCTGCAACAGATACAATAAAAATTATATAACCCAAGTTATTATTTGCACTATCTGATGACGAAGAATTAGAATCTTTTCTTCTATTATTACCGCTTCTACCAAACCAAGCTAACCTATATAACATATCACCTAAAATTATAGCTACACTAAATAAACTAACTGCAACAGTAGAAATAAGCACATCATATTGTGCTATATGTGACATTTCGTGAGCAATAACTCCTTCAAGTTCTAAATCATCCATCATATCAAGTAAACCTTCTGTTACACCAATATATGCAGTTTTAGGAGAAAAACCACCTGCAAAAGCATTGGGAATTTTTGTAGGTAAAATATAAACCTCCGGAGTTTTATTTAAACCAGCAGCAATAGCCAAACCTTCTACTAAATTTTTTGCTCTTATATGCTTTGGGTTATTTATATCAATTGGGGTCCCTTTTGTTGACATCATTATAAAAAATTTTGAAGTTAGCAAATTTAACGGTACAACTATAACAGTAACTAACACACCTATAAAAATACCAGAATAAACATCATTCATATAATAGCCTATAGCAATAGATAATATAAAAATTATAGCCACAAAAATAAAAATCAAAAAAAACGTTTTTAATTGATTTTTTCTAATTTCTTGATGCACAAAAATACGTTTATTTTGATATTTATTATTCATTATAAATCACCTATACGCAAATTATCTGCATATTCTCTTTCAATATCTGAAATCTCATAAGATGGTTCTGGTTTAAATTTTAATATATTAGCTAATATATTAGTTGGAAAAGTTTCTAACGAAGAATTATAATTCATAACAGAAATATTATACCTACTTCTAGCATAAGCTATTTTTTCTTCAACATCTTTTATATGGTCCATCAATTTTAAAAAACCTGAATTTGCCTGCAATTGCGGATAGTTTTCAGCTAACCCTAAAATTGGTGCCATCATTTTAGATATTTTATCATTAGCTGTAATTGCTTCGCTTTTATTACCAGATAACATTTTTTCTCTCATATTCATAATTTTAGCTAAAGTTTCTTGCTCATAATTAGTTTGCATTTTTAATGTATCTACAACATTGGTTAAAATATTAGCTTTCTTCTTTAATTGAACATCTATAGAAGCCCAAGCTTCCTTGATATAATTCTTTTTTCTAATTAACGAGTTATAAGAAGCTACAAAAATAATAATCAATATTAATACAATAATTAGCCCATATTTAACCATCAAATTCCCCTCTTTTATATATAACTACTTTTATATAACAAAATTTTCAATTTCTTTTTTATTATTTAATATAAAAGAAACTAACCAGTTTGTTTCTAAATCATTGTAACGATGCAAATCTGAATGTAAAAATTTTGTAGAATAAAATTTGCCCATATGTTCTATTTGTAAATCTGCTTCTCTTTTTAATATAGTTTTATTGTATAAAAGTTTTAATTTTACACCATTAATAGTAGAAAGTTTTTCTTCGCTTTTTATTGGCAAAGATTTTGTAAGCATACGTATAAAATAATAAGCATCATTTCTATCATCGTTACTCACATATTCAGGAACAGATATAATCTGGCTCATACTTTATTCACCATCTTTATCGTTGTTATTACCAAAAACCTCTAACTTTAAAACTTCTAAATCATCATCAACTGGTTTTTTATCATAATGTTCAAACTTAGCTTCCATATTATCTTTTTCTAATTCATGTAAAGATTCAATTTTCCTTTTAGAAGCATTAACTTTTTCTTCCATTCTATTCAAGCTATCATAAATGTTAGCTTTAGAAGCAGTAGAAAGAACTTTTGTAACTTTTTCATTTGCTTTATTTACTCTATCTTGTGCAATAATATTATCTTTTTTTCGTTTTGCATCGTTAATTCTGGCTTCTATTTCTTCTAAACTAGTTCTTAATATTTTTACTTGTTCAGTTTGAGATTCAAAATTTTTCAATAGTGATTCATACTGTTCTTTATATTTATTTCTTTCTAACAAAGCCTCTTTAGCATCATTTTCGTTGTTTGCTTTTAAAGCATTGGTAGCTCTATTGTGCCAAACATCAGCTTGCTTTTTTGCTTCATCTGATAGAGTTTTTAACCTTTTAGCTTCAGCCATGCAATCTGCTACAGCATCGGTAGTTTCTTTTCTAACGTTTTCTAAATCTCTAATCATTTGGTCTAAAACAATTTTAGGGTCTTCTATTGATTCAACTGCTGAATTTGCATAACCTTTTAATATTGTAGAAATTTTTGAAAAAATACCCATAACAAAATACAACTCCCACCTACAAAATATATTAATATTATAATACATCAATTTATGCTAAAATTCAATAGTTTTAATGTAAAATTAGTTTTCTATTTTTTTAAACATATTAATGGCATCTTCAACAGAATTATCTGCAATAAATTCTAATTCAGGAATTTTTCTAATTTTTAACCTATTTCCAATTTCATTTTTAATTAACCCTTTAGCAGCGTTAAGGCACTCAGCAGCTACCTTTGCTCCTTTAATGCCATCCATAGAACTAACGTATATTTTGGAATAAGACATATCTTTTGTTAATGAAACATTAATAACTGTTAATAATTGATTCTTTACTCTTGGATCTTTTATTATATGCAATATATTGGTAATTTCTCTTTTTAAATCTTCACATACTCTAGCAGTTTTATAACTAGGCATTATATTTTCACCCAACTTTTTAATTATTTAACAAATTAAAATTAATCTCTATATTCTTCAATAATGTAACCTTCTAAAATATCGCCTTCTTTTATATCCATAAAATTATTTAGTGTAATTCCACATTCAAAACCGGCCACAACTTCTTTAACGTCATCTTTAACTCTTTTTAAAGATTTTATCTCATCATCTGCAATCACTATGCCATCTCTTACAACTCTAATTTTACAATTTCTAGATATTTTGCCATTTAAAATATAACAACCTGCTACCATTCCAACACTAGATATTTTATAAACTTTTCTTATTTCAGCTCTACCCAATTCAACTTCTCTTGTTTTTGGTGCAAGCATTCCCTTCATAGCAGATTTAATCTCTTCTATAGCATTATAAATAACCCTATAAAATCTAATATCTGTTTCATTCATTTCTGCAATTTCTTTTGCAATTGGGTCTGGCCGAACATTAAAGCCAATAATTATAGCATTAGATGCATTAGCAAGCATAACATCTGATTTGTTTATTCCACCAACTCCACCATGAATAACTTTTACACGTATTTCTTCATTAGATAGCTTTTCAAGAGATTGTTTTATAGCTTCAACAGACCCATTTACATCAGCTTTAACAATAATAGGCAATTCCTTCATTTCCCCTTGAGATATTTGAGAAAACAAATTATCTAAAGTCACTTTTTGGTAAGAATTAAATTTTTCTTGTTTAATATCATGTTTTCGTTTATCAATTAATTCTTTAGCTAATTTTTCATTTTCAACAACATTAAATATATCGCCAGCTGATGGTACTTCAGATAACCCTGTAATTTCAACCGGAACAGATGGACCAGCTGCATCAACTTTATTACCATGATCATCTTTCATAACTCTTACTTTACCAATTGATGTTCCAGCTATAATAATATCACCTTTTTTTAAAGTACCATTTTGAACCAAAATAGTGGCAATTGGGCCTCTACCCTTATCTAACCGCGCTTCTATTACAGTACCTTTAGCCAACCTATTTGGGTTAGCTTTTAAATCTTTAACTTCTGCTACAAGAGAAACCATTTCTAATAGTGTATCTATATTCTCGTGTTTTTTTGCCGAAATAGGAACACATATAACATCCCCACCCCATTCTTCTGGTACAAGGTCATATTCCATTAATTCCTGTTTTACTTTATCTGGGTTAGCACCAGGTTTATCTATTTTATTTATAGCCACAATAATAGAAACGCCTGCTGCTTTAGCATGGTTAATTGCTTCAACAGTTTGTGGCATAATACCATCATCTGCAGCTACCACCAAAATAGCAATATCTGTTATTTGAGCACCCCTTGCTCTCATAGAAGTAAATGCTTCATGGCCAGGAGTATCTAAAAAAGTAATATAATCATTATTTATACAAACTCTATATGCACCAATATGTTGTGTAATACCACCAGCTTCTGTAGATGTGACATTAGCATTTCTTATAGCATCTAATAATGAGGTTTTACCATGGTCAACATGCCCCATAACTACAACTATTGGGCTTCTAGTAACTAAATTTTCTTTTTTATCTTCTGTATCATCAAATAATCTTTCTTCTATAGTTACAATAACTTCTTTTTCACACTTAACATCAAATTCTTCTGCAATAAGGCTAGCCGTATTATAATCTATTGTTTGAGTAACATTTGCCATTATTCCTAACAACATCAACTTTTTAATAATTTGGGTAGCAGGTAGCCTTAATTTAGATGCCAGTTCACCAACAACCAACTCTTCTGGAATAATAATTTTAGAAGGTTTATTTTTTTTACGTTGCTCTTCCAATCTGCGTAGTTTTTCAGCCTCTGTCTCTTTTTTACCAAATTGTTGCCTTGCTCTTTGAACAGATTTTTGAGTAATTTTTTGTTTCTTTGAATATTCAGTTTTAACCACATTTTGAGGAGCAATTTTTTCATATTTCTCGTCATATTTGTCTAAATTTACATCAGACGTCCTCATATCTACAGTTTTAGTGCCTTCAAACTTTTTAGAATGTATTAAAGGCTTATTTTCCATTTTATTACGTATGTTTGTATTTTCAATATTATTAAAACCAAGCTTAATAGTTTTAGTTGAATTAGCTGGTTTATTTTGAATTTGTTTTTTATTGTTAGTTTTAAATTTATTATTATCTTTTTTATTATTATCCTTATTGAAAGATTTTTTATCGTAACCACCATTAAATTTGGAAAAATTTTTATTAACGTTGTTGTTTTGGCTTGTAGAGTTACGTGCGTTAAAATTAGATTTTTTTAATCCAGCATCCTTTTTATCCATATTAGTTTTGTTATTGTTTACATTACTAGTATTTTTTGCAGTAGTTGTTTTTTCTTCTTTTTTATAATTAATTATAGTTTTATTATTTTCAACAAGGTAATTTTGAATGTTTTCTACATTATTGATATTAGATAAATGCTCCATAATTAAATTTAATTCTTGCTCATGAATAACACTATTATGTTTTCTTAAATTTTCAGAAGGTAAATATTCTTCTAAAAAATTTATAATTTCTTTACTGGTTTTTCCAATATCTCTAGCTACTTCATATATTTTACGTTTTATCAATATATATCTAACTCCTTTTATATAGCACTAATTTAAATTTTTAAAATTGCAGTTGCCAAGTTTAAATTTAAAATTGAAATTGCAACAACTTTTTTATAAAAAATACTTAATAACACATCTGAATTAAATGGTACACAAATACACTGTATATTATTTATATTAGAAAATTTCTCTAACTCATTTTTAGTCCTATCTGAAGCATCATTTAACAAAATAACTAACTTAGATTTATGTTGACATATAGATGATTTAACAGCATCAAAACCTATACACACATCACCTGCTTTTTTAGCAAACGATATATATGTTATAATTTTATTTTCTTTCATCATTTAGCGCCCTTTCCATATCATCATACATATCATCTGTTATATTACTAGCAAGTGCTCTTTCTAAAGCTTTTATTTTTCTAGCTTTTTTTAAACAATTCATATTTTTACATATGTAAGCTCCTCTACCTGATATTTTATAAGAATCATCTATAATAACCTTTCCATTGTTAATTACAAATCTAGTTAATAAACTTTTTGCTTTATGCTCTCTGCACACACAACACATTCTTATTGGTTCTCGTTTTATTTTTTTTTCCATAATTATTTCCTATAATTAATTTAATTAATTTTTGTTTCTTCGTCAAGGTTAAAAAATACATTCTCTTCTTCAGATTCAACATTTTGAGATTCTTGCTGTAATTCAATTTCTTTCCTTACATCATCAAGCATGCTTTCTGGTTTTATATCTATTTTCCATCCAGTTAATTTAGCAGATAATCTAACATTTTGACCTCTATTACCAATAGCCAAAGATAGTTGACTATCTGGTACAACTACATAACATCCTTTTTCTGGCGTATTTTTAGCTATAACACATATTATATTAGCAGGAGCTAATGCATTAGATATATATTCAACAAAATCATCACTATATTTAACAATATCTATTTTTTCACCTGCAAGTTCATTCACTATTTTGTTTACTCTCATTCCTTTAGCACCAACACAAGAACCAACTGGATCAATGTTACTATTGTGACTAACAACTGCTATTTTTGTTCTAGAACCAGCTTCTCTTGCAATAGATTTTATTTCGATAATACCATCTATAATTTCAGGCACTTCATTTTCAAATAATTTTTTCACCAGCTCTGGATGTGTTCTAGAAATTAAAATTCTTGGTCCTTTATCTGTTTTTGTTACTTCAGCCACATAAATTTTTATAACATTTCCTTCTACAAGAACCTCATTAGGAATTTGTTCAGACTTGGGTAAAATAGTTTCAGATAAATCAATAGCAATTGTAGCATTACCTTTTTTAGGGTCAACTTTAGTTACAATTACAGAAACTATATCATGTTCTTTTTCTTTAAATTGGTTATATACGTAACTTTTTTCTGCATCTCTAATACCTTGCTTAATAACATGTTTAGCCGAAATAACAGCAATGCGTCCAAATTTTTTAGGTTCTAAATTAATTGTCACCGGAAATCCGACTTTAGCATTTACGTCATATTTTACAGCTTCATCTAACAACATTTCATTTGCTACATCTTTTACTTCCTCAACCACATTTTTTACAATAGATACAGAAAAAACATCTTTATCAATATCTAATTCTACTATAACATGTAATACATTCCCATACTCTTTTCTTATAGCTACTATTATAGCATTTTTAATCCTCTCTAACAATTCCGCTACATCTATACCTTTTTCTTTTTTCAATAACCTCAAAGCATCGAAAAATTCTTTATTCATTTTTTGTTATTCCACCTTTGAATTTAATTTAACAAACATATTTTTAAAAATCCTCTTTAACACTAAAAGGAAGTTTTATATATGCTGCTTCTTTTTTATTAAAAGACATTTCTAAACCATCATTTAATAATACAGTTAAAATATCACCATCAAAATTTATTAACCGTGCTTCTAAATTTTTATATCCATTAACATTTCTTATAAATTTTATGTTTATAATACTCCCAATATATTTTTTAATATGCCAATCTCTAGTTAATTCTCGTTCTATTCCCGGGGAAGAAACTTCTAAAAAATAACTATGCTCTATAGGGTCTATTTCATCTATTAAAGGGTCTATGTTTCTGCTAAAGTTTTCACAGTCGTTAATATTAACACCATCTTTTTTGTCAATAAATATTTTAAGGAACCAATTGGGGCCCTCTTTTTCAAATCTAATATCCCATATATCTAACTGCATTTTTTCTGCAATAGGCTCAACTATCTTAAAAACAGTTTCTACAGTAGAGTTCTTTTTATTAGCCAATAAACTTTTCCTCCATGTTTTAAAATTATCAATGAAAATCAGTATTTAAATAAATTAAAGAGTGAGATAAAACCCACTCTTCTATACCTAAACGCTATTCTAACATATACATCACATTATATTATACTATTATATTAATTAAATGTCAATACCAAGGGGGGCACGACCGACAAACGCATGAATGATTACCTTTTACA
>CAKTAG010000005.1 GCA_934527325.1 uncultured Candidatus Soleaferrea sp.
TAAAAAAATCAGTTATATCAAATTCCTAAATTATTAAAATTATATATACCGCCTTTTTTATTAATAATAAAATTAGCCGCTTTTATAGCCCCCTGCGCAAAAACTTTTTTAGAGTTAGATGTATGCGAGAGCGTTAACACTTCATCTCCATAAGTAAACATAACACTATGTTCCCCAACAATGTTACCCGCTCTAATTGAGTTTATTCCTATTTCATTTTTACCCCTAGTTGTATTCAAACAATGCCTATCGTAAATAATAGTTTTTTCTTGGTTATATAATTCTTTAGATTTTAATTTAATTAAATCTGCAATCATAGTAGCTGTTCCGCTAGGTGCATCTAATTTTTTACTGTGATGTTTTTCAATAATATCAACTTCAAATATATCTCCACATTGTTCCATAACTAAAGCACATAGCTTTATTAATACATTTACCCCAACAGACATATTGTAAGCCCAAAATATAGGTACCTTTTTAGCAATCTCTATAATTTCTGCTTTACCTTCTGGCCCTATACCAGTTGTTCCCAAAACCAATGGGGTATTTGTTTTTTCGCAATAATTCAATGTAGAACTCAGCGCACTTTTATTAGAAAAATCTATAACAACATCGGCAATTACATCTCCGCAGTCAACATCTTGTATGTTTTTATATATTTTATACTTATTGTTAAATATTTGTGCACCATCTTTAGCTATATCTACACCTGCTACCACATTATAATTTTCTAATTCACTAATATAGTTGCTTATTTCTAACCCTAACCTTCCCAAGCATCCTACTAATAAAACATTTACCATTGCAAAGTAAACTCCCTTTTCTGTTAAAAAACATTTAACGCTAAAATTAAAATATCCACCAAAAGTAAATATTATTATTTTAACATTTAATTTCAAAAATCAATTTACCAAATTTTACATTGATTTACTTCTTATTTTTAAAAGTTAGCTTATGTGAAATAAATTCTTTAACATCTATAGCGGTATTTATAAATTTGTTAACAACTGGTTTAAAAACCAAATTAAACTCCCCTGCCAATTCATCTAATTGCCCATTAAAGCCTTTTTTAAACCTATACAAACCATAAAGGTGGTTCGATGGGTCCGAAATGTTACCAGATACTCCTTGAAAATCGTAAACAGAACAACCTGTTTCAACAGCCCACTTAATCATTTCCCATTGCATCAAGTAATTAGGCATAACATTTCTATGGTCATTATCTGATGCACCATAAACATAACAAGTTTTACCAGCATAATTTGTTGTTATAGCACCTGCTATAGGTTTACCATTATAAAAAGCTATATACAACCTAACATTCGGGCCTAACGCATTTAACATTCTTACAAAATAATTTTTAGGCCTAATATTAAACCCATCTCTTTCACCAGTTGTTTTCATAATTTTAATAAAAGCGTCTAAATACTCTTCTCCGCAAATTTTAACTTCCACATTATGTTTTAAAGCTACCCTAATATTATACCTAGTTTTGCTGTGAAAATTAGCCATTAATTCATCTAAAGATCTGTTGTTTATATAAAGCCTGTAATTGAACCTTGGTTGAATTGTTTCAAAATTTTGCCCGCCAGTAAAATGTTTAAAACCTAAATTTTTAGCAATATTAATAAATTTACTGTCATTTATACTTACATCCGGGTCCATTTTAAAGATATGTGCTTTATATTTTTTAGCTAATACTCTTACACCCAAAACTAAATCTTCTAAAACTTTTTCATTATATAAGTCACACACCGGCCCTCGCGGGCTATATAAAAAAGATGTATTAAAACCTGGTATTTTTTGAATTAAAACTAGTAACCCACCAACAATTTCCCCAGAACTATTTTTAGATGCAATAACCTCAAAATTCCAATTATTTTTAACTTTAGCCCAATTTAAAGATTGATAAAAAGACCCATAAGGGCTATTAGATACAAAAGATTCATATTCATCAAAACTAATTTTAGTCAATATTTCAGCCATTTAAAGCAATCCGGCCCTTCCCTTAAAACGTTAACTTTATTTTAGTTGGTAAACAAATAAAACATATACAATAAAATGATATGTAAAATTTATAAACCTTATAACAAAATAAAAAAATTATTCGCAATTAATAATTAATTGTAAACCTTTGGTAGTAACCTTTAAAAAAATTTTACCTTTAAATTTTTTTACCATATAATAAAGATATTGATATTTATTACTATTTAAAATTTTATTTTTAATAAACATTGGGTGTTCAACATTTGTTTCTTTGTTGCTGCCAATAATTTCAATTGATGAAAATTTTCCAAAATTCAAAATATTAACTTTTAAACTTTTATTGCTACTGTTTAGGGTATTTATGCTAATAATAGCAATATCAATAGATGTTGATAATATAGTATATAAATATCTTAATTTTTCCAATTCAACGTTATTAATATCTACCATTGCTACATTTACCAAAAACTTAATATTAAGCCAATCACATATTAAATATTTTTCAGAAAAAATATTATTTATTACATCATCGCCCGTAAAATATTCTATATAAAAATTTTGTAAATCCCTTTTTAAACTACAATATAGTTCATTACTTTCTGTTATTTTTTCTAATTCATTTTTTAAAATATACGCTTTTGCTTGGCAAGAATATAACCTAGCTTTAGCATTTATATTTTTAATTAATTTTTCTTCTTTAGCTGCAGAAAAAGTTAATAAAGAATCATCTATTAATGTTTCTTGTAAATCTTCTATTATTTTGTATTTCTGTAATTTTATAATTATTAAATATATTAAAAACAACAAACAAATTACCATTAATAAACATAAACTTTTTAGTAAAAAAAACATGCCGCTATTTTGTTCACATTTATTTTGTAAAAAACATACATACATTGGTATGCTAGTTAGCATAGTTAGTAACAACCAATATAAGAATAACAAAAACTTATTTTTGGGGTAACAAATTTTCAAAAACATTCCATTTTTAACCACCGGAACAATAACACGAAACAATATTGTAACAAAAAAAGTTATAGCCAACAAGTATTTCAATGCACATAAAATTATAAATTCCACTATATCTGTTAAATAAGTTATTCTAAAAAAAGAAAATGTTAATATTGGTACCGCAGCTAACCCCCAATATAAACCCGTTGTTAACATAGCTAATTTAAAATTTTGTAACAAAACAAACTTGTTATAAAACACCAAACATAACATTAGTAAAAAAATTTGTACTTCTAAATGTATGTTATTAATATTAAATATAACTATATTTAATATTAATAACATACCTGTATTCACCGTCACATCTTTAATATTGTACCATTTACGCACTTCACAATAATTTTTTATATTAGGTGAAAAAATAAAAAGGTATATACATACCAAAAAACAATAAGAAATTTTAATATTTACTATTTCCCACATATTGCAAAATATTAATTTTGCCATTACATATCCCTTTCTAAGTTTATTAACTAAATAACGTAATTTTAATATTTTTACATTTAAATTAGCAATACATAATCAAAGATATATTAATTATTTTACCATATAAATAATCATGCGTCAAACATTATAGCGCACCAAAATTTTGCTATTTTTCCGCATTTTTTAATGCTGCTACGCTATTTACAAAAATAAATAAATGTAGTAATATATATTAGTAAATAACTCTATATTGGTTTTTTATTTTCTACTTATTTTTTCTGCTTAGCAAAAAATAAAAAATCAACATCTAAAAAAATAGGTTATATTACTTATAAATGCAAAAAATACATTGTTAAATATTGTAAAATGCGGAGAAAAAATTAATATATGAAAGAAATTATACTTATAAAAAACGGTGAAATAGCACTTAAAGGCTTAAACAAAAATGTTTTTGAAGATATTTTAATTAAAAATATAAAATCTAAATTAGCTACTATAGGTAATTTTAAATATTCAAAAGCACAATCTACAATTTACATTGAACCTTTAAACAATAACATAGACTTAACATCAGCCATAACAAAATTAAAAGAAGTATTTGGCATAGCCGGCATTTGCAGAACTTATTATTGCCCCAAAGATATAAACTTAATAAAACAAACATCTTTAAATTATTTTAAAAACGAATTACCCTTTGCCAAAACATTTAAAATTGAATCTAAAAGAGCTGACAAGAAATTTACTTATAAATCACCAGAAATATGCAAAATGGTAGGTGGCTATATACTTAACCATGTAAAAAACGTATCTGTAGATGTACATAACCCAGATGTAATAATCAATATAGAAATAAGAGATTTTGGAAGTTACATATATTCTACTCAACTTAAAGGTTTAGGCGGCATGCCGGTAGGTTCTAGTGGCAAAGGTTTACTTATGATCTCTGGTGGAATAGATAGCCCCGTAGCTGGTTACATGATGGCTAAACGTGGCTTAGAACTCTGCAGCGTTCATTTTGTAAGCCCACCATATACTAGCCAAAGAGCTAAAATAAAAGTTTTAGACCTCATAAAAAAATTAAGCATCTACAGTGGACCAATTACTACCTACATTGTTAATTTTACAAAATTTCAAGAAGCTATTAAAAAATATTGCCCAAATGAACTTTTTACTGTTATTATGCGCCGCTATATGTTAAAAATTTCTCAAGAAATTGCAGAAAAATCTAATTGCAAAGTGTTAATTACTGGTGAAAGTTTAGCTCAAGTTGCTAGCCAAACATTACCCGCTTTAGTATGTGTAGAAGCAGTAGCAACTAAACCAATATTTAGGCCACTAATAGGCATGGATAAACTTGAAATTATAGATATTGCAAAAAAAATCGATACCTACAACACTTCTATTTTACCTTTTGAAGATTGTTGTACAGTTTTTACTCCAAAACACCCAAAAACAAAACCAACCTTAGAATGTTTAATTACTGCAGAAAAAAAATTAGAAAACGTTGAACACGAACTTTTTAAAGATGTTTGGAATACTTTAGAGATAGAAAATATATCCACTTAAACTTACATTTAAATTTCTTAATCTATTTGTTTTATACATTTTACCAAAACTTTCAAACTATATTGATTGTCGAAAAAATATATGGTATAATCTTTGTAAAAAAGGAGTTGTTACACTGTGATAATAAGAGTTGCTTCTTGTGAAGATAACGCCTCTATAAGAACCACCCTCGCATCTTTTTTCGACCAAATATCTAAAGAAGAAAACGAAAAAATAATTGTTGATTTTTATTCAAATGGTGAACAGTTATTAGCTAACCGCAACATAAATTACGACATCTATATTTTAGATATTCACATGGGTGACCAAAATTTAAATGGGCTACAAATTGCAAACACAATAAGGGAACGAGATCCTCACACATTAATATTATTTTTAACCTGTTTAACTCGTTACTTAAAAGAAGGCTACAAAGTTAAAGCATACAGATATTTAACCAAACCAATATCTTACAACGAATTTAAAAGTGAAATATGCGATGCTATTAAAAATATTAGAAAAAACGAAAACAATTATTTAAATTTAGCAGACCATAATTCTTACAATAAAATTTTATTCGACGACATTTATTACATAGAAACTAATGGTAGAAAAACCCTAATACATACTCACAATGGTGATATTATTTGTTCTTACCCAATATCACAACTAGAGGAACTGTTAAAAAATAAAAATTTTTTTAGGTGCCATAATAGTTACATAGTTAATATGCTGCATGTAGAACACCTTGACCGTGTAAACGTTAAAGTACATGGTCAAACTTTACCAATAAGTCGCTCTAAAATTAAACCGTTAAAAGAGGCTTTTGCAGAATTTTTAAGTTTGTTTATTTAAAAATCTTATGTTGATTTTTTTAATTTGCTTTGTAACTAAAGCTGCCCCCGCAGGCGTTGCCTGCGGGGGCAGCTTTAAATTTAACATATTCATTTTTGCATGTATTTTTCACATAATTTTATAAATTCACTCCACCTACCAGTTTCTCTTATCTTTTGCGGACAATTTTTTCCACTAAAATCAAAATGCTGTTTTACAGCAGTTATTGGCAATTTATATTTAAACAATAAATACCCAACCAAAGATGCTGCATTGTCAAGTGCTTTATTAAAATCAGAATTTGAATTTACACAAATTTCTATAGCTATGCCAGCTATATTTCCACCATTTATTTTTTGCCCATCACCAGCATGCCAAGATATTTCGTTATCTGGAATATGTTGATATATTTCCTTATCGTCAACGGTGTAATGCCAAGATAAGTATGTTTTATTTTGTTTTGCTAAATTTTTAATATATGTTGCATGGTTCTTTGCCCCTGCATTAGGTGATTGATTACCTGTTTCATGGATTACTATCCAATTTTTTTTACTAATTCTTCCTGGTCTGCATTTAGTTCCTTTAAGTATAAAATCTTGAATAATCGGCAGATTAGTCATATTAAATTTTCCTCCAAATATTTTTTTAACATTTTATTAAGTGAATGTTACTATTTTTTTGCTTGAATATCTAATTGCTTAAAAAAAACACTCCCTCCAGCAATCAATATTCCTTGAGAAAAACCCGCAAAAATTGCCATTGAAACCTCTTTTATTCCTAATACATTAGTAGTAGAAAAAATCCAAATAAACGAAAACAAAATTCCTAACACCCCAACAATAATAGGTATTTTATTATCTTTAACATTAGATTTTTTTAAACCATTGCCAATGCAGAAAAGAACAGGTACTAATATTAAAAGGTCCGGTTTAATAAATTTATATATTAATTCTTGCAAGTAATAACACCTCCAATTTTTACAATTATTACAATAAAAATAAATCATCCTACCACTCTCCTTTTATTAAAAAAAGGTACCCCCATATAATAAACACCAAAATAAATAAAAGTTGCATATTTTAATGCAACTTAAAACATTATTAAAATTTTAACATTAATTTACTGTAATAAAATTAATTTTTAAAGCCAATAATATTAAAGCAAAGGTTAGCATATAAAAAATAACTTTATGTAAATTTTTGCATTTTAGCAGATTAAAATTTTATTTATATTTATAACTAAATTGGCTTTTTGTTATTTATGTTTTTATAACTATTATTTTTTTAAAGAGGTGAATATATAATGGCTTCAAAAACTAATAAAATTGTAGTACCAGGAGCTAGAGAAGCATTAAACCAGTTTAAAATGGAAGCAGCTAAAGAGGTTGGAATAAATTTACAAGAAGGTTATAATGGTAACCTTACTTCACAACAAGCAGGCTCTATTGGCGGCCGAATGGTAAAGAAAATGATTGAATCTTACGAAAATTCTATAAAGAATAAATAACTTTTTTAATTAAGTTAAATTTAATATTTTTAACAACTACTAATCTAAAATTTAAGTTGTAACATGTGCTAAATGCACGCGTAAAGGTAGATATAATGGTAAATCACCATCTTATCTACCTTTATTTTGTTTGTTGCTTAAGCGCTACAATAAACCCCCTGTGATAGAATAAAATCGGGTTCACCAAAATTCGAAAAAATCAATCACAGGAGGTGGCCAAATGGACAATAAGAGTTTAGCACATACAAAGTGGGAATGCAAATATCATTTGGTATTTGCACCGAAATATCGTTGTTAGAAAGAATATAAAGACCCGTTTACGGGTGAGCAAGCAAAAAAAGGTAAATAAAAAAGCCGCTTAAGCGGCAAACCGGCGGAGGATGGTGCAAAAGGTAGACCCATTCATACACCATCAGGCGCTGCTGGTAAAAGCCCCTTGCAGAGGCAGAGCAAACCGCCGGTTTAGCCGGCGGTTTTGTTTATAACAACTTACCATTTTTACCAACACAAGCCAATAAAAATATACTATTAAAGCAATATTTTTAACCATTAATCGGTATTTAATGGTATATTTTTTTATTAAATCACAAAAAATTATCAACAACCACAATATGATGTATTATAAACTTACCACATAAAAATTACCTATTTATCGATTATTTTTGTGCTAACAACTTTACACAACAAAGTGTTATATATACAATATTCATATATTGTATTAATATTTAGGCAAAACTAATGTATATCTATACGAATTTTATATTTGTTAAAAAAACATATTGATTATATAATTCAGTTATATATAATATTACATAGTAAAATAAATTATATGAAAAAGGATGTAATTTAAAATTGAAAAAATTAAAAAAATGGTTAATTATAACTGCCATTTGCTTTATACCTTTATGCAGCAATATTATATTTGCTAACAATTTGCCAAAAGATTTAAACATTGGTGGTAAATATTCCTATGTAAACCAAAAATTAACTGAATATTTAAGTTTGCACACAGAAGATAGCGATAAATACATGGTAAAATACGCCATTTCAAAAGAAGTACTAGATAAATGGAAAGAAGATATAGATGCATCTGGGCAAAATAAGTACGGTGAATTTAACTTTTTAACCGGTGAACATGCATGGGCACCAGCATTTATAATAGAGAAAAGCGATAATTCAACACTTGCTGAAAATGTAGAAGAAGAAGCAGATAGCATTATAAATGCCGGAATGTTTACACATATACTTGAAGAAAAAAAAAGATATTGGAACCAAAAATTCAAAAATAAATATGATACAAGTTTACAACAAATGTCTAGATATGTATATGATAAACTAGCATTTGAATTTATAGCACTTAATACTTCAAAACCAAAAACGCAAATGTTTTTAGTAATACATCCAGAAACTTACAATCCAATTATATACGTATTTAAACAAAATAGACGTTTTGAATTTAACAGAGAATATATTTACGCACCAATGTGGAATAAGAAGATAAATGAAACATTTGGCAAAAACAGCAGAGAACAAATAATTAACCAAATAGAACGCTACCGCAATAGAAAAATCACACCATCTCCAAAACCTACTGCAAGCCAATCAGCCACTGTTCCAAAAGTAATAGTTGTTACACCTAAAAGAAAATTAGAAGAACATTCAACTTTAAGCAAAGAAGAATATAAAAAATGTAAAATACTACAAAATAATGAAGATGAATATTTTAATACAAATTCTACTATTCGTGAATTCAAACCCTCTACTGCTCAAAAACAACAAAAAGCAAAAGGGTCTTCTTCATCTTGTAGCAACCAAAACTCAACAACAAAACCGATAAATAGTTATTTTTTGCCATTTAAAAATAATAACACAAAATCATCACCAGAAGAAGATAAAGTAGATGTCGACAACAATTCTGCTGCAATACCACCATCACTAAAAGAAGAGAAAGTAGATGTCGACAACAACTCTTCTGCAATACCACCATCACTAAAAGAAGAGAAAGTAGATGTCGACAACAACTCTGCTGCAATACCACCATCACTAAAAGAAGAGAAAGTAGATGTCGATAACAACTCTGCTGCAATACCACCATCACTAAAAGAAGAGAAAGTAGATGTCGATAATTCTGTTCCTAAAACTGAACAAAAGAAAAAACAACCTACCAAAACAAATACTCAACAGCCAATAAAATTGCGTGACCCACCAAAAAAGAGAAAACGTAAAAATAAACAAGATGGACCCTCACCAAAAAAACAATTAACATTGCACCAATTTATGAAGTAATATAAAAAATTTAATTTATACATAAAATAAAAAGTAACATGTTACAACGTTAAATTTTGTAGCATGCTACTTTTTTTATTATTAAATTTAAAAAATAAACTAATTCTTAGCCAAAATTCAACATCTGTTGCAGAGTTGTTTTTTATTTTACAATTACCATAACCCACTTTACCGCAAAGCAAAAATTGGTAAAAATTCAACCAACCTTTTTTATGCCCTCACTCTTCTACAACACAAAAATCATTTTGCAACAATAATAAGCCAACATTTGAATATTAATAAATATATTATAAATAATAATAACATAATAAAAATATATTCAATATACCCAAACTATTATAAAAATTTTAATTGAAAGGATTCTTATTAACATGCAAAACAATAATATAGAATTACTAAACTCCATCTACCAAAACGCAAAAATGGGCAGCGAAAATATTGCCCAACTTCTACCTAAAATAAATGATCAAAATTTTCAATCAACATTAATGAACCAACTTTCTAAATACCAAGATATTGCAAACCAAGCAAACAAAATGTTAACAGACTTGAATTGCTCACCAAAAAAATGCATGGTAGATACACTAACAAGTAAAGCTTGCATAACTTTTAACACATTAACTAACACATCTACATCACACATAGCAGAAATGATGATAACCGGCAACACAATGGGAGTTATAGACATAACTAAAAAATTAAACCAAACCCCTCATTGTAAAGAAGATGTGTGCAACCTATGCACAAATTTAATAGAATTAGAAGAAAACAGCGCCGAAAATCTAAAACAATTTTTGTAACTTTAAACAACAAAAATTTAACATTATTTTACTTAAAAAAAGGGAATGAATTTTATGGCAAAAAAAATAGGCAAAAGTACTATATTAATGGAACACTCACCTGTGATTTTAAATTTTGCTTCAATAGCATCTAAAAAAGAAGGTGACGGCCCTTTAGCTGCCTACTTTGATATAATAAACAAAGACCCCATGTTTAACAAAGAAACATGGGAACAAGCAGAAAGCACTATGCAACAACAAATTATAGAATATCTTTTAAAAAAATCTAACCTAGAGGCTAAAGATATTGATTTTTTATTTGCTGGAGATTTATTAAACCAATGCACTGGTACAAGCTACGGAGTTAAAAGTTTTAACATACCATTTTGTGGCCTTTACGGTGCTTGTTCTACTATGGCTGAATCTTTAAGTATGGCATCTATTTTTGTAGATTCTAACATTGCACAAAAATGCATAGCTGCAACTTCTTCTCACTTTTGTTCTGCCGAAAAACAATTTAGGTTCCCTGTTCAATATGGCGGCCAACGCACCCCCACAGCTCAATGGACTGTAACAGGAGCAGGCAGCATAATTTTAAGCCAAAACAACAACAGCCAACAACAAAAAAATTGCCCACATATTAAAGCTGTAACAATTGGAACTATTGAAGATTTAGGCGTTACAGATATAAACAACATGGGGGCTGCAATGGCCCCTGCAGCAGCTAGCACCATATTAAATTTTTTTAACGATACAAATGAAAACCCCAATAATTTTGATTTAATTGTTACAGGAGATTTAGGCTATGTAGGCTCTGAAATTCTTATTGAACTTTTAAATAAAAATAACTTAGACATATCTAAAAACCATAACGATTGCGGAAAATTAATTTTTTACCGCGAACCTCAAGATGTGCACTCTGGTGGTTCTGGTTGTGGTTGTAGCGCCTCTGTGCTTTGTTCTTACATTTTAAAAAATTTAAAAAACAAAACTTTTAATAATATTCTATTTATTGCCACTGGCGCCCTTATGAGCCCAACAACTGTAAAACAAGGTCAATCTATTCCATGCATTGCCCATTTAGTAAATATTTGCAATTAATTACAGCAACATCACTAGCAATGCAATAAAACACTTTAAACTTGGCAAACATCAAACACCTTAACACTTAATTAATTTTTAAATATAGTAGATGCCACATTATGGTAACTATTTTTGCTTTTTGGCTATACCATTCCAACTACTAAATAAATTTTAGATTTACACCAATTAAAAAATGGAAGCTCGATACAATAAATCTTTATCTAATTAATTTTTGTCGAACCATTTGTTACAATTTATCTTTACCATTACATGTAGTTACTGGGCTTCAGTTTGTTTGGCAACTTTACCCTCATGCATGGCCTTATGTGTGATTTCTGTTCGTCAGACCAGAGATTTGCCCATGGTTAATTTGTTCCCACATCCAGCTTCCTTCAAATTCCACCTCACGGTGGCCCCCCTTGCCTTCGGCTATATCCTTTCCACTACCGGGCAGATTCCGGGCTTGCACCAATTAGAAACGTGCGCCGCCGGGCGCACCGAAAAAAATAAAACCAGGCCTAAAGACCTGGTTTTATTTTTTTATTTGGTTGCGGAGGCCGGATTTGAACCAACGACCTTCGGGTTATGAGCCCGACGAGCTACCAAACTGCTCCACTCCGCGATATTAACAAATATAAAAAAACATGGTGCCGGAGACCGGACTTGAACCGGTACGAGTTTTACCTCCCAGGATTTTAAGTCCTGTGCGTCTGCCGATTTCGCCACTCCGGCAGCTACCACATTTATTTACTTTATTAGGATAACACAAATTTAAAGATATGTCAATAGTTTTTTTGATTTTTTCAAAAATTTTTTAGAAAATTATTTTTACAAGCAATATAAACACCAAATTTTAACACAATGTTAAATTATTGCAATAAAGTAAAAATATACAAAACACCAGCCATCAATTTGTATTAAATTCCACACAATAACATATATAGCTAAAAATGCTTCGGTTATATTGTTGCAAAATATTAAAAAATATGATACAATAATTCTATAAAAATAGAAAAGGAGTGTAGCTATGAAAAAAACTTTTATAAACAAACTGCATTTTAGTTTTGTTTTTTTAGCCTTAATTACTTTAACTACTTCTATAGTTCTTAATTTTACTTTTAACACAACTTTTGCAACTGATTCTAATGTGAACCCGATAACGGATATTGGCACCACAAATGATTCTATAATTAAAGTTATTGCAACTTCAGATTTGCATGGTAATTTTCAAGAAAATACAGCTAATATCTACTTAGACATAGGCGGTAAGTCTCGTAGTTCTAAAAAATCTCATAAATCTGACGGATTGGATTTGAAAAAAGATGTAAAAGAATACATAGAGGCACAAAGAACTGCATATGGCAAGGACAGTATTTTTGTTGTTGATTTAGGTGACATTGTTACAGCTTCATATAAACCTCAATATAATACAATAAATGATTATCTATTTATAAATGAAAGTATAGAAAAAATAATACCAATATATAATGATATAGGATATGATTATATAGTACCTGGCAACCATGAAGGTACAAGGTACTTAAATAAACAACTTGCAGCAAATATTTTCAACAAGACCGAAACCATAGACGATATTACCTTTAGAGATGCTGACAAGATTACAAACGCTACACGTGCAAAAAAGTTCTTTTTACCAGCCAGTACTTTATATAATATGTTTATAGACCATTACAAAGATGGTCATCCAACATTAAAAAATACTAAAATTTTATCTGCTAATATGAAGCAACTTGATATAGGTATTGTTGATAGTACAAAACAACTTGGTTTCCTTAAAATACACTACAATGCAGGTTCACGCACTAACCCCAAACCGACAATATACGACTTGCCCGACACTACTGAAGAACAATACACATGGTTAGATGATGCTTCTACTAGAACCTCTGCAATAGCAGATTTTGACTTTGTTCGTAGCCTCCTTAGCGAATTTAAATTTGATAATGGTAAGCTTTCTGGCACACAAAAAACATCAAAAAACAATACCAAACATTATGAATTGTTGCCTGAAGCTTTTAAAAGTACATATAATGATACACACGACTTTATACAAAAATATGTTGAATCATCCGTTATAAAAGAAGTTGGCGATTTAAAGATTTGTTTTGTGGGACTCACAACAAAAGAAATTCAAGCATTATATTCTTCAAGCGCTGCCCAAGGTCTTAGTTTTAATTTTGATAAAAAACTACAAGACACATTAAATGATTTAGCTAGCCAAAAAGGTACGAAATTTGATTACATTATTGCTTTAACTCATATTGATGATGATGGTAAACGTAATGGGGCATATCAAACTTCTTTATACGACTTGAATACCTTAGGTTTGTCAAATAAATTTGATCTTATATTTAATGGGCACAAGCATGGTGAAGGAGAAAACACATCCAAGTACAATACTGAATGGGCACAAGCATCCGGTAGTTTAGGAAGCATTTTAGACGCTACTATAAAAAAATCTCCAGCTACATCACTACCTAAACTCTCTTATGACAATAATGTTAAATATGTAACAAAAGATACTATTAAGAAACATATACCTTTTAGAGTTGAAATTTATGAGTCAGATGATCATGGCCAATATAATAAATCACCTAATGTAACACATATAGCAGAATCCTCCTCAGCAACTGTTACGCTCGGCAATTTAACCTCTAAATTTTACCTAAAAAATGCTGACGGCTCCACAAAAAATGATTACACAATAGACACATCTCTAACAAAGCTTCCTAATAATACTAATATTAGCATCAACAATGATGGTTCTTCTGTTTTTAAACTTTACTACAAAAAAACAACCAACCAACAATGTGAGCTACAACTAAAGATTTATTACGAAAACCCAAATAAAAAGCATACATATCCATCAACACCTAATGAAACACTAGCTTTTAAAAATACCGACGCCAAATGCTATTTTAAAGTTGGTGATACAATCACCATACAAGATATCGAAAGTAACAAATACTATGACTTTAAACCTAAAGATGACTATGCTATAAACACTGACAGTAAATACGGAGCTAAATCAACTGCTCAGGTAAAATTTACAGATTCCAACCCAAAAACTATGGACATATACTGCCACTGGTATAAAGTAGATCTTAAATTTAATGATGGTTCTAGTGATGAATCATTTATTACATCAGACTCTTTAGCTGCTGCAGCTACTGCATATAAAAAACTTAACGGAAAACATGATAGAGGGGAAGTAATACAGCTACCTGACTGTGAGTTTAAAACCATAAGTGATGGATATCAATTCGTGAATTGGCAATCTAGCAGTGGCGCAACCTATCCTGTGGGTAAAGAATATCACCTAGTTCAACGGAAAAATGTTACATTCACAGCTACATGGAGACAACCAGAAATAGACCGTAAATATAACGTTAAGATATACAAACAAAAATTAGATGATTCTTATGAACTTTCTAACACTTACACACAATCTGAAAAAATACCTGAAAATCAAGATTCAGAAGATATTACTATTTCAGAAAATGATGAACGCATCAATTTACCAGGATTTACTATAAATGATCAAGAATCAAAGTTAACCGCAACAGTATACAGGGATGGAACTCCCTCTAAAGACATAGTAGTTTACCTCGACCGCAAAAGATATGATGTAGACTTTGAGTTAGATAGTGGTAAATATCCACTAACTGGCAACTATGAATATGGAGAAACAATAACCCTTCCTACCCCATCTAAAGACGGTTATAATTTTGTTAGTTGGCACCCCAGCCATGACAAAGAACAATGTTATCGAGGTGGCGAAAATGTCACTATAAATGAGGACGTTATTAAAAATATTAAAGGTAGCGACAAAATAAAATTCATTGCCAAGTGGCGGAAAGTAGAGCCTGGCAAAGTAAACTATAGAATTAACATTTTAAAAGAAAACCTCGATGATGATAATTATGTTACCCACTTCAGCACGTTAGGTGCATCTGCAGACGGCGATACTATAAATTACGGATTAGAAGACTGTAACAACGAAAATCTCAACCCCGGCAAAGGTTTTGTTTATAATGGAGATAAATCAACCAACAGAATCACGCTAGATAAAACAAGTACAAAAGAGGAAGAAATTGCACTTTATTTTAACCGCGAAAGATATGACGTAACCTTTGACCTAGATGGTGGTAAAGGTGATAATATACCAAACGATGGCAAATATAAATATGAATCAAAAATATTCCTTCCTACCCTATCTAGAACAAATTACAAATTCCTTGGTTGGAAAAGTGATAGTAGCACAGACACTATATCTGCCAACACACGGGTAAGAATAAAAGCCCCTACAACATTCACCGCTAAATGGGAGAAATTACCTGACATTGAACGTCCATATAGTGTCCATGTTTATTTACAAAAATTACCGCCATATACGCGATATACAGAGTATGAATCCATAGCCGACATAAATCGACCAGCATCCCTAAAACCATCTGAATCTTCAAAAGATATACAATATTCATTTGCTGACTATGAGTCAAGCTTAGGTGTTAAATCTATTACTGGTTTTGTCCGTAACACATCAAAAAGTACCCAAAAAATAACTGTAACTCCTTATGCCAAATCACCAGACATAAACCTCTACTACGACCGTGCTGAATATAAAGTAACCTTTAACCTAGATAACGGTTATGATGGTCCAAAAAGTGGCAACTACAAATATGGAACAAAAATAACGCTTACCCAACCCTATAAAACTGATTATACATTTATTAATTGGGTAGATAGTGATAACAAAAAGTATAACGCTAATGATACAGTTACTGTAAATAAAGCCACAACTTTCACTGCTATTTGGAATTATAATGGTTCTAGCTATAGTGGCGGCGGCGGCTATAGTGGCGGTGGCAGCTCCGGTGGCGGCGGTAGCGGCGGCGGCGGCAGTTCTGGCGGCGGCGGCAGTTCTGGTAGTAGTAGTTCCTCATCATCTACAACCACTTCTAACGCTACCAACACAGCTCCAACCACCAATGTACCTGTTGCTATTACTTACGAATTTAAAGCTGATAGAAAAGAAGCTATTGATGTTTTTGCTGTTTATAAAGATTACATTAATCAATCGTTTAATACAGCTAACATTATTGACAAAAATAACAAAGCTATTGTTTTTAAAACAAACAATGTTACTGCAGATGGTAAAAAAGATAATTTAGCTATCTGGACTTTTGAATTAAAAACTTTAGATAATAACTTCGCACAAATTTACAAAGAACGTATAGACCTTGAGCAAAAAGTAAATGCTGGTACAGCCTCTGAAGCAGAAAAAGCAAATTTAGATTCTGTAAAAAAACAGTTAAATGAATACAACTTTAAACTATCTGTATCTACATCTAAGTTTGATGAAGAAAAAACCGTACCAGAAAAAATAGCACCTCTTTTCAAAGGTAAAGATGCTTTATTAGTAGACTTCACCCAAAATGGTAAATTCCCTGGCCAAGCTATTGTAGATTTAAATTTAGGCAAAGAATATGCAAACAAAGAATTTTACGTCTACTATTTGCATACAGATGCAAACAGTAAAAAATCTACAATACAATTAATAGGTGAAAATGTAAAAGTAGCAGCTAATGGCTATGTAAGGTTTAGGTCTAACCATGGTGCAAATTACATTTTTACCCCTAAAGGTAAATTACCAAATATTAACGCAGCAAAACAATTAGAAGATCAAGCTAAAAACGTATTAAATTAACATTAAGAAAACTTCTGTAACCAAAAAAACACTCCGCACATATTATATAAAGAACCCAAATAAAAATTAACATTGGAGGCTTTAATATGTGCGGAAATAACTTTGGCAACTGTGGTTGCTTATTTATAATAGTATTAATAATATTACTTTTATGTTGTTGCGGAAACAATGGTAATTGCAACAACAACGATTGTAACAACGATTGCGGTTGCAACAACAATTGTGGCTGCTAATTTAAAATTAAAATCACCCCAAATGGGTACAGTCCAATAAAACAATAATAATGTTTTCATAAATGCGGCATGGTCTAACCATGCCGCATTTATGTTTTAACTGCACACAGATGTTAGATGAGCTTACTATTAAATATATATAGGCTTAGGCCACACTTACACAACAATTATTTAACACCAATAAAAGCTAGTTACAATAAATATTTACCTAATAGATTTTTATCGAACCATTTATTACAAAACATCTTGACCAGTACACTTTTCACATACCAACAATAATTCTGCCAAAGCCTGAGCAAAATTTTCAAAAAAATATATAAAAATGTGATAACACTACACTAAAATAAATATAATTTTGTGAACCAGCATTGAAAACTTTTCAGCTATGATGTATAATAACTATGTGATTTTGCTACACTAAAACTCCAATAATAGTGTGAAGGAGTATTTTTATGGAACGATTTATTTTGAAAAAATTATTAAATTGGAAGAATTCACCTTACCGTAAACCTCTGATTTTAAAAGGTGTGCGTCAGGTAGGTAAAACCTGGATTTTAAAAGAGTTTGGTAAGCGATATTATGAAAATATCGCTTACTTTAACTTTGACGAAAACGAGGAATACAAGCAGTTCTTCGAAACTACCAAGCACGTTGACCGCATTTTGCAAAATTTGATGTTAGCCAGCGGTCAAAAAATAGTACCAGAAAAAACCCTCATAATTTTCGATGAGGTACAAGATTGCCCCAAAGTTATAAACTCTATGAAGTATTTCTGCGAAAATGCCTCGCAGTATCATATTGCTTGTGCCGGTTCTCTGCTCGGCATTGCTCTGGCAAAACCTTCTTCTTTCCCTGTTGGTAAGGTCAACTTCATGCAAATTGAGCCCATGAGTTTTGAAGAATTCCTGCTTGCCAATGGCGATGATAATTTGCTGGCTTTTTTGGAAAGTTTAGATAACCTTGAACCAATTCCCGATGCATTCTTTAACCCTTTATGTGAAAAATTGAAGATGTACTATGTAACCGGTGGTATGCCAGAATCTGTTTTTATGTGGACAAAAGCTCGTGACGTTGCTGCCATGCAAGAAGCTCTATCCAACATCATAGATGCTTATGAACGTGACTTTGCAAAACATCCTAACATCAGTGAATTTCCGAAGATTTCTATGATTTGGAAATCTATTCCCTCACAATTAGCAAAGGAAAACAAAAAATTCATCTATAAGGTTGTTAAAGAAGGAGCAAGAGCCCGTGAATACGAAAATGCTCTGCAGTGGCTGGTAGATGCCCGCTTGGTGCATAAAATCTACCGCAGCAGTGCCCCTGGTCTACCTGTAGCAGCTTACGATGACTTATCTGCTTTTAAGATTTACCTGGTTGATGTTGGTTTGCTTCGCCGTTTGGCACAGCTTGCCCCTACAGCTTTTGGCGAAGGTAACCGTTTGTTCACTGAATTTAAAGGTGCATTAACCGAAAATTTTGTATTGCAATCTTTAATTACTCAGTTTGAAGTAGTTCCCCGCTACTGGGCGCAAAACAACCCTCCATATGAAGTAGATTTTCTGATACAACGAGAAAATGATATTTTCCCAATAGAAGTCAAATCTAAAACAAATACATCTAGCAAAAGCCTTAAAAAATTCAAAGAACTGTTCCCAGAAAAGGTAAAGCTTAGTGTACGTTTTTCTTTGAACAATTTAAAACTTGATAATGGACTACTGAATATTCCTCTATTTATGGCAAATCAAACAGACAAATTGATTGAGCTAGCATTAAAAAAACAAACACTAATGGGCAACATAAAATAACTATGAATAAAATTTTAAATGGCCAAACATAGTCTTTTGTAGTGATATAATAAAAATTGTAGCAACATATATTCGAGTAATGTATAATAAT
Organism: uncultured Candidatus Soleaferrea sp.; assembly: GCA_934527325.1. GTDB lineage: Bacteria > Bacillota > Clostridia > Oscillospirales > Ruminococcaceae > RGIG8779. The sequence goes on from CAKTAG010000005.1 coordinate 19,320, forward strand.
ATTATCAAAACTAGGAGGACTAATTATGTATAGAAAAATTATAAGCTTCTTAGAAGTGTGGAAAAAAAACAAACACCGCAAGCCTCTTATTTTACAGGGCGCAAGGCAAGTTGGAAAAACTTATTCTATTCTAGAATTTGGGCGCACCCATTATGAAAATGTGGCATACTTCAACTTTGAAACCAATCCAAAACTTAACAAAACCTTCGAGGAAAATATCAGTCCTGATTATCTGATACCAATTTTATCACATATAGCAGGTCAAACTATTGTAAAAGAAAAAACGCTGATAGTTTTTGATGAGGTACAACTTTGCGAAAGGGCATTGACCTCTCTTAAATACTTTTACGAGAATGCTCCAGAATATCACATCATCGTTGCAGGCAGCTTACTTGGCGTTGCTGTTAACAGAGCTAAATTCTCTTTCCCTGTAGGAAAGGTTGATATAAAAACACTTTATGCTATGGATATGGAAGAATTTATGTTGGCTCTTGGTGAAGGTAATTTAGTAGAGCAGATAAAAAAATGCTTCAACACTAATACACCACTGCCATCTGCATTACACAACGCCGCAATGCAGCTATATTACCAATACCTTGTAGTTGGCGGTATGCCAGAGTGTGTAATGCAGTTCGCTCAAACAAAAGATTATATTCTTATTCGCCATACACAAGACACGATACTCACAAGCTACCTCAATGATATGAGCAAATATAACAACTTAAATGAAATCAAAAAAACCAGACTTACCTACGACAATATAACCGTTCAACTCTCCAAAAAAAATACTCGTTTTCAATATAAGCTGATTAAGAAAGGCGGACGTGCTTCTGAATTTGAAAATGCAATTGAATGGCTTTGCTTATCTGGTATCGTGTCACAGGTTTACAAGGTAGAACAAATAAAAAAACCTTTAGAAAATTACCGTGATATTGATGCGTTCAAGATTTATGTATCTGATTTAGGGCTGCTTTGTGCTAAAAAAGATTTAGCTGCCAATGACATTCTATATATGGTTGAAGAAATCAATGATTTTAAGGGTGGTATGGCAGAAAACTATGTTAATGTGCAGCTTTCCATTAACGGCTACCGCACTTACTATTGGGAATCTGGGCGCGGAGCTGAAATTGATTTTATTATTCAGCGTAATGGTCAACTTATTCCAATTGAAGTAAAATCTGCTGACAACACCAGAGCCAAGAGCTTAAATACCTACATGGCCACCTACAAGCCCGCTTATGCAATTAAACTCTCTGCCAAAAACTTCGGCTTTAAAGATAATAAAAAGATTGTTCCTCTATATGCCACATTTTGCATCTAAAATAAATATTGCAGTTATAGCATTATAGTAAATTGCAGTAAAACGATTTTTAAAACCGAGTAACTACAAGCCCCTTTTTAACTTACAAATGGTTCAAATATAAGCTGTATATAGATTTGAATTATACTGTAAACTTACCTTCTATACACAAAAAACTTTCATAAAATTTCTACACTTGCACTAGCTAGAAAAGTATATCACAACCTACTGAACACACCAAGAAGAAGCCGCCTGGGCATTAATGCCCAGGCGGCTTCTTCGCGTTATTTTTTATTTATTTATAACAGTTAGCATAATATCATGTATTTTTTCACTAGCATTAGTTACAGCAAGCTTTTTTGCATTATTAGCCATTCTTACTATACTTTCTGGGTTACTAATTAGTTTTTCAACTTCTTTGTAAAGTCTATTTGCACTTAAGTTTTTTTCTTCTATTAAAATAGCTGCACCAGCATCTGCCAAAACCTTTGCATTATAATATTGATGGTTTTCTGCTACATTCGGCGAAGGTATTAATATAGCAGCTCTACCAACTGCTTCAAGCTCACTTAACGTTATTGCCCCTGCTCTACAAATAACAATATCTGCAGCTGCTAAGCACTCATCCATATTATTTATGTACTCTTTAATGTTTATGTTTTTATTCCCTTTAATAAATACATTTTCCGCCTTTAAAAATTTAGGGAACAAATCTACACCATATTTGCCTGTTGCATGTATATGGTAAACATTAGGTTTTTTATATGTTTTTGCAATTAAACCTGCCACAGCTTTATTTATAGCGTTTGCCCCCAAGCTACCGCCAAAAGATAGTATACATATGGCATTTTTACTTATACCCAATTTATTTCTAGCCACATCACGGTCAGTTAACAAAATTTCACTTCTAATGGGGTTACCAACCACTTCAATATTACAATTTTTATTTAAATATTTTTTCGCCTCATCTACAGCTAACAAAACCTTATCTACTTTTTTAGATAATATTTTTGTTGTAATACCAGGGTAAGCATTTTGTTCATGGGTAATTGTTTTTATACCCATTTTAGCAGCCTCGTTCATAACCGGCCCAGTTACGTAACCACCAGTACCAATAACTACATCTGGTTTAAAATTTTTTAATATTCGCCTTACTTTAATATTCGCCACCAAAAGCAACCATATTGCTTGAACATTATTGCTTATGTTTTTTAAATTAATTTTTCTTTGAAATCCCTTTACTTTTATACCTATAAAACTATACCCTGCTTTTGTTGCAAGTTTATATTCCATATGGTTAGGGTTCCCTACATAAACCAAATGCCAATCTGGATGTTTTTTTTTTACAACATCTGCTATTGCCAATGCTGGGTTTATATGCCCAGCTGTACCACCACCTGTAACCATCAGCTTCATTAAAAAAAATCTTCCTTTCAACCCTTTTTCACTATACTTTTTCAATTGAAGAGTACCTAGAAATAGATAGTATTACACCCATCTGCATAAGTAACATCATAAGCGATGTACCACCATAACTAAAAAAAGGCAAACTTATACCTGTATTAGGTATTGTATTGGTAACCACTGCAATATTTAAAATTGCTTGTAACCCCACCTGAGTAGTAAAACCCACAGCCAACATAGTTCCAAATTTATCTGGCGCCTTCATTGCAATAATAAAACCTCGCCAAACAAGTAACGCAAACAATATAATTATTACTGTTGCACCAACAAAACCTAATTCCTCGCAAACAACCGAAAATACAAAATCATTTTGCGGCTCTGGCAAAAATAAAAACTTTTGCTTAGAACCACCTATACCAGTACCAAACAACCCCCCAGACCCAATAGCATAAAGAGATTGTATTGTTTGGTACCCATTATTAGTTGGGTCAGAAAATGGATCTACCCAATATTGAACCCTAGACATAGCATACTTAACTAAACCCGGAATCAATATTACTATTCCAACACACCCAACAATAGCTCCACCAACTAATAAAAACCAAAATATACTTGTTCCACCAACAAACATCATTATAGCAGATATTCCAAACATCAAAACTGTTCCCGAAAGGTGCGGTTCTAAAACCATTAAAAAAGCTACTACTCCCAATACTACTACAAAAGGCAAAACTCCATATTTAAACGTCTTCATACGTTCACTATTAATTGCTACATAATGGGCAAAAAGCACTATAAGTGAAAATTTTGCAATTTCTGATGGCTGAAATGTTATAAAACCTAAATTAATCCATCTAGAAGCACCATTTAAATCTGTTGTAAAAATAACTACTATTAACAAAAATATAGATACTGTAAACAACGGTATTGTAAACTTCATTAAAATATGGTAATCAATATTAGCTATCATAGTCATAACAATTAACCCCGCTATAGCAAATATTGCCTGCCTAGTTATAAAATGAAAAAAATTATTAAAATAATAATATGCATAAGCATAACTAGCAGAAAATAACATAACTAAACCAAAAGCAACCAATAATAAAACAATGGTTACAAAAGTAATGTCTACATGCCCTTTAATTAATGTTTTATTTCCTTTTAACAAACTCACTTTTATTCCCCTTTTAAGAAATTAGAAGTAACTTTCACCTATATGGTACCAATGTTGCTGATTTTTTATATAAGCTCTTTTAAACGTATATCAAACAATTATTAACCAAAGCCTTTCGGTAATATTCTTTTTGAATACCTAATCGCATAGCTATTGTTTTTACATATCACTAATTATATTATTATCACATGAAGGTACCTAATACAAATTTTATGAATTTTATATTACAAATTAAGGTATATAACCTATAACACCATAAATTATTATAACCTAACATACTATTAAAACTAACACTTTAAACCCATGTTTAATACCGACCAAACCGCTAACAAACAACCTATAACTGTAACTATTGAAAAAATTATAACTATTTTATTTTCGCTATATCCAGACATCTCGAAATGGTGATGTATAGGGCTCATTTTAAATATTCTTTTACCTGTTAATTTAAAATTTATAACTTGAATTATAACAGACATTGTTTCAATAATATATATTATTCCAATAAATACTAAAATTATTGGTTGCCCTATGCTAAAAGCCAAACTAACTATTAAACCACCTAAAAACATTGCGCCTGTATCGCCCATAAAAATTTTAGCCGGATATTTATTCCATTTTAAAAACCCTAAACAACCACCTATTAAACACACAGCCATTAACTGTGATGTATAGCTTTTTAAAATATACGCAATTGCCAATAACCCTACACCCGCTACAGCTGTAACAGATGTTGCTAATCCATCAATTCCATCTGTTAAATTTACAGCATTAACCGTACCTACAATTACAAACAAAGCTAAAGGGTAATAAAAAAAACCTAAATTATATTGCCCTATAAACGTAACTATAATTGTTGAATCTGATTGGTTAGCAAAATACATTGCCATTAAATACAGTACACCAACTAATATTTGTAGCATTGTTTTTTGCCTAGCCATTAAACCTAAATTCCTTTTTTTTACCACTTTTATATAATCATCTGCAAACCCTATTGCCCCAAAACCTAACGCCATAAAAATTCCACTAAAAAACTTCATTCCATCTAAAATAACATCATTGTAAAACCTATATTGCGTATTAAAAAATAATATTAAATACCCTACCGAAGATGCAATTAAAATACCTGTAATAAACATTATTCCACCTATAGTAGGTGTTCCCTGCTTTGTTTTATGCCATGTTGGGCCAATTTCTTTTATAGTTTGGCCATATTTAACTTTATGTAAAAAAGGCACCAATAAATTACCTAACAAAGACGTTATTAAATAAGCTAAAACAAAACTTATAATTATATAATAACATTTCATAATTTTTCTATCACTCCTTGTTTTTATAAATTTTTTCTATAACTTCTTCAAGCTTCATTCCTCGGCTTGCTTTAAACCAAACAATATCACCACTGTTTATTTCTGCGTTTAATTTTTTTTCTAGTTCTATTTTACCAGGGAATATTTCTATATCTCTTTTATTCATTCCATTTTCTATAGCCCCATCAACATATTGTTTAGCAAAATCACCAAAACAATATACTTTATCAACAGCACTTTTAGCTATTAGCTGCCCAATTTTATAATGCTCTTTATTAGCTATGCATCCTAACTCCAACATATCAGAAATAACCATTATTTTTCTTCCGCTTACAGTTATTCTACTTATAGTTTCTATTGCTGCTTTCATCGAATCTGGGCTAGCGTTATAGCAATCTTCAACAAATTTTATACCGTTAAAATTAACTATTTTTTGCCGCATTCCAGATGGCTTATATAACTTTAAACCTTCTAAAATATCATCTACAGATATTGCTAACTGCCTACCAATAATATATGCTACCAACGCACTATAAACACTGTGTTCCCCTAAACATGGCAACTCTACTTTTATTTTTAACGAATCATCAACAATATCAAAATTTGTTTTTTCTAAATTGTAATTAATATTATTAGCAAAAACGTCTGCATTCTCACTTTTAATAGAATAAAATTTTACATTATACCCTTTGTTACTATAACTATTAAAAAAATCTACATCTTTATTTAAAATAAGTGTACTTCCTTTTTTCATTCCACCTATTATTTCCATTTTAGCTTTAAATATATTTTCTCTAGTTTTTAAACTTTCTATATGCGAAACCCCTATGTTAGTTACAACACCAATATTTGGTTTTATTATATTTGATATTTCTAAAATTTCACCAAAATTACACATACCCATTTCTATAATAGCAACATCAATACCTTCGTGCAAATTTAAAATTGTTTTAGAAACTCCAATTTCATTATTTAAATTTTGCTCTGTTTTTAAAATTTTATATTTTTTACCCACAACAGAAGCTACCATATCTTTTGTTGTGGTTTTCCCTACACTTCCTGTTATTCCAATAACTTTTACATTAAATAACGACCTATAATAAGTAGCTATATCAATAAGAGCTTGTTTGGTGTTAGCAACCTTTATTAACCTACTACAATTAATATTTTTATCTGCCACAACAGCAACTGCACCAGCTTCTAAAGCCTTATTTATAAAATCGTGCCCATCAAAATTTTTTCCCCTTAAAGCAATAAACAGCTTCCCCTTTAAGTTTTCTCTTGTATCTGTAGAAACACCATTTACGTACCCCTGCACTGCCATAGTTGTTGTTCCATTAGTACACTCTATAACTTCTTTTAAACTTAATTGTTTCATTCACTTTCTCTTCTCTTTAATTAAATTATTTTATATTTTACCATTTTCCATAATATCATAAACTATTTCGTATTCATCAAAATATATCGTTCCAAAATCCAAAACTTGGTAATCTTCATGTCCTTTACCAGCTAAGATTAGTATATCATCTTTTTTAGAATTTTCAAGTGCCCACTCAATAGCTTCATATCTATCCACAATAATTTTGTAAGGTGTATTATTTTTTTCTAAACCTGGTTTTGCATCATTTATAATAATCTCTGGGTTTTCATCTCTAGGGTTATCTGAAGTTAAAATAACAAAATCTGATTTTTTTGCAGCAATGTCTGCCATTATTGCCCTTTTTGTTCTATCTCTATTACCAGCACAACCAAATAAAATAACAACTCTACCTTTAGCAAATTCGTTTATTGCATCAAGAATTTTTTCTATTCCATCTGGCCCATGCGCATAATCTCTAATAACTGTAAAATCTGCATTAATAGGTAAAATTTCTGCCCTACCCTTTACACCTTTACAACACTTTAGCCCTTTTAATATTTCTTGTTTGTTAAAACCCAAAGTTGCCACAGCTGCCACCGCTGCTATAGAGTTAGCAACAAAAAATTCACCTATCATATTTATATTCACATTGTATTTTTTTAATTCTGTTATTAAATTAAAAGTTGTGCCTTTAGCAGATATAGAAATACCAGTAGAATAAAAATCTGCACTATTTTTAGATATTGAGTAACTATATTTTTTACACTTTACTTCATCAAATAACCTACAACCATAATTCCCATCTATATTTATAACTGCATTCTTACACCTATTAAATAATTTTTTCTTTGCTAAAAAATAATTTTCCATATTTTTATGGTAGTCTAAATGATCTTGAGTTAAATTTGTAAAAATTGCCGTCTCAAAATCTAAACCATATATTCTATCCTGGTCAATAGCATGTGAAGATACTTCCATAACAGCATAATCACAACCTGAATCTACCATTTTTCTAAATAATATATTCAATTCTAAAGGGTCTGGAGTAGTGTATTTAGCCGGAAAAGACATTTCTTCTATTTCGTTCTGTATAGTACCTATTAACCCTACTTTTTTACCTAAATACTCTAATATATGTTTTATAATATATGTTGTAGATGTTTTTCCATTAGTACCTGTTACCCCTATTAACTTTAGCTTTTTACTAGGGTTACCAAATAAATTGGCTGCCATTTTTGCATATGCTTTTCTAGTATCTGCAACAATTATTTGGTTTTTTAATCCAATATCTTTTTGTGTTACTACAGCCAATGTTTCTGGCGGTAAAGATGTTTTTGCATATTCATGCCCATTAAACCTTGCACCATCAATACATATAAAAACATCTCCGTAATTTAAAGTTCTTGAATCTGTTGTAATATTTTTTACCTTACGTGTTTTTACATCTTTAATTTGTGTTTTATAATCAATACCATCTAAAATCTGTTCTAATACCATTATTAAAAACCTTCTTTCCAGATTTAGAAAATAAATATTTCAAAATTAAAATAACTATTCTATAACATTATATATATGTTAAATGTTACTCTAACCGCTCAGTATTAATAAATTCAACTGTAACAACTGTACCAGCAACAACTTCTGTTCCTGGCTCTGGAATTTGCCGTTTTGCAACTGTACCTTTTATACCAACATTTGCACCAGTTATTCTTATGTTTAAAAGCCTTTGCCCAAGTATTTTACTTGCTTGCGCAGCTGTACAACCTGTAACATCTGGAACTTCTTGTTTAACCAATTCTTCTTGGTCAGATAAATATAAAACTATTAAAGAACCTCCTGGTACTTTTGTACCACCAGCTGGCATTTGTTTTACCACTTTTCCACCTTCAGCATCTACAGCGCCTACAACATTATATTGCAACCCTTTTGATTCTAATTGTTCTTTAGCAATATCTAATTCTTCACCAGTAACATGCGGAACATTTATATCCATATGTTCTAATTCTTCTTTTGTATACTGCGGATCTATACCTATGTAAGGTAATGCATCTGCCATAATGCCACCAACTACAGGTGCTGCCATTACTGAACCATAACCAACCACACCAGGTTCATCTAATAAAACTAAAACTGCAATTTTAGGGTCATTAACAGGTGCAAACCCTAAAAAAGATAGTATATATTCCCTAACTTGACCATCAATTTTTTTATCTATTTTCTCTGATGTACCTGTTTTTCCTCCTATTCTGTAGCCCTTTATGTATGCATTCCTACCACTACCCTCTTTTACAACACCTTCACACATTGTTGCTACATTGTTTGATGTTGTAACTGAAACAACTTGCCTTTTTAACAACGGCTGTACATTTTTAACCGATTTTCCATTTTTATCTACTATTTGTTTTACTAAATGTGGTTCATATAAATTTCCGCCATTTATAGCAGCAGATACACCTGTAATAATTTGTATAGGTGTTACTTTAAAAGTTTGCCCCATAGAAGATGATGCCAATTCAACTACCTTAAAATTCCGCATAGGGTGGTATATACTTTCCGCTTCTCCAGGAATATCTATACCCGTTAACTCTGTAAATCCAAACATCTTAAAATATTCTCTAAATTTTTCTGGGCCAATTTTTTGCCCAACATTTATAAACCACGGGTTGCAAGAATTCATAACAGCTTTTGGGAAGTCTTGCATTCCATGCCCACCATTTTTCCAACATCTTATTGTTTGGTTAGCAACAGTTATAGCTCCGTTACAACAATATGTATCTGTAATTTTAGCGCTACCTGTTTCTAATGCAGTAGCTGCTGTAATTATTTTAAAAACCGACCCGGGTTCATAAGGGTCCGAAACAGCTTTATTCCTCCATTGCCAATTTTGCTCTTCTAATATAGCCTTTTTTCTTTCTTTTTTATCTGTAATTTTTTCAATTTCTTCTGCTTTAGCTTTGTCGAATATCTCTGTAGGTTTATTCGGGTCAAAATCTGGCTTAGTAGCCATAGCCAAAATTTCACCAGATTTAACATCCATAATAATACCCGTTGCTCTATTTTTAATGTTATGTTCTTTAACTGCTATTTCTAAATGCTTTTCTAAAAAATGCTGTAAAACTTCATCAATAGTAAGCACAACACTGTTTCCATCTTTAGGTTCATACCTTTGTTCATATTTATAAGGCATATCTTTTGTTTTACCATTTTTAGCAACAGTGATTTTGCCACTTTCACCTTCTAAAATTTTATTATAGTAAGCTTCTATTCCAGCCAACCCTTGATTTTCTGAACCTGTAAAACCTATTACATTAGCAGCAAAATTTTCAAATGGGTAATACCTTTTATTATCTTCTTCTAGCCTAACACCTCTTAATTTATTATCTTTAACAAAAGCTATAACCTTATCTGCCAATGGTTTTTCTATTTTTTTCTTAATTATTTCATAGTAGGTTTTTTGCTTAGATCTTTCAATTATAAAATCCTTATCTACATCTAGCATATTAGCTAACCCATCAGCTATTTTTAACCTATCATCTTCACTTTCTATATCCATAGGTGAAATAACAACTGTCCATGCAGATGCACTTTTAGCTAGCACTTTCATGTTTCGGTCATATATACAACCTCTTTTTGGGGAAATCATAGTTGCTCTCATCTGTTGTTTTTCTGCCATTTGCCTAAATTTAGAAGATTGCGTTATTTGTATATTCCATAACCTTAATATAAGCAAAAAAAATCCAAGCAAAATCATTATAACCATAATAAATAAACAACGTCTTCTCATTTTATTAGTGGGAGCTTTTACCATATTCACCTTCACCTTTTTAATTTTTTAAACCCTATGCATAGTCGCTAAATATTATATATGCATTCACTATTATAAAATATATCTATTTTAGCTACTTAAAACAAAGGAATTCCTTTATTCCCAAAGAAATTCCTTTGTTTTGTAACTTATTATATACTATTTAAAAGTTACTTTATATATGCTAACATATTATGTAAAAATTTTTTAACAGTTTTAAACTTACTTTTTTTATTGTTTGCAACTTCAAACTTATCTTTTGTTTTAAAATTAACATATTCTATCTGGTAATCCTGAACAGGTTGCAAACCCTCTTGCTTAGCTCTTTCTTCTATGTTTTTTAACGAGATTTTAGATTCCATACTAACTTCTAACCTAATTTTTTCATTCAACAAAGTTTCGTAATTTTTTTTGTAATGTACTATTTCTCCACCAATTTCATCTAATTCAACGTTACTGTAAATTAAGTAAGAAACCATTGCAACCAAAAACAATAACAACATAATAGCTTTAAAAGGAGCCAAGCCTAAAACATTAACCGACTTAGATTTTACAACTTTAAAACCTGAACGCCGTAAATTTACATTAGAAAAGTCTTTTTTATAAGCCAAATTTTGTCTATTATACTTCAAAATTACTAACCCCTAATTAATTTTTTTTAAAACAAATAGTTAAATTCATAATTTTTCAATTACTCTTAATTTTGCACTTTTAGACCTGCTATTTTCACATAATTCTTGATTTGATGGCAGTATTGGTTTTTTGTTAACAAATTTCGCCATTTGCTTATGGCCACAAACGCAAATAGGGAAGCCTGGCGGACAAATACACCCTTTTGTTAAAGCAGAAAATTTTTGTTTAACAATTCTATCTTCTAAAGAATGAAAAGTTATAATAGCAAACCGCCCGCCACTATTCAACTTTTTAAAAGAACTATTTATACATTCAGTTAAACTATTTAATTCATCATTAACAGCAATTCTAATAGCTTGAAAAGTTCTTTTACATGGGTTACCACCTTTACGCCTTAAAGGTGCTGGAATAGCTTCTTTTATTACCTCGCAAAGTTGATATGTGGTTTTTATTGGTTGCTTTTTTCTATATGCCTCTATATTTTTAGCAATCTTCCAACTGCATTTTTCTTCCCCATATTCAAAAATAATTTTAGCTAAAGCTTCTGCACTATATGAGTTAACAACATCATAAGCACTAACACCACTTTTAGCCATCCTCATATCCAAAACAGCATCTTTATTGTAACAAAAACCTCTATCCACTTGGTCTAATTGGTAAGATGATACTCCTAAATCTAGCAATAACCCATCTATGTTGCCTATATTTAACTCATCTAATTTTTTTAATATGTATTTAAAATCTGAATGAACAACTATAACATTACTATAATTTTCAAATTTTTGCTTAATATGTTTTATAGCGTCTGGGTCTTTATCAAAACAAATTAAAGTACCTTTTAATGATAGTTTTTTTAAAATCTCGTAAGAATGGCCTCCACCACCCGTTGTACCATCAACATAAATTCCATCTGGTTTTATATTCAATAAATCAATAGCCTCTTTTAACAAAACTGGGTAGTGTTTAAAATTTAACATTACAGTAAAAACAAATGCCTTTCTTAATACAAAAAATTCCATAAATATTTTATACAAAATATTCTCATATTAATTATAACGTGTAACTCTTATAAAATCAACTGATTTTTTTAACATTTAACATTTTTTATTTGAAAATATTTACATTCAAAATCAAAACATATAGTAATATATAACACAAAAATTACAGAATTACTTAAGCTAAATATTTTTTGTAAAGTTAGCATTCGCAGCAAATATTGCAAACTATCCACAACCATCTCCACCATCAATCAATAAGTCTATATGTACTAACTTTTAAAGGCATTTTTACCCAAAAATAAACAAACCCTTTACTTACGCTTTTTTTACGCAAATAAAGGGTTTTATTCTATTACTTTTTTCTGTTACTGATTATTTCGTACGTCGTTTTTTAGCTGCTGGCTTCTTAACCTATCTGTATCATACCATATGGTCGAATATCGCCGTTATGTGCTTCGTCTGCTCTGCCTAGAGCATTTTCTAATTTTCTCTGCCATTCAAGTTCTTCATTACCAAACTCACCTGTGTCCTTTACTACAAGACAAAATATTATTGCAATATATTTATACATCTCTTCTGACGGAACTGTTCCATCTTGCAAAGTACTGACCACATTGGTTGCTATAGTATACACTCTTTCTCTCATTCTATTAAATCTATCTCGTACTTCCTGGTCCATTCTATCCCATCTTTGATTTTCAAGGATTTCACATACTTTTTCATAATTTGCAAAAGCATCAAACCCTTTGTCTATATTACGTGCAACTTGAGCAACTAATACAAAAATATCATCTAAATTTCTTACTTCTATACCCCAATCTTCTAAAAGTGAGTCATTAAAAGCGCAAAATTCATTTTTGCTAAATTGGTCAATACCTGCTACATTACTTTGAACTATGTAATCATAATTCATCCAAAACAATTTTCTTTCATATTCCTCTCTTGGTATACGCTCTCCATCATCATCAACAATAAAATCATCAGGCAAAGCCCCATTTGCGCGAGCTTGATGTTGAACTTGTTGTGGTTGTTGAGGTGGCTGTTGAACTTGTTGTGGTTGTTGATTTGGCATAACATACCAATTCCACCCTTGACCTTGTTGTTGCTGTTGATTTGGCACAACATACCAATACCACCCTTGACCTTGTTGTTGCTGTTGATTTGGCACAACATACCAATACCACCCTTGACCTTGTT
>CAKTAG010000006.1 GCA_934527325.1 uncultured Candidatus Soleaferrea sp.
GTAAGTATATATGGGTTACCAAAATTAAATACAGTAAATGTACCATCTCATTTATGTGACAAAAAATATTTTCCAAATTGTAACAATCTTAATAATATAACATGCAGAAATTAATTATATATCATTAATAATAATCGAGTAGGAGGCGGTGACTAGCCGCCAAGCACACCAAAAAAAGCTGTAGTTAATCATCGATTTTTAAAATCGTGTTAACTACAGCTTTTTTTATAGCCTAATAGAGAAGCTTTAACCTATAAAGAAATATACAAATCAACTATATTTCAATATAATTTAAAATTATTCTATCTATTATATATTTACAAATCAAATTTAGAAATGTTATATCCATCATTTCTTAATTGATCTATAACATCACCTAAAATTTGCGAATTAGTTTTAGAAACAGCATGCAAAAGATAAATTGCACCATTATGTGCTTCTGTTAATAATTTTTCTTTTGCTACATCAGGCTCCATTTGCTTTTGTGGATCCCAATCTGCATATGCATAACTCCAAAATATAGATTTATAACCTAATTTATTTAATAAATCCAAGCTCCTCTCACTAAATTCTCCGCAAGGGAACCTAAACAAATTCATTTCATAATTATAGTGTTCTTTCATGTAATCATGCAAACCTTTTACTTCTTCTTCTCCCTCTTCAACGCTTATAGTTGGGAATGATTTATGCTTTACACTATGGTTACCAACTATATGGCCTTCTTTTATCATCCTATCTATTAATTCTGGATTTTTTTCAGCATACGGCATAGTCACAAAAAAAACTGCCGAAACTTTTTTTTCTTTTAAAGTATCTAAAATTGGAGCTGTAAAACCATTTTCATATCCTTCATCAAATGTTAAATAAATTTTTTTCTCATCAGTATTACCTATAAAAAAAGCATTATATTTTCCGTATTTTTCTTTGAAATTTATAGCATCTACCGGCTGGTTATTTTCATTTTTATTTTTTCCTTGCCCCCAACCTTGCTTTGTATTATCCATAGATTTTAACTCATCTGCATTTACCTGTGCCATTGTTTGCACAGAACTAGAATCTTCTATCATATTTTCAACGTCATTCTCTAAATTATTTTCATCTTCATTGTCCTCTATAAATCCATCAGAATCTCTATAGTTACCTTGAGGATTAGTAACATCACTTTCTACTTTCTCTGTTACATTTTCAACTTTTTCCTCTACATTATTTTTACTACAACCAGTTAAAGACATTACGATTGCAGAAAATATTACTAATGTTTTTAATTTTATGTTCATTTTTATTTCTCCTAAATATTTTTTTATTTTTATACTTTTTTAATTATTCATAATTATTTTATCCTACCAACACTAATTTACTCTTAAAAAAAGATGGAGGTTTTACTTATAAAATCAATTAAAAAAATACGATATTTCCTTAAAGTTCACATTATTTCCAATAACTTTTTTTGAACAGCAAGATACAATATATCCATCTATTTTTTTTACTTTAAAAACACAATCTCTATCCAAATATAATATAAATTCGCCTGTTTTTAAAACATTAAAACTAAAAGATTTTAAACTTTGTTTAAACCCTACACCTTTATATTTTAAATAACTTTCTTTAAGGGTCCATATAATATAAAATCTTTCAGCAATTTTTAATTTATTATCACATAAAAAAACAAAATTTTTTTCATCATATGTAAAAAATCTATCAACAATTTTTAAATTAGGGTTAGCTATTTTTTCTATATCTACCCCTACTTCTTCAGAATACAAAGCTACAGCTACCTTTTGTTTGCTATGAGAAATATTAAAATAAAATTTATTACCAATTAAATATGGTTTGCCATATATATTTTTACTAAAGATTATATCATTTTTATCCATTTTTTTTAGCAATAATTGTATAAGTACAAACCAACCAATTACTGTTTGCACAGATTTATAATTTATATCTATATTCACAAATTTTTTCACAATATGTATATATGGTTCTACATTCAAACTTGAAGAAAAAGATGCTAAGTAAACTTCCATTAAAGCTTCCCTCAATATATTTTTTTACATAAAAACAGCCACGTTAAACAATCATAACATGGCTGTGAATGTATAAACAAGTAATTATACTTGTTAACCAACCTGTATATCATTTTTACTAACAGCAACTTTTATTCTTTCGTCTTCTAACATTGCTATTTTGGCACCTAAATTCTTAAGTTTTGTAACAATATTATCGTATCCTCGCTCTATGTGATGCACATTTTCTATTTCAGTTGTACCCTTTGCAGTTAACCCCGCTATTAACATAGCTGCTCCGGCACGCAAATCTGTAGCCATAACTGGGGCACCTTTTAAATTTTTTACTCCTTCTATTACAGCAACTTTACCATCTACTTGAATAGATGCCCCTAACCTTCTCAATTCATCAACATATCTAAACCTATTATCCCACACACCTTCTGTTATTACACTGGTTCCCTCTGCTAAAGATAGCAATACTGCTATTTGCGGTTGCATATCTGTTGGGAAACCTGGATGCGGTAATGTTTTTACATTAGCTTTATTAATATGCAAAGCTCCAACAACCCTTATAGAATCATCATACTCTTCAATAATAGCACCTGTTTGAGTTATTTTATCTGATATAGATTCTAGATGCTTAGGTATTACATTTTTTATAAGTATATCACCTTTTGTAGCAGCCGCTGCAACCATAAATGTTCCAGCTTCTATTTGGTCAGGAATTATACTATAATTTGTACCATGCAATTCTTGTACACCATGTATTTTTATAACATCTGTACCAGCACCCATAATATTAGCACCCATAGAATTTAAAAAATTTGCAAGGTCAACAACATGTGGTTCCTTAGCTACATTTTCTAAAATAGTTACACCTTTAGCATGAACAGCTGCTAACATAGTATTAATAGTAGCTCCAACAGAAACTACATCAAAATATATATGGCTAGCAACCAATTTTTCTGTTTTCATGTCTATCATTCCATGGTTTACCAATACCTTTACACCCAAAGCTTCAAAGCCTTTTATATGCTGATCTATTGGCCTTACTCCAAAATCACAACCACCAGGCATAGAAACTTCTGCCCTAAGGTACCTACCAACCATTGCGCCTAAAAAATAATACGAGGCTCTCATTCGCTTAGCAAGTTCATATGGAACGATTGGGCAGTCAATATTCGTTGTATCGATAGAAACTGTATTTTTATCTAATTTTTTTACATCTGCACCTATTGCCGATAAAATATCTATCATCACTTTTATGTCACTTATATTTGGTATATTTTCTATAATACATTTTCCTTGTGCCAATATAGTGGCTGGAATAATTGCAACTGCAGCATTTTTAGCTCCACTTATTGTAACTTCCCCTTTAAGCTTAGAACCACCTGTCACTAAGATTTTGCTCAATATAATCCACCACCCTAAAATTATAAACAAAACAATCAGTATACATTAATTTTTTGTATTTGAATACCATTTAATGGTTAATGATTTTTAAAACAAACACCAAAAACTAACATATATTACTTGATACAGAAATTTTTATAAAAATATTTAACATAACCTATATTGTTTAACACGCTATTTTAGATTATAACATTATTTGTATAAAAATAAAAGTGTTTTGACTATATTTTTTTATTTATTTTACTAGTGAAGAAAAAGAATCTACTACCCCACCTATACTTCTAATAGCTTTTGTAGCATTTCGTTTTAATTTACTCTGCTTGGCTTTATGTGTGTTGTTTACTATAAAATAAGTAACCGCTCCTAATGTTGCCATTACTCCTACACCTGTTAATGCATTTTTTCCAAAACTTTTACTATTTATCATTTTTATACTCTCCTTTTTTTTATATTAATTTATTATACTATATATCTATTATTGTCATTAAATACTCTCAAAATACTTGCTATTCTTATTGAAATAATTACCTTGGTTTTTACCCAATAAATAGCTTATAAAATTCAAATTTACAATATATTACATTTATATATATAATATAAACTAATATTAAAAACAAAACCTTCAATATAATATTTAATTATATGGTTATAATAATTTATAAAAGACGTTATATAAATATTGTTAATGCTTAAAAAATTAAAGGAGTTGCAAAGATGGCAAATACGAATTACAACCCTGTTAACATAAAGCCACAAAATGTTAATAATTTTGTTCTGTACAATTGTAAAATTTTAAAAAAAATATTATATAGACATTTTAAAGCTATGAAAAAAATATATAAATTATATTGCCAAAAAACACAAAAAACTTCTTCTCAAGAATGGTTAACTGATAATTTTTACATCATAGAAGAAGAAACAAAATCTATTCTAAAATCATTAAAAAATAAATTTTCACTTTTTGCTATAAAAGGTAATAAATTACCAATCATATATCAAATTACTTATAAATTCTTTGTATCTACCGGGTTTAAAGATGTTTCTTCAAATAACATAATAACAATGGTTAAAAATTATTCTGCCACATATTTAACTGTTGAAGAACTCTCATTTCTTTCCACTGCAATTAAAATATCTTTAATAGAAAATATATACTTTGCTATTATAGCTGGTAAAAGCGAAAAACATATAACAGAAGCTATTGCATTTTCTATAAAAAATTTAAAAAACATTAGCAGTTTAGATTTTAATAAAATAATTGAGCAGGTAAGCCCAATTGAAAAAATTTTTATTAATGATCCATCAAATATTTACAGTAAAATGGATGACGAATCAAAATCTTATTACAGGTACCTTTTATCTACTATAGCTAAAAGAAAAAAATTAAATGAACAAGAGCTAGCTGAAAAAATATTAATAAGTGCAAAAAAAGAAAATAAACACATTGGTTATTACTTAATAAATAATGATTCTATTACTATACCAAAAAAAATATTAGGCAAAGTGTTCTTATCTATAAATTTTTTTGTTCCACTTATTCTTTCTATTATAATTCTGTTACTAACTAAAAATACTTTTATAGCTCTTATTACTTACTTACCTTTATGGGAAATTGTTCGACCTTTAAATGAATATTTTACTTTAAAAAAATGTAAAACCAACTTCTTACCCAAATTAGATATTAAAAATTGTGTTCCAATTGAAGGTAAAACTCTTGTAGTTGTATCCACTATATTGCCTAAAGCAAATCAAGCTAAAATTTTAAAAACCAGGTTAGAAAATTTATATTTTTCTAATGGTGCTGGTGAGGTAAATTTTTGTATTTTAGCAGATTTTACTCAAAACAAATTTCCTGAATCTGCCAACGATAAATCTCAAATAGATGCATCTGTAAGAGTTATAAAAAATTTAAACACCAAATATGGGAATAAATTTTCACTAATTGTAAGAAAAAGAACTTATAGCAAAACTCAAAACTCTTATATTGGTTGGGAAAGAAAACGTGGTGCTATTACTGAATTAATTAGATTTATAAAAGGTCAAAAATCATCTATACTTATATTTGAAGGTAAAAAAGAAACAATAAAAAATACAAAATATATTATTGCTTTAGATTCTGATACAGACTTATTAATTGATAGTACTCAAAAATTCGTAGCAACCGCTTTACACCCTTTAAACAAACCAATTATAGACTATAATAAAAAAATTGTTACATCTGGATATGGAATTTTAACTCCAAAAATAGGTACTGATCTAGCATCTGCCAAAAATACTCTTTTTTCTAGAATAATGGCTGGTTGTGGAGGAACTACTATATATTATACAACTACCAAAGATCTATACCAAGATTTATTTGATGAAGCTATTTTTTCTGGTAAAGGGCTTATAGATGTAGATGCTTTTTACGAAGTTTTAAATAACAAATTTCCAGAAAATTCTATTTTAAGTCATGATATTTTAGAAGGAATATACTTAAGAGTAGGGTTTATTTCCGACATTGAACTTACCGATAAATTTCCATCTAACATAACTTCTTGGCTTTCTAGGTTGCACCGTTGGGTTAGAGGTGACTGGCAAAATATAAACTATATATGTAAAAACGATATATCTTTAATAAATAAGTATAAATTATTCGATAATTTACGCCGTTCTATTACACCATTATTTTCTGTAATTTCTATTTTAGCTGGTATTTCAATGGCTAAAAGAAACGCTAATTATTCTACATTAATTTGTTTAATAGGTTTTTTATCTGTAACTTTTAATTCACTTTTTTCTGCTCTAATATCTATGTTATTTAATGGGTGGGTTACTGTATCTAGAAAATTTTATACAAAAATTATACCTCAAGCTTTTGAATATATTTTTCAGGCCTTTTTTTCAATTGTAATGTTAATATCTCAAACTCTTGTTTCTATGGACGCTATTTTTAGAGCTTTATATAGAAAATATATAAGCAAAAAAAACTTATTAGAATGGGTAACAGCTGCTCAAGCAGAAACTAAAAAAACTAATTTCTTATACATCTTAAAAAAATTTTTTTGGGCAGAATTAATAGGTATAGCTATATTAATTACCTGCCCAATAGGTGGTTTAAAAATATTTGGCCTCTCCTTCTCATTCATTATTCCACTTGCTATAATAAGCGAATCAAAAACTTCATTTACCTCTACAGAAATTCCTGCAGAATATAAAGAAACTATTGTTGGCTATACCGCTGATATGTGGAAATTCTATGAAGATCATTTTAAATTATCTTGTAACTACTTACCACCAGATAATATTCAACTTTCACCTATAAAAGCTATTGCCTACCGTACATCACCTACTAACATAGGTTTTTTGTTGATTAGTACCCTAGCTGCAAGAGATTTTGATTTTATTGACACTAACACACTTTACACTAACATAAACCACACACTTACAACTATAGAAAATTTAGAAAAATGGCATGGCAACCTTTACAACTGGTACGATATAAAAACTCTTAAACCTATTGATACATTTATTTCGACTGTTGATAGTGGAAATTTTGTTTCTTGCTTAGTGGCACTTAAAGAGGGCCTTAAAGACTATTATTTTGAAAAACCAGAGCTTTCTAACCTTGTAGTAAGGTTGCAAAAAGTTATAGATGAAACTGATTTAAGTAAATTTTATTGTAAAGAAAGAAATTTATTTTCAATTGGGTACAACTTAAATACAAACAAATTTGTAGATTCTTATTACGACTTCCTTATGAGTGAAGCAAGATTAACTAGCTACTTTGCTATAGCTAAAAGGCAAGTGCCAAAAAAACACTGGGGGTTTTTAAGTAGAACATTATCTAGGAACGGTTTTTATGCCGGACCTGTATCTTGGACAGGCACTATGTTCGAATTTTTTATGCCACACCTTTTATTACCTTACTATTCTGGCTCACTTATTGATGAATCTTTAAGGTACTGCGTTTATTGCCAACAAAAAAGAATTCCTTCCAAATATATTCCATGGGGAATTTCAGAAAGTGGATTTTATGCCTTCGATAATAACTTATATTACCAATATAAAGCACATGGCGTACAAAAATTAGGTGTTAAACAAAATTTAGATAAAGACCTTGTTATTTCCCCATACTCAACATTTTTAACCTTACCTTTTGTTCCTAAGATGGCTATAAAAAATTTATTTAAAATGGAAAAAATGGGCTTTAAAGGTACTTACGGCTTTTTTGAAGCAATTGATTTCACCAAACCCAGAGTTGAAGATATGGAAATAGTAAAAAGTTACATGGCGCATCATATAGGTATGAGTATTATTGCTGCCACTAACGCTATTTTTGATAATAGAATGCAAAAAAGATTTATGAGGGATAAAAATATGAAAGCTGCAAAAGAACTATTAGAAGAAAAAATTTCTAGAGATGCTGTAGTGTTTGATAATGTTATTAAATCTGTTCCGTTAAAAAACACTAAAAATTCAAAATCAATTCAAGAATATAATAAATTTTCACCGGCTGAACCAAAAGTAACCATATTAAAAAATGCCGATATAGCAAGCATTTTAACCGATAATGGCACAAGCTATTTAATGGCTAATAATAAATGTATTACCAGAAAAAGTGTAAATTTACTAAGAAAGCCTTACGGAATTTTTTTATTCATTCATTCTAATAATTTAACATACAGCGCTACTTCTGCGCCTTTTTATAACTCTTCTATTGATTATCAAACAAAATTCACATCCCACTCTGTTTCGTATTTTAGCAAAACAGAATTTTTACAAACAGCAATGATTTGCTATGTAGATAAAACTTTAGCTTGTGAACAAAGGCAAATTATAATAAAAAATACTTCTAACACAAAACAAAAAGTAGATGCTATGGTAATGTTTGAACCTACATTATCTAAATTCAACGACTATATATCTCACCCTGCCTTTACTAAGCTTTTTATTACCAGCCATTATAATAAAGATTCTAATATTTTAATATTTTCAAAGCAACCAAGAGAAAATGAATCTACAATATATTTAGGCGTAGGTTTTTTAGAAAATATTCCATTTGAATATGAAACTAGAAAAGAGGCATTAATTAATTCTGCAGATATAGAAAATTCTATTTCAACTTTTTGGGAAAAAGACTTTCAACCTTCTAATGGGTTACCAGATAGCATTGCTGCTATAAAACTACAATTTGAACTTTCTGCTTTAGCCCAAAAAGATTTCACACTTATAATAACATCTTCTGAAACATATTCTGGTGTAATTAACAATATTATTAAAGCTAGAGATAAAGGCCACTTAGATAATAAATCTAGTGTAAAATCTAAAATATTTGGTGATACTATAGAAGATAAAATTTCTTTTCAATTATTGCCAATTTTATTATTCAACAAAAAATATTCTAAAGAATCATTAACAGCAATGGAACAAAACAAACACGGTATTGGCACTTTATGGTCTATGTCTATTTCTGGAGATTTACCCATAATTTTATTGGAAGTTACAGGTTTAGGAGATTCTCAACGAATTGAAATATATATAAAAACCTTAAAAAAATTACGCTTATGTGGCATTTTATTTGATCTAGTATTAACTTACAGAGAAATTAAAGGTGAAACAATATTAAAACACTTTATAGAATCTATTATTGCGAAATTAGATGCTAACTTACTAGTAAACGTTAATGGTGGAATATTTCCTATAAATTTAACTAATATTCCACCTGAAAACTTAACTCTTTTAAAAGCTATTGCTCACTATATTGTGCCTGAAAATTTGTCTACTGCAAATTCTTCTTTAACTCAATATCTACCTATTAAAATTAATAAATGCAACCCCAGAAATGTAAATCTTTCAAAAGGGTATAAAGTTTATGGCGGAACATTTATAGATGATAGATTTTATATAAATAAAACTTCACCTCTACCTTATACACATATTTTAGCTAACCAAACATTCGGTACTTTGCTTTCAAGCAACAATTTAGGGTTTACTTGGGCTTCTAATTCTAGAGAAAACAAATTAACACCTTGGTTTAACGATGTTTCTACAGATAATGATGGTGAATTATTAATTTTAAAATACAACAACAAATATTACAATTTACTTGCTGGTGCTCTTGCATCATTTTCTCCAGATAATGCAAAATATGAAGGATTCATAGACGATTTAGAATATACTATCACTATTTCTATACCACAAAAAGGTAATTATAAATTTTGTTCACTAGATTTTAAAAATAACTCATCAAATAATTTAAACCTTGAACTAGCTTACTATATTGAACCAATATTAGGAGTTAACCACCTAGATACAAATAAAATATATAGCAGTTTTAAAAATAACATTGTAATATTAAAGCATTGCTTAAACCAAGGTATAATATCACTATCTGTTAACGGAGACATTGAAAATATTAGTTGTGTTACAAGCCAACAAAACTTTTTTTCTGGCAATTGGAACACACCATTAAATGATACACCTAGTATTCTATGTGCATCTTTAATATCAAAATTTACTATATTAAAAAAATCAAACAAATTTATAAACTACTGCTTACTTTTTTCTAAAACCAATAAATCTTTAACACCACCAAACAATTTTAAATCAACTACTTCACAAAATCACAATACTAACAAAATTACTATTAATACTCCAGATCAACCTTTAAATTATATAATAAATACATGGGTTCCACATCAAATAATATGTGGTAGAATTTGGGCTAGAACAGGATTTTATCAATGTGGTGGTGCATATGGGTTTAGAGATCAATTACAAGATTCTATTTGTTATTTAATTTTAAACCCTAACGTTACCAAAGAACAAATTATACGTACAGCTGGTGTTCAATTTAAAGAAGGTGATGTATTACATTGGTGGCATAATACTTTAGATAGCCAAGATAATATAAAAGGAGTTAGAACTAAATATAGTGATGATTTACTATGGTTACCTTATGTTGTAAGTGAATACATCAACAAAACTGGCGACAAAAACATTTTAGATATTCAAATTAATTATTTAGAAGGCGACTTATTAAAAGAAAATGAGCACGAAAAATATTTTTCACCTAAAAAATCTGCTATTAAAGAATCTATTTATAATCACTGCTTAAAAGCTATAGAACACTCTTTAAAATTAGGTTCACATGGTATACCTTTAATTGGCTGCGGAGATTGGAGTGACGGATACAATAGAGTTGGAATTTTAGGAAAAGGTGAAAGCGTTTGGTTAGGCATGTTTTTATCAATTATATTAGAAAAATTTTCTAATTTATGCAACTTAAAAAATGATGTAGAATTAGGAGAAAAATATTTAAAAATCTCAAAACAATTAAAAGAAAATATAGATAACCATTGCTGGGATGGCCAATGGTATATAAGAGCTTTTTACGACGATGGCAGTAAAATGGGCAGCTATGAATCAGAAGAATGTAAAATAGATTCTTTACCCCAAAGCTTTAGTGTTTTTTCAAAAATGCCAGATAAACAACGTGTAAAATGCTGTTTAAAAAATGCCACAAAACAATTGGTTGATTCAGATAACATGTTAATTCAATTATTCCAACCACCATTTGTAAATTCCAATAAAAACCCTGGGTATGTTAAAGCTTACCCAAGTGGCATAAGAGAAAATGGCGGGCAATATACCCATGCTGGCATTTGGCTAGCTATGGCATTAGTTGAATTTGGTGAAACAGATTTGGGTTACAACCTGTTAAAAATGTTAAACCCAGCTTACAGATGCACAAATAAAATTATAGCTGAAAAATATAAATTAGAACCATATTATTTAGCAGGCGACATTTATTCCAATCCAGAAATTAAAGGCCATGGTGGTTGGAGTATATACACTGGTTCTGCAGGTTGGTACTACAAAACAATAATTGAAACTTTATTAGGTATAAATTTAAAAGATGGAAATTTAGAGATTAACCCTAAAATTCCATCTTGTTGGGAGAAATTTGAAGCTACTATTGAAATTGAAAAAACAATTGTAAATTTAACTGTAGCCAAAACTAAAAATACAAAAAAATCTAAGCTTCCTTACCTTATAAATTTAGATTCAAAACATTATAAAATAAATATAGATTTGTAAAAATAATTTATTGCTGATTGCTTTCATTTTGTGATTCTACTTTTAAAGGTTTATTATCTTCTTTTATCTCCTCTTTAGCCGTATCACTATCTTCTTGTTCAACTTCTTTATGTTTTTTATTAACCTCTTTATATGGTGAAAAATAAACCTTTGAAGTAGATATTACATTTACAGCATCAATTTTTCCTCTTTCATTTTTATCTATATTATTATCTATAATTGATTTAACAAACTTAATTTTATAATCAAGTTGGGAACTATTGCCTAATAGAATACATATTCTATTTTGGTAATCTAATATAATATTCCTTTTATTTGTTAAATCGATTATTTTAATTTCTTTAAATTTATTTACTCTAAAAACTTCATTTAACTTTCCTAATATTAACAACCTATCATTGTCATCTAAAATATAATCTCCAACACTCTTGTTGTTTACTAAAATTCCTCTTATCTCTATTAAATCACTATCAATTGGTTTTTTTTCTTTTTTCCCTAAAATTTTCATATGGTTACTAACAACAAATAGTTCACCGTTAGAATAAAAAAAGTAACTTGGTTTAGCTTCAACAATCTTTATACACACTTTATTAGGCAATGATTTTTTTACAACAGCATCATCCACATAAACTAGGTTTCTTTTTAACTTATTTTTAATTGTATCAGATTTATACCTAAAAATATTTTCACCTATATTTAAATTAGCAGATTTTTTTATTTGCTCATATTTATACATTTTAGTTCCAGTAATTTCTATATTACTAATTTTAAAAAAAGTATGAACAACAAAAAAAGAACCTATAAAAAATATACTCATTATTAAAAATGTATAGAACAATAGTAATTTTCTTTTTTTATTTCTTCTATGTTTTTTAGCATTAACTCTACGTTGTACACTGTAATTTTTATCTACATAAGCGCTATTAAAATTCTTTCTCATTTTTTTAATATATTACATCCTCAACAATTTATTAAAATATACTTTTTCATATGTTTTATAATTAAACCAGATATTGGACCTATTAAACACATACAAACTATAGTAGCTATTCCTACAACTCCACCTAATAGCCACCCAAAAAGCATAAATAATAAATCACAAATTACCCTTACAAGCGAATAATTAATATGTAAATGTTCAGATATTTCTACTGGAATTAAATCTACCGGTGCTGCTCCCATATCTGCAGAAATATAAATACCAATACCTACAGAAAGTATTGTAGCACCTATTAACATCCAAATAATCTTACCAATTGTGCTATCTGTTTTTACTAAATCTAACAACAAATTTTGCCATATATCTATGAACAAACCTATAAAAACCATTCCCACAAACGTCCCAAACTTAACATATTTAAGCTTATATAGCAATACTAAAACAACAAATACTAAAAAATCAACTAAAATAAGCGAATTACCTACTGTAAAAAAATTTAAATTATACTTCAATAAACTACAACTTATTCCTTGTGCAAAAACTGTAATAGGATCTGAGCCCAAATTATTAATAACCGAAATAGCCGCACCCATACCAATGAATGCAACCCCTATTATAACTACTATGAGTTGTTTTAATATCTTCATAAAATTTTTTACCTCCAAAAAGCCCTTTTTAAATCATCTACTTCATTTAACATCTTTACATAGCTGTTATACCTGCTGTTAGCTATTTCACCATCAGATTTTGCTTCTATTATTTTACAACCTGTTTCTAGAACATGTTTACAATCATCAAATTTACACTTACCTGCATACTTAGCAAATTCTTTAAACAACGTATCTATTTTCACATCTACAATGTTTTTATATAAATTTATTTTTATAGATGAGAACCCTGGTGTATCAACTATATAACAATCTCCTATATCAACCATTTCTACATTACGAGTTGCATGTTTACCTCTACCTAATTTATAGCTAGTTTCACAAGTTTTTAAATTTAAAGCTCGGTTAAAAGCATTAATAAAAGATGTTTTACCTACTCCACTATTACCACACAACACATTAATTTTGTTTTTTAAGTATTTTAAAATCTCATATCTTTCAAAATCATTTAAATTCATATTATTGATTTCAAAAACTTTATATCCTATTTTGGAATAAACGTTGAATATATCTTTATCATTTTTTAAATCTACTTTGGTAACTATTATAATAACCTCTAAATTTAACAATTCAGCAATAGAAATTAAAACATCTATATTAAAAAAATTAGGTTTAGGGCAATATGTAGAAACTATTAAAACTAGTTGATCTACATTTGCAACTGCAGGCCTTATTAAAAAATTTTTTCTAGTTACTACCTCTTTTATAATACCATGTTTATTTTTATCTACATCTATTACAACATTATCACCAACATAAGGCATTATACCATTTTTTTTAAGTATTCCCTTTCCTTTACATTCAATTAAGCCGTCTGTTGTTTTAACATAATAAAAATTAGAAATATTTTTTATTATTAAACCTTTTAAATCATTTTTAATACCTTAACAACCCCAACCTTACATATTTGTTAACTTACCCTAATTTAAATTACTACACATTAAATTAGATAGCTTTTTTTAACCAACAAATGGTTTAAAAATTTAATCATCACATTTTATTTAATCTGGTTTTTGAGGGAAATTAGCAGAGTAATTATTTATTACATCAAACTTTCCATTTTCAAAATCTACCATTAATTCTGCGTATGGCTTTCCGCCTATTATTATTTTTACTTTGCCTGTTCCTCCCTCTCCTTCTAATTCTACTCTCCAAATGCCAGAATCTATTTCTGCCGGTTCTAACCTTTCATTTTTAATTTCTTTACCATCTAAAAGAGCTTGAACATTAACAACTTCGGTAACATAAGGTAATTTAATTGGTATAACAACATGTTTTAATGGTTTATTGCCACTACTTTTATTAATGTTAATAAATGAATTTATAGGCACTTGAGAATCTTTATCAGGATCCTGTGCAACAATTATTCCTTCTGGAACATCAGCATCTACTGTACTTATTTCTCCTAACTTTAATTCTTGATCTTCTAAAAGTTTTTTAGCATCTTCCATTTTTACCCCTATAAGACTTGGTACAGAAACAAGTTTTTGTTCGGCACCAGTGCTAACATAAACTCTAACTGTCGTTCCCATTGGTACTTCACTATCTTTGGTTGGGTTAGTTTTAATTACAAAATTTTCTGTAACCTCTGGGTCATGCATTCTTGCCACAGAAACTTTTAAACCTAATTTTTGAAGCTGAACGGAAGCATAAGAAAAATCTTTATTAGAAAAATCTGGTACAGTTATAAATTTTCTTCCCTTACTAACTTTAACTTTAATTATAGATTTATTTTTAACAATTCTTCCTGGATGTGGATTTTGTTCAAAAATATAACCTTCATCATATTCTTCACTATATGAAGTTGTTTCCTGCTGAATATCGAAAAAATTATATTTATCTTCTTTTTTTACTTCTTGGTATACTTTGCCTATCAAATCCGGTACTTCAACTTCTTTAGATGGAGCAAAAGGGTTATATACCAAATAAGCTATTATAACAAATATTACAGATGCTACAACTAATGCAGCTGCTATTCCTGTTAAACTTTGGATAGCTGTTAAACTTTTTTTATTATCATTTATTGTGTCTGTTGCGCTATTGTTTTCTTTTATAAAACTATTATTGCACTTACTATTAAATTTTTTAGGTTGGTAATTTAAAACTACAGATGGATTATTTTTAAAATCTGCTAAATCTTTTAACATTTGTGTAGCAGATTGGTAACGCTCTTCTTTATTTTTCATCATAGCTTTAATAATTATTTGCTCTAATGTCTTTGGTATTTGGCTATTAATTTGCCTTGGTTTAATTGGGTCTGCTTCTATTTGTTTTATTGCAACAGATACTGCACTATCTGCTTCAAAAGGCAAAGCCCCGGTTAACATTTCAAATAAAATCACTCCTACAGAATAAATATCTGTTGTTTGATTTATTACTTCACCCTTGGCTTGCTCTGGGCTTATATAATGAACAGAACCTATTGCTTTATCTGTTAAAGTTTTAGCTTCGTTACGCGAAAACCTTGCAATACCAAAATCCATTATTTTAATTGTCCCATTGCGTAAAAGCATTATATTCTGAGGTTTAATATCCCTATGAATAATCCCTTTATTATGAGCATGCTGCAAAGCCAACAATATTTGCATTGTAAAGTGAACAGCTTCTTTCCAATTCAGCACACCTTGTTGTTCTATATATTCTTTAAGCGTTATACCATCAACAAATTCCATGGCAATCCAATAAAAATTATCATTAAAACTCATATCAAAAATTTGAACTATGTTAGGATGCGCCAAAGCAGCAATTGCTTTAGATTCATTTTTAAATCTTCTTAAAAAATCTTCGTTTTCTATATATTCTTCTTTAAGAATTTTTATAGCTACATATCTTTCTTGAACTCTATCATAAGCTTTATAAACATTAGCCATTCCACCTAAACCAACAAGTTGTTGTATTTGATATCTTTGATCTAATAACTTTCCAATATACTTATCCATTGTCTACTATCACTCTACCTTTGTCATTATAATCGGCATCAAACATAATAACAACTGTTACATTATCACTACCGCCCCCATCTAAGGCTAACTTTATAAAACTATCTGTTAAATTAAAAAACGTCACATTGTTGAACATATATTTAATTACATCATCATCCATATAATTATACAATCCATCAGTGCACATTAATATTTTATCATTTTTACAAATTTTAAATGATTCATAGTAAATATCTATATTTTTTTCTACCCCTATAGCTTTAATTAAATAATTCCTTTTTGGATGTTTTTTTGCTTCTTCTTCTGATAGTGTACCTTTTTCAATTAATACTTGCACCAAAGAATCATCTGTAGTTAATTGTTCAATTTTTTCATCATTCACCAAATATATTCTACTATCACCAACGTGAACTATATGTAAAACATCACCAACAATAAAAGATACTATTGCAGTTGTTGCCATGCCTTCGTAATTTAAATTTTCTTTACCCATATCAAATATTTTAGCATTCGCCAAATTAAAACTCATTGTTAACATAGCTTTAATATCTTCCGAAGACATACCATCTTTATAATGCTGTTGTATATAAGAATAAATTATCTCTGTAGCCGTTTTACTAGCAATATCTCCCGCTTTTTCACCACCTAAACCATCGCAAACAATGGCCCAAGAAGAATTAAAAGTACTCCCTATTTTAAAATAATCCTGGTTAACTTTCCTTTTTAAGCCAATATCTGTTTTACCAATAGAGATAAACATCAAATAGCTGCTCCTTTCAAAATTAAAACCAAAAAATTAAATTTCTATAGTAAAAATATTAAAATACTTCTAATAAAACTTAACTACATAAATTTAACAGTATTATACCATTTAATTATTCTCTTCTAACTCTTGCCGCCTTAACTGCCCACAAGCTGCGTTTATATCTGCACCCAATTCTCTTCTTACTGTTGCATTAATATCGTTTTGCCTTAAAATTTGTTGAAAAGCCGAAACTCTATCATAGTAACTTCTTCTAAAATTCCGCTCTTTTATATCGTTAAGTGGTATTAAATTAACATGGCATATTCTATCACCAATAAGTTTTACAAGTGCATTTGCATCTTCTTCCGAATCATTAAGTCCATCTATTAATACATATTCAAAAGAAACTCTTCTAGATGTATACTCAAAATAATCACTTGCCGCTTTCATAATAGATTCTATATTCCATTTTTTATTTACTGGCATAAT
This sequence comes from uncultured Candidatus Soleaferrea sp., assembly GCA_934527325.1. Taxonomy (GTDB): domain Bacteria; phylum Bacillota; class Clostridia; order Oscillospirales; family Ruminococcaceae; genus RGIG8779. Next base: position 17,286 of record CAKTAG010000006.1, read on the forward strand.
TTTGTCTCTTATTTCGTTACTAGTAGCATGTAAAGAAATAGATAGTGTAGCTTGCAACCTATATTTCATAAGTTCATATATTTTATCTACCAAACCACATGTTGAAATTGTAACTTTTCGCAAACTCAATTTTATTCCATATTTTGAAGGTAACAATTTCAAAAATCTAACTACATTATCCAAATTTTCAAGTGGTTCACCTATGCCCATAAGTACTAAGTTATTAATTTTTATACCTAAATCTTTTTCAACTAGCATAATTTCATCTAACATTTCGCTAACTGTTAAATTTCTAACAAATTTACAAACAGATGAGGCACAAAATTTACAACCCATTTTACATCCAACTTGAGTAGAAATACACAAACTATACCCAAATCTATATTTCATTAAAACTGCTTCAACGCACTCACCATCTTTAAGCAAAAATAAATATTTAATAGTATCATCTAAATTAGATTTCAACTTCTTTTTTATAGATATGCTTTCTGCATAAAAGTTCTGTTTTAAATGCTCTCTAAGCTCATAAGAAATATTTGTCATTTTATCAAAATCTAATACATATTTGCCATGTAACCACTCAAAAATCTGCGTTCCTACATATTTAGGGTAGTCTATTTCTACCATATATTCTTGTAATTCCCTTATAGATAATTCTCTAATATCTATTTTTACATTATTCGATTGTTCACTATTAATATTAAAATCTGTTTTAGTTAATAATTTTTTGTGCTCAATTTTATCCAACCTTAAATACCTACCTTCTTGTTTTAAATAGATTTTTTAACATTATAATTATTCAATATATTATTTAATTATCCAAATAAGACCTAACCATTATTTGCAAAAGTTCATCTCTATCTATTTTTTTTATTAAACTTCTAGCATTATTAAAAGTAGTTATATAAGTTGGATCTTCTGATAATAAATACCCAACCAATTGATTAATTGGGTTATAACCTTTTTTACGCAATGCATCGTAAACAAGTGTAAGAATCTGTTTTATTTCTCGTTCTTCTTCATCCCTTATAGAAAAAGATATTGTACGATCATCAGCCACAAAACTCACATCCTAAAATTTAATAATTATAAAAAATAAATAAATTACCTAATAAAAACATTTATTTGTTTTAACATTTCTAGTACCTTATTTATTATAATATCTATATCGTCATCTGTCAAAGTTTTTACTAAACTTCTAAATTTTAGTGAATAACATACACTCTTTTTATCCTTACCTATTTGTTCCCCCATATAAACATCATTTAAAGAAATACATTCTAAAGTATTACCAGTTAATTCTTTAATTAATTTTTCAATAGCTGCAACAGGCAATTCTTTATCACAAACTAAAGCTAAGTCTCGCATTACAGATGGAAATTTGTTAACTTGTTTGTAAAATTTATTATATACTTTGTTATTAAACATTAATTTTAAATCTAAATCTGCTATAAAAACATTATCCATTACTTGGTAATTATCTGCAACTTTTGGGTGAATTTGCCCTATAACTCCTATATTATCTTCATTTATAAATATATTAGCACAACGTCCAGGGTGAAATGTTTCTTCTTTACTTTGAGCAATAAAATCACATTCTTTTAAATTTAAAATACTAAACAGGTCTTCTACTACACCTTTAATGTTATAAAAATTATATTTTTTCCCACAAAGTCCAATTATAACCTTATCTTTTTCTATCGGCAATTTACCATCTTTGCTTGGAATATACTCTTTCATTACTTCAAAAAATCTACAATCTAAATTTCTATTACTATAGTTCTTAGATATAGATTCTAGCATAGAAGGGATAGCTGTAGTTCTCATCACAGAAGTATCCTCACCTAATGGGTTAATTATAGTAACACTCTCTCTTTTTTTATTATCATCTTTTAAATTAATTTTATTATAACTTTTTGGACTAATAAATGAAAATGTTTTTATTTCGTAATAACCCTGTGAAACCATAAAATCCATAACACTATTATTAAATTTTTGCCACTCATTTCTTACAGCTACAGGGTTTGCTACACACTTAGAAGGTACTGCAGGTATTTTACTATACCCATAAATTCTAGCTACTTCTTCAGCTATATCTGCTAAGCAAGTTATATCCTCTCTCCACGAAGGAATTTCCACCTCATTGTTTTTAACTTTAATGAACAATTTTAGTAGTATATTTTTTACTTCTTCTAAACTAAGGTCCAACCCTAATAAATTATTTATAAAATCTAAATCTAAATATAATTTATTATTTTTACAATTACTGTTAACATTATTTACATCTATTATTTCAACGTCAACATTACCAGCTTTTAAAATATCAATAAGCTCTAATATCCTGTTTACTACATTAGGTAAAATTTCACAATCTATCCCTTTTTCAAATCTCATAGAACTTTCTGTTCTAATAGCTAATTTATTTGAGGTTTTACGAACAGAGTCTTTATCGAAATTTGCAACTTCAAAAACTACTTTATTTGTTTGCTCAGAAATTCCGCTACTTTTTCCACCCATAACTCCAGCTAAAGCCAACGGGATTTTTCCATTTGTTATTAATAACATATCATCGTCTAAATTTTTTCTAGAACCATCCAACAAATCAATACATTCATTGTTTTTAGCTTTTCTAACAACAATATGGTTGCTTAAAATTTTATCATAATCAAACGCGTGTATTGGTTGCCCATATTCAAGCATTACATAATTAGTAATATCTACAATATTATTTATTGGTCTAACTCCACTACTTTTAAGCCTTTCTCTCATCCATCTAGGTGAAGGTTCTATTTTTACATTTTTCGCAACAATGGCAATATACCGTTTGCATAAATTTTCATCTTCTACATTAACTTTAAGAATTTCTTCTTTTGCTTTTTTATTTTCTAATTTTTTATTATTTAAATTTTTAAACGGCCTATCAAATACTGCAGAAACTTCTCTAGCTAACCCAATAACAGATAAGCAATCTGGCCTATTAGGTGTTATTTCAAAGTCCACTATTGTATCATCTAACCCTAGTGCTTTTTTTATATCTTGACCTATTTCGCAATTATCTTTAATAATTAATATTCCATCTTCAACAGCATCTGGGAAATCACTTAGTGTAACATTTAATTCCGCTATAGAACAAAACATTCCTTCACTAACAACACCACGCAATTTACCTTTTTTTATTACTACTCCACCAGCTATTTTAGATTTATGTAATGCAACTGGAACTAAAGCTCCTTCAAAAATATTTTTAGCAGCTGTTACAACTTGTAACAATTTTTCAGCTGCAACATCTACTTCACAAACTAACAATTTATCTGCGTCTGGATGTTTTTTTATAGAAATTATTTTGCCAACAACTACATTTTCTATCTCTTCACATTCAAAACGGTACCCTTCTACTTTAGACCCAGCCATTGTCATTTTATCACAAAACTCTTTTATAGGTATATCCTGTACATCAACATAATCATTAAGCCACTTCATAGATAAAAGCATAAATTAACAATCCCCTTTTTTACAAACAAAATTAAAATATAATTTTTTAAAATTGAGATAAAAATCTAATATCGTTCTCATATAATAACCGTAAATCATCTATATTAAATTTTATCATGGCAAGCCTATCTAACCCCATTCCAAATGCAAAACCAGAATATTCTGCTGGGTCAATATTGCAATTTTTTAAAACGTTAGGGTGCACCATACCTGCTCCTAATACTTCTATATACCCTTCACCTTTACAAACTTTACAACCCTTACCTTTGCACATAAAACAAGTCATATCCACTTCTGCCGAAGGCTCTGTAAAAGGGAAGTGATGTGGCCTAAACCTAATATTTATATCATCACCATAAAATTTTTTTATAAATGTTTCTAAAGTCCACTTTAAGTTGCCCATTGTAATATTTTTATCTACAACAAGCCCTTCTAACTGGTGAAACATTGGCGAATGGGTAGCATCTACATCATCTGACCGATAAACTCTACCAGGTGAAATTAATTTTATAGGTGGCTTTTTTTCTTTCATAGCTCTAATTTGAACAGATGACGTCTGTGTTCTTAAAACAACATCATCTTTTATATAAAATGTATCTTGCAAACTTCTTGATGGGTGATTTTGAGGAGCATTCAAAGCATCAAAATTATAATAAACATCTTCTATTTCTGGCCCTTGTACAATTTCAAATCCCATACCTAAAAAAATATCTTCTATCTCTTTTATTACAGTTGTTAATGGATGCAATTTACCTGGTTTAACCTTAACACCTGGAATAGTTACATCTATTTTTTCTAACTTTAATTTTTCTTCTAACATTTTACTTTTTAATAATTCTTCTTTTTCAGCCAATAACTTTTCAATAGAACTTCTAACCATGTTAGCGACCTTACCTATATAAGGTCTTTCTTCTGGTGAAACTTTATTTAAATTTTTAAGTATGTTAGTAATTTCACCTTTTTTACCTAAATATTTAACTTTTAAATTTATTAAATTAGGTAATGTAGTCAATTTCTCAATTTCGCTTATAGCTTTTTTATTTATATCTTCTAACAATAATTTCATTATATATAACTCCCTTTACCTATATAATTAACCTTTAACCAATAACGCAACAGCGTGGCATACTGCACCCAAACCTTTACCTGTAAAACCCATATTTTCTTCTGTTGTTGCCTTAATATTAATTTTATCACATTCAATACCTAATATCTGTGAAATAACTTCTTTCATTTTTGGTATATATGTACCTATTTTAGGTTCTTGTAAAATTACTGTACAATCTATATTGCCAATATTATAACCGTTATTGTTTACTATAGTTACCACTTTTTGTAACAAAATTTTACTATCTATATCTTTATATTTTTCATCATTATCAGGGAAATGTTTACCAATATCTCCTTTACCAATAGCTCCCAGCAAACTATCAATTATAGCATGTATTCCCACATCTCCATCAGAATGCCCTAAAAATCCTTTACAGTAATTAATTTTAACTCCAAATAAAATAAAATCTCTTTTTTCTACTAATCTATGAGCATCATATCCATGTCCTATTTTAACATTCAATTGTCCACCTCTATTAATTAATTGTAAATCCTGCTGTGTAGTAATTTTAATATTTGAAATATTTCCTTCAGATATATATACTTCTTTTCCAATCGCTTCTATTAATTGACAATCATCTGTAAAATCCAAATTTTTACTCTTTGCATTATCTATTGCCTTATCCAAAATGTCCATCTTAAATACCTGAGGAGTTTGGATATAAAATAAATTATTTCTGTCAATTGTCTCAACAACTAATTTCTTATCATTCAATCTTTTTACCGTGTCATTTATTTTTAAACCTACAGCTACAGCTTCAAAATTTAAAACATCTTTTAAACAATTTAATATACTTTTTTCATCTATCAATGGCCTAGCTCCATCATGAATCAAAACATATGAACCCTTATTAAACCCAAATTTATTTTTTATAAAACTGTAGCCCAAAAAAAGAGATTGTGTTCTTGTTTTTCCTCCTTTAATAACATATACATCATTATTAAAATTATGGCTACTAACAATTTTTTTTATTTTTTCTATTATGCCCTCTCTAGTAACAACAGTAATACTATTTACAAATTTTATATTATCAAACTTGTAAATTGAATTTATTATTACTTCTAACCCATTTGGCAGTTTGGTTAAAATTTTATCTATTCCATCCATTCTAAAGGAACTTCCTGCTGCAAGTATTATAACATCCACATTCATAAACTTAAACTTCCAACCTTAAAATATTATTTTTTTACTTTAATTTTCTATATACAAATAATTACTGTGCACATTATTTTTTATCCGTAATAGTTATTATTGCCTTATAATCACCTATAGCCCAAACCAACCCTTTATTAGGTATAGAAATTTTTAAAGGTACCGATACCTGCCCTGCTGTTATCTCACTATCGTTAATTTCTATTTCTGCAACAATATCTCCAGATGTTAATTTAGATACAATATTTTTTTTACCCACCACAATAACTTTATTTAATTTTTTTGAATTAACAATAATATTATGTGTAGCTAACGTATATGGCATTTTTATAGCAACATTAGAAAATTCCTTCGAATCCATATTTTCCATATTAAATTTAACTTTAACTTTTTCAATATTTTCTATATTTACAAAGTTCGACGGAATATTTATACTGTATTCTTCCTCTTGTTCTAAATTTAAATTTTTCATATCTATATATGCAACATTTATAGATTCTCTTTTATCAATATCCTCGTTTGGACCTGCTATTTCTATTTCTTTCGGCTCAATAGAATATTGTAATTCTTCTATAGGTAAATCTTTAGGTTTATTAATAAAATCTATGGTTACTGGCAATACCTTCTTTTTTAATACTGGTATAGTAACATTTATAACTTCGTTATTTAAATTTATATACTTAGTATCAATGTCTATTAAATCTTTACTTTTTAAAACTACATCATTAACTACTTTCAATGTTTTATCTATTTTTTTATTAACATCACAAATAACCACACCTTTATCAACTTTTTCTACGTCTTTTTCTGGCCCTGTAATAACCAATTCATCAACCGAAGGCACAGCCTTTTCTAACATATATCCATCAGGTACCATTACTCCGTTACATATAACCTCCACTGGAACCACTTTAGTAACTACTTTATCTACCTTAACTTTAACAACAGAGGGGTTAATAGCTGAAAATTTAATATCTTTATATATTTGATTTTTTACACTAGCATTAACTTCTAATTCATATGTTCCTGCTTCTACTATATTTGCAGTTGAAGCTGTTAGTACTACATCGTCATTTTTTATTACTCCAATAACGTTCCGGTTTCCCTTTATATGCACAGTAGCAAAAACATTGTTACCATCTATAATATTTAAACCCATTTTTTGAACAGTTAGTTCCGAAACACCTATTTGAATTGGAACATCTTTCAAAACCGTTGTAACATCTGGATCTATTGACCAAACAACAATAAACCACCCTATAACAGCAACAATTAATGAAATAATTTTTAAGTATATATTTTTAGTCAAACTATCTTTTAACACTATGGTAATATTTTTAACTTTACTCATTTTCTCCATCCTTCTCTTCTTTTTCTTTTTCGTATGAAGGACTAATTGAAAAATTTTCAATATTATTAAAATCAATAATTATTGATTTTTCCAATCTATATTTCAAACCTTTAACAGATAATTTTCTAGTTAAATGTCCATTCTCTGCTACAGAAATTACTCCCGTTTCTTCAGAAACAACTATTACTATAGCATCAGAAACTTCACTCATGCCTAAAGCAGCTCTGTGCCTTGTTCCAAGTTCTTTAGAAATTTTTGTATTTTGAGATAGCGGCAACAAACACCCTGCAGCATAGATTCTACCATTTCTAAAAACCACTCCACCATCATGCAATGGAGTATTTTTAAAAAACAAATTTTCTATTAATTGCGAACTAGGTTTAGAATCTATAATAACTCCAGTTCTAATAATATCTTGCAATATAATTTTTTTTTCTAAAACCATTAAAGCACCTGTTTTAGATTTAGATAAATTGTTTACTGCCTCACATATATTATTTATAGCTCCTACCCATGCCCTGCTAATATCCTCAATATTCTCAAAACGTCTTCCAAATATTTTAATTTGAGAAACTTGTGTTTGCCCTACATGTTCAAGCATCCTTCTTAATTCTGGTTGAAAAACAACAATTAAAGCAATCATGCCAATATCAAATAACTTTTCTAAAATAAAACCAACTGTTCTTAACCCAACCTGTTTAGCAATAAAATAAGATAGTGCCAAAAAAGCAATACCTTTTAATATTTGCCCAACTCTAGTATTTTTTATTAATTTCATTAACTGATAAACTAATATAGTAACTAACCCAATATCAATTACATCAACAAAGGAAACAGTTTTAAGTATACTTTGCAATGTACTAATCAACCCATTCATCAGTTATTTCACCTGCAATTTTATTAATTTTTTTATATTAAATACTCAATAATAAACTTTATTTAAATGTAACCCAACTGGTGGCATAGTCTTCCCCGCTAACATTCTATCTTTTTTTTGTATTATGTAAGGTATAGTTCCCTTTTTTATCTTCCCTTCAGATACAAATATTAAAGTGCCTACCATAATTCTTACCATATTATATAAAAAACCATTTCCACAAACTTTAACTAAAATTACTCCACCATCTCTTTTTACAGAACAATCGTAAATAGTCCTTATAGTGTCATCCATATTTCTACTTTTTTTATAATTACAAAACGATTTAAAATTATGTGTACCTATAAAATCTTTTGCCTCTTCATTTAATATAGCTTCATTTAAATAATATTTATAATGGTAAGTTGTTTCAAATAAAAACGGATTTGGATACTCTTCATTCCAAATTTTATATATGTACTCTTTGCTTTTGCAACTGTATCTTGCATGAAAATCATTATCAACTTCTACACATTCAATAGCCACTATGTCGTGTGGTAGTTTTACATTAATAGCCTTAACTAAATTAGTACTTAAAATAGCGCTACTAGTTTTAAAGCTTACACAATAAGTACAAGCATGTACACCTGCATCTGTTCGTGAGCAACCTTTAAGCTCAATGTTATGCCCTAATATAGATTCTATACTACCCTGTAAAACTTCAGAAATTGTTATAGCATTTTTTTGAACTTGAAAGCCATGGTAATTTGTCCCTTTATATGATATGGTTAATAACAAGTTCCTCATGAATTTTTAGCCTTCCTTAAAAAATCAAAACTAACATAAACAAATATTTACATTAAAATATAGCCTAAAATAATATTTTTTCAAATTTATCTATAATAAATAACAGCACAAAAAACACAAATATCAAGCTTGAAATAATTACATCATTTTTATGTAAATTAAGTTGTTTCATTGATGTTTTACCTTTTCCACCATTGTAACATCTACATTCCATAGCAACTGCTAATTCTTCTGCAGCTCTAAAAGCAGATATAAACAAAGGTATTATAACAGGAATAAAAGATTTTACTCTTTGAAATATATTTCCTGTATCTATTTTTGCACCTCTAGCTTTCTGTGCTAACATAATTTTATCAGTTTCTTGAATCAATGTAGGTACAAATCTTAAAGATATTGTCATCATCATAGCAATATCGTTAACAGGTATTTTAAAAAATTTAAGCGGTTTCATTAATTTTTCCAAAGCATAAGTCAACTCTATAGGTGAGGTTGTATAGGTTAATAATGCCGATACAGCTACCATATTTACTACCCTTATAATAAGTACAATAGCTAAAAATACCCCTTCTTTAGATATTGAAAACTTCCAAAAATTAAAAATTATATTCCCCTTTGTAAAAAACATATTAATTACAGATGTAAATATAATTATAAATAATAATGGTTTTATACTTTTTAATATTAATTTTAAAGGTATTTTAGCAAGCTTGTAAGATATTAAAATAAAACACATAGTTAAAATTAAAGTTAAAATATTAGTTAACATAAATAAAACAACAACAAAACAAATTACCAACAAAATTTTAACGCGAGGGTCTAGCTCATGAACAATAGAATCTTTTGGAAAAAACTGACCTATCGTTATATCTTTTATCATTATATATTTATCCTCAACTTCTATTAAGCAACTTAATTATATCATTATAAGTAATAATAATAGCAAATAACATAAATAATGCAAAACCTATTAAATGTATATAACCTTCCCACTTTTGGTTAATAGGTTTTTTTCTACAAATTTCAATTAATAAAAACATTATTCTACCGCCATCTAGTGCAGGTAATGGTAACAAATTAAAAATCCCCAAGTTAACTGTAATCATTACAACAAAGCTTATTAAACTTTTTATTCCCGTAGATGACACAGTAGCCATTAATTGTACTATTTGAACCGGACCAGCAAAAGCTTTTAAATCATATTTTCCGCTTAACATGCCATATAAAGAAACAAATACAAATTTTACATCCGAAATAACACTATTAAAAGAATAATTTATAACACTAGCAATTGTTTTATTTTTTAACCCCATTTCAAAATCTAAAAATGCAAACTTCACATTATTCTCTTCATCACTTATAACAGGGAATTTAACATCTTTGATTTTTAAAATTTCACCACTTCTATCTACAACTACATCAGTTACACCATCTGGTATCTCTAAAAAAATATATTTCAAATCTCTATTAGTTTTTAATTTGTAATCACCTATTTTTAAAATTTTATCCCCTACTTTAAGCCCACATGAGTTACTTATAGCATCTTCTTTAAATTTAGTAATCTCCATATTAGGCAATTGCTTAACAGAACTAACTAAACATAACATTAAAATAAAACCTAAAAATATATTCATAAAAGCCCCTGCTAAAACTACCAACAACCTTTGCCAAGCTGGTTTGTTAGAAAAAGCCCGTTCATTCTCACTCGGTTTATCTTCTCCATCCATTTTAACATATCCACCAATTGGCAACATTCTTACTGAATATAAAGTTTCACCCTTCTTAAACCCAAATAACTTAGGCCCCATACCAATAGCAAATTCATCTATTTTTATTTTGCAAAATTTAGCAACACTATAATGGCCTAATTCATGAATAAAAATAAGTAGCCCAAAAACCACTATAGCAATTAAAATCGTTACAATAAAACCCAATTAAAACACCATTTTCTTTACAAAATTTCTTACCTTTTCATCTACTTCAAATATATCTTTTAATGTAAAATTTTCAATTTCTTTATGCTCATCTATTGCAGATTTTACCAAAACGTCAATATCAGTAAATTTAATTTTACCTAATAAAAACATCTCAACAGCCTCTTCATTAGCAGCATTTAAAACACATGGGTACACATTTCCTTTTTTTGCTACATCTATAGCTAAATTCAAAGATTTAAATGTCTCAAAATCTGGTTTATCAAAAGAAAGATTTTTTAAATTATAAAAATCAATTTTGTTTATTGTATTTACAACACGGTGTGGATAAAAAATTGCATATTGTATCGGTAACCTCATATCTGGAACAGATAGTTGTGCAATAACAGAACCATCTATAAATTGTACCATAGAATGTATTACACTTTCTTTATGTATAACAATATCTATATTTTCAGGTTTTACACCAAATAATACCGAGGCTTCTATTAATTCTAAACCTTTATTCATCATAGTGGCCGAATCTATTGAAATTTTTTTACCCATAGACCAATTTGGATGATTAACCGCTTGTTCCACAGATACATTTTTTAATTCTAATCTGTTTTTGCCAAAAAATGGCCCACCTGAAGCAGTAAGTATAATCTTATCTATACTTCTTTTTGAATTTCCTTCTAATATTTGAAAAATAGCTGAATGTTCACTATCTATTGGTAACAACTGGTTGTTAAATTGAATTTTTTCAGTTAACAAACTTCCAGCAACAACCAAACTTTCCTTGTTAGCTAACCCTAGAGTTTTTCCTGCCTCTATAGCTGCCAATGTTGGTTTTAAACCCGCCATTCCTATTATTGCGTTTACAACCATATCAGCTTTAGCAATTGCTGCTAGCTCACAAAGGCTTTCTTCCCCAGCCAATACTTTAACATTAGTATCATGCAATCTTAATTTTAAATCTTTGTATAAGTTTTTATTTGCAATAGAAACATATTCAGGTTTAAATAACCTAGCCTGAGACTCTAATAAACCGACATTAAATTTTGCTGATAAAGCCAATATATTCAAATTATGTTTAGCAGCAATATCAAGCGTTTGAGTTCCAATTGAACCTGTTGAACCCAACAAAACTATATTTTTATGCAAAATCACACCTCTTTTACATATATATTATTTTACCATAATTATAATTACCATGCAAGTAAATAGAATACTAAAAAATCAACATTAAGAACATAATTAGTTTATTTCAACAACAACCAACTGTGGCCTATTAAACAACCTTATAGGTATTATACTATTTCCTAAACCTCTACTTATTATTAAAGTTGAATTTTTTACAACATGCACACCTTCTGCATATTTAGGTAGTAATCCTTCTTCATGAGAAAAAATACCACCTATAAACGGAATTCTTATTTGCCCCCCATGTTCATGACCAGAAAAAACATAGTCAATATCATAATTTTTATAAGAAAAGTATCCATTTAAAGCAAAATCTGTTGGGTAATGATCCAATATTATTTTTAAGCCATTTTTGTTTTCAAAATTTTTAACCATGTTGTTTATTGTCACGTCTTTGTAATCTGTGTTATCTACACCTAAAATATTAATATTAGTATCACCTACTTTTACAGTTTTTTCTTCGTTTATTAATAATTCAACATTTGCGTTATTAACTATTTGCTTAAATCTTGAAAAACCATCATCAAATTTTTCAAAAACATGCTCGTGGTTACCTAACACAAAATAAGTTGGTGCTAATGGTTGTATTCTTTTTAAAGTTTTCATTATATAATCTAAATTTGCATTATATATACTTAAACTTTTGTCATTTAAAATTTTCATTTTGTCACTAGAAAAAGATGCTATATCTCCAGTAATAAAAATTAAATCTGGTTTTTCATTTTTTATTTTTTTTATTAAATTTTTATTATTCTTTCCAAAATATTTTTGATGTAAATCAGATATATGTACTATTTTTACTTTATTTTGGGCATTATAATTTTTAAACTTGTAATACGTAAGTTGTATTTCATTATTGCTATTATATATAAAAACCAAAATTGTAACTATAAACAAAAAAAATACTATTAAAAAAATTTTTACTTTTTTGTTTACTACTTTTTTACTAGTACTTACTTGCTCCATATAAAAATACCCCCTTTTATTACCTTAAAAATTGTTTTTCAATATCTCTTTTTTTTATAGTAAAAAATATTGGCCTACCATGTGGGCAATTTTTTAAGTTTAAATTATTCTCTAAAGTATTAACTAACTCTTCAAGTTCAATTTTGTCAGTTTTATCTCCAGCTTTTATTGCCGCTTTACATGCAACTGTGTAATATAAATTATCTATAACTTTAGAAGTTACATTATTTTTACATCTAATCATATCAGTTATAATATCGTTAATTATATCTGCTATGTTAAATCCATCCAATATAATCGGTATTTCTCTAACTATAACCGCTTTTTCACCAAAATCTTCAACTAAAAAACCTATATTTTCAAATACCTCTATGTTATCTATTACTAACTGATATTCTGTTAACCCCAAGTTAATCACTTCTGGTGTTAACATTACCTGCCTTTCATTTTTAGTTCTACCATTTTTTATTTTTTCATATATTATCCTCTCATGTGCTGCATGTTTATCAATAAAAATAATATCATTGCCTTTTTCTATAATAATATAAGTTTTAAAAACTTCACCTATAAACTTGCTTGTACTTTCAACTTTAAATAACTCTTTTTGCAACACTATATCTTCTGCTTTACATTCACTTTTATTTTTAACGTTTTCGTCAATGTTGCAATTATTTTCACAAACCACATTATCAACAACTTGAATTGTCGGTTCTTTTTCATTTATTTCATTTTGTTTTATTTCTTTTTCGTTTATTTCATTTTCTAATTTTTTTGCAGTTTTAGCAACTTCTTCTACTAAATTTTTAAAATCACTTAAACTACTATCAGTATAAT
>CAKTAG010000007.1 GCA_934527325.1 uncultured Candidatus Soleaferrea sp.
ACGACAGAAAAAGTAAATACAAAGTTAATCAAAGAGATAGACAGAATTATAAAAAGTAAAGCAGTAGAAAGAGTAGAGCAAATTAATAAAAAATTGGTGACAGTAGGTAAGCAAATAAATAATGTAAAAACTGAATATACAGTTAACTTAGTTCACAATAATTCTAAGTTAAAAGTAAAAAATGTTTTTGATGACGGTTTTGAATATTTGAAAATGGTTCATAAAAAAGTGAATTCGGTTGGTGAAAAAATAGATTTGATATCTAATACAAATACTAATACCAATATTAATACAAACCCGTTTAAAGAAAAAACAAGAACTATAGAATTTAATAAATTAAATAATGTAAATAAAGTTACACGTACGGTTACCAATGAAGAACAATTTGATTTTATAAACACTAACAATAAAGTTAATTATAATGAATTTATTGAAAATAAAATAATAGAAAAAGTTAATAAAAATATAAAAAGTATTTCCGATAAAGTATATAACAATATAGAAAAAAGGCTAAAATCAGAATATAGAAGAAAAGGAATTTTTTAGTAGATATTAGATAATAGAAGATAGGTGAAAAGAAAGTATGGCGTTAGAAAAAGCAAAGTTTATTGACGAAAGAAATCATTATGTTATAGAAGTCCAATTTAACCCATCAAGTCTTTCTATAGATACTACTGCTATGGTTTCGGAACAAAAAACGCAGCAACTTGGTAGCGATAGTGCAATAGTTAATATAGGTGGAATTAAAAGCAGGCAATTAAGAGTAACGTTGGTATTCGATACATGCCCAGATGAACAGTTTTTAGGATTTAGTTTTAGTAGTAAACCAAAAAGTGTAAAAAATATAGTGGTTGATTTTGAAGTGCTTATGAGTTCGTCTACTGAAATTTCATTTGTTTGGGGCGGTATTAAATTTACTGGTTGTGTTAATAGTATATCTGCAAAATATGAAATGTTTACGCAGAATGGAACACCAGTACGTGCTACTGTTGATATTGTTATGGAAGAAAGTAAATTATCTGAGGAACATTTTGAAACCTATGAATGGGACAAAGATGTGGATATAGATAATACGAGCGAAGAGGATGCAATTGCTAAAATTGCAGCAATGTTTACATAACACAAATGTAAAAGTAAATTTGTACAGGTAGGGAATACATTATGGATTTAATGGGGAATACAACAGATTTTAAGAGGTTAGAAGCTAAATATCATAATTTTTTAAAACCAGTTATTTTGTTATCTGTAATTGAAAAATCTATGGCAGATAAATTTGTTATTACAGACCTTTCTATAGAATTAAGTTGTGAATTTAGTGCTAATATGGCTACGGTTAAAATTTTTGGTGTTTACGATAATGAAAAAAAGGAATTTAAAGATGAAGTTTTTAACCAGACTTTTAAAATAGGAAAAAAAATAAATATAGAAATTGGATATTTGGAAACGACTGAATTGGTTTTTTCTGGTTTTATAAGTGGTTTTACATATAATTTCTCTGAAAAGGGTAACCCAAGTATAACATTAGAGTGTTTAGATGTTAAGGCTGTTATGATGGCTAATAACAACAATACGCAAATAATTCAGGAGGATTATGCTGCTGCCATTTCAGAAATTGTTAAAAAATCAGGATATAAAGATTATTATGAATCGTTTGTAATAGATAGTAGTATAAAATCACCACAAGGTGAAAATAAAAATTTAATTGAAATGACAGATGAAAGTGACTACGATTTTTTGGTAAGAGTTGCAAAAAAAATGGGTTGTGAATTTTTTGTATCTCAAAATGTACTTTATTTTAGAAAAAAAAGAGGAAAAACAGAGCCTATAATGTCTATTTCACATAAGGACGCAATAATAGATTTGGAAGCTAATTTTAATATTATGGGTATGGTTAAATCAGTAGAAATGAGAAGCTTAAACAATGCAAGTGGCGAAGTTATTATTGGTAAGTCACAGTCTAACACAACTTATTATAACAGTACAGCTGCTTCAAAAATTATAGAAAATGCATCTAAAATTATTATTGATTCTACAATTAACTCAGAAAGTGAAGCAAAGGATAGAGCAGACGTTGAGCTAGATGATATTATATGGAAATTTGGTATTTATAAAGTAGAAGTTATAGGTATACCAGAGCTAATTCCAGGTAGATTTGTAACAATAAAAGATTTAGGTAAAAATATTAATAAAAATGTTTATATAACTAAAGTTAAACACGTTATAAATGATGAAGGTTTTAAAACTACATTGAAAGCAAGGTGTAATAAGTTATGAGTATAGCAGATATTTTGCAAGAAAATTCTGAAAAACATATGCATAAAAATATGGTAGGGGATACTATTGTTCAAGGAGTAATGGTGGGAATAGTAGCTGAAAATAACAATGAAAAATACCCTGGTATGGTTAGAGTGCAAATACCAACAAGAGACAAAAATAAAAATGTTTTGCAATGGATGAAAGTAATTAATTTATTAAGTGGAGAAAATTGGGGCAGCTATATAGTTCCAGAGGTAGGGGAACAGGTTGTTGTTGCTTTTGAAAATGGAAATATAAATAATGCTTATGTAATAGGTAGTATATATAAAAGCAATAGCAAGATACCTAACAACAATTATACACGTGACAATAATAAAAAATTATTTTTAACTAAAGGTGGTAATCAAGTATTTTTTGATGATGAAGCTGATAAACAAAAAATCAGTATATGTACAAATAACAAACAAACAATTGTTTTAGATGATGAAAAAAAATTAATATCAATTAACGATAAAGATAATAAAAATATAGTTAAAATAGATACAGAAAATGGTGTGATAGAACTTGGAGCAGAAAAAAAATTAAAAATATGTGTTAATGATGTAAAAGCTGCAATAGATGGAGAAAGTGGAAAAATTTTAATTGATTGTAATAAATTGGATATTAGTGCAAAAGATAGCGTAACTATAAAAACTGCGAATTACAAACTAGATTCAACTAATTTTGGTTTAGGTGCATCTGCAACAGGTAAAATTGAAGTTAATGGACCGCTTCAATACAAAGCTTCTGTGATAAAAATGGGGTAATAAGTAATGTTATGAAAAAATAGGAAGTAAAGGGTGTTTGCTGTGAATGATGTAAAAGATAATAGTTTTTTAGGGACAGGCCTTAAATTTCCTGTTAGTGTAAATAAAATTACAGGTCGTTTTGAGATGTCTACTGAAGACGAAGATGTGAAAGAATCAATATATATTATTCTTATGACTCAAAAAGGCGAACGGTTAATAATGCCTAATTTTGGCAGCAGAATAAATGATTATGTATTTGAAATTATGGATGAAACAAATTTAACTTTAATGGCTAACAGTGTAAAATCAGTTATTGCTACATATGAAAAAAGAATAAAAAATTTGAATGTTGATATTGTTATAGATAGTGATGATCAAGGTAGGTTAATATTGAATATAAGTTACGTTGTTAGCAAAACAAATATGCCAGGGAATATAGTTTTTCCATTTTATTTGCAAGAAGGTGTTAGGCAGGTGAATGAATAAAGTGGTGGATGGTAAATTTTTTGAAATTGATAGTAGAAGAAAAGCAGATATTATAACAGATATTAAAAATTTAGCTGCATCATATGTTCCAGAGTGGACTTTTAATACCGATGACCCTGATGCTGGTAGTGTAATTGCTTCTATTTATTCTAATATGCTTGAAGATGATATTAATAAATTGAATATGCTGATGTATAAATATAGAGTAGAATTGATGAATATGGTAGGTGTTACACTAAAGCCTGTGCGGCCAGCTAAAAGTGTTGTTAAATTTTCTTTATTGCCGGCAGTAACTGAAGGAACATATGTTCCACAAAAAACAAAGTTAATTGCAAACGGGAATAATGGGCATAAAGTAATTTTTGAAACAAAAAACAGCGTTTATGTAACTAATTCAGTAATTTCTGATATTTATTCTACTTCTAGAGATTATGGAAAAATTATAGATGTTTTAGGCAAAAAAATTAATAGTGATGAAAATGAAAATAAAAGCTTTTTTATGTTTGATTTTTCTTTAGATGGAATACAAGAAAATAAAATTGTTATAGGGCACAATTATGCACTTAATTTAAATAAAAATGCGGTTTTAGAAGTTTATTTAAAAACTGAAAAAAATATAGAAGAATTATTAACCAAATTAGCAGATACAAATGAATATGAATGGAAATATTTAACGCCAGAAGGCTTTGTTTTGTTCGATGAAGTGAAAGTAGAAGATAATAAAATATTGCTAAAAAAAAGTGAAAACTCACAGCTAACTCAATATGATGGGGTAAATCAATATTATATTTTATTAGGTAAAAAAAATAACATTGCATCAGATGAGTTATCTATAAATTATTTGGCAATATCATCTTCCTGTAAAAATGTTTTACCAGAAATAGTATATCAAGGAGATTATCAAGTTGATATAAAAGAATTTTACCCGTTTGGTGATAAATTAGCAGTTTATAATGAATGTTATATTGCTTCAGATAATGTACTATCTAAAAAAGAGGCTAATATAGAATTAAAATTTAACTTGAGTTATTTAAAAAATACAATTGAACTTGATTATAGTAATAACAACAATTATAAAATTATTATGAAAAAACCAACAAATGTAAATTACAGTATTTCAGAATGTAGAGCAGATAATGTTATTTTTGAATATTTTAATGGTATTGGTTGGGCAAAATTGGAAATAGATGATAAAAATTACATGAATTTATTTTCTGGGGAAGTTACTGGAGAAGTAAGTTTAAAATTTAAATGTCCAGAAGATATTAATAAAATATCGGTAAGTGCTTATGTTAGATATTGGATTAGAATGAGACTATTAAAAGCAGATAATTGCTATAGAGTGCCTTGTTGCCATTTAATACCTGTTATTAATGATGTGACTTTTTCTTACAATTACAGTGGTGAAGGGGTTCAACCGGAAAAGATTTTAAGATACAGCGGAGTATACAAAGAAGATATTGGAAACAAATTATTGAAAAATGAATCTACTTTTATTTTTAAACCCATTGAATATAGCAAAAATAATATATTTATTGGTTTTAACAAAAAGTTTTGCGGTGGCCCAATAAGTTTATATTTTGACATTGATGGGGTCTTGAAAAAAAATACAGACTTTATTAAATTTGAATATTCTTGTATTGGTGACAATGCAAATTTTAAGCCTTTAAAAGTTGTAGATAAAACAGAAAATTTTAGGCATTCTGGAATAATTATGTTTATTCCACCATCAGATATGGCCAAATGTAGCATATTTAATAAAGAAAGATATTGGATTAAAATAGTAGATGATGGTAACGAATATGAAAGTTTAAGATTTTTAAAGGTTAATAATATATTAGTGAATACAGTTGATGTTGAAAATATAGAAACAAAAGAACCAGAAGTTTTTTATGTGGATAAAGCTACAGCAAATATGACAATATTACTATCTAGCAGTAACATACTTTATGTAGATGTTTTTGTTAACGAAGTAACAATATTATCTATACAGCAGATGGATAAAATTTTAAAAGAAGATCCAGAAAATGTTATAGCTGAATACGATAATTTGGGCAATTATTTATCTTTTTTTGTTAAATGGAAAGAAGTTAATACTTTTATAAAATCTAAACCAGATGATAGGCATTATATGTTAGATAGAAATAAGGGTGTAATTACATTTGGGGATTCTACTAATGGAATGATTCCAAGTAAGCAATTAACCCCCGCAATAAAAGTTTTTGCAATTACATGTGATGGAGCAAACGGGAATGTTGGTGTTGGGCAAATTAATAAAACAGATGTGATGATTAGTTTTATAAGTAACATTTTTAACCCAGTGCCTGCTTATACTGGCTACGATGTAGAGGATGTTCATAGTGCATTAAACAGAGGTGCTAATTTATTAAGTAGTTATAATAGGTTAGTTTCTGAAGATGATTTTGAAAAAGCAGTGTTAGATTTTTCGAATGTGATTGACAAGGTAAAATGTGTTTCATCTGTTAATGAATATGGAAGAACTGATGAAAATGCCATAACTATAGCTATTTTAATGAAGGAATTTAAAAAAAGTAATGAAGTTTTTTCAACTGTGAAAAATCAAATAAAAGATTATTTAATGGATAAATGTGAAATATCTTTAAAAAAAGAAAATTTAAAAATTATAGATCCAATATTTGTGAAATTGTGTGTTAATATATGGGTAGAAGTAAACGATTATAATATAGCGTTTGAAATAAAAAATGATATTCTTAGCTATTTAAAAGATTTTATAGACCCTGTAAATGGGAATTTTAATAATAGAGGTTGGGAAATAGGAACATTACCAAGAGAGGTACAATTATATTCTTTTCTTAAATCTAAAAGTGTAAATGCTGTTATACAAAAAATAATACTTACAGGTAAATTGCATACTATCAATGGTGTTGATGAAAAAGAAATAGAAGATATTATAGGTAACCCGTTTGTTATAGGGGTTAATGGTGAACATGAAGTTTTTGTAGATTTTAAATAGGTAATTATTTAGTTGTGAATATTGTTGATTAAAGAATTTTAGTTAATTATTGCTATATTCTAAAAAAATAAAAAGCAAATATTTTTTAAGTACCGGGTAATTATTTTTAAGTTAGGATGTGGATTACTTTGATAGGCCAAATAAAATTGAATGATAAAACTTATAACGAAATATTTCAACAAGCTTTAAATACTATTCCTATACTCTCTAATGAATGGACAGATTATAATTATTCTGACCCGGGAATAACAACATTACAAACATTATCTGTTATAAAATTATTCCAGCAAGCGTATGTAGATAAAATACGTGATAACATAAAGTACAAACTTATAAAGTTATTGGGTTATAATGTAAATGGAATAATCCCATCTGTTACTAATTTAGCTTTTTGTAGTAGTTATGATTGCACAGTACCTGCTAATACTAAAATGTTAGCGGGTTCCATTACTTTTGAAACTATGGAATGTGAAAATGTATTTAATGGTAAATTAGAAAAAATAGTTTTATATAATAATTTAACTAAAGTGTATTTTGATATGACGACGGTAATTACAGGGCAATCTGAAACAATAACATATATTTTTGGTGAACAACCTACAGATGGTTCTGTTTTATATTTTGTGTTTAATAACGCTTTTGAAAAAAATATAAATTACAGAATGTTTATAGATATAGATCAGCCACCCAATAAAAAAAGAAATTTTATTCCATTAGATGTTGATTTTAAATTGAGTGATATAGAATGGGAATATATAACTGAAGATGGGTGGAAAAAATTAAGTGTGATTGATGAAACAAAAGGTTTTTTACAGAGTGGCAATATAACGTTTAATTTTGAATCTGCAATAATTAAAAAAGTAGTGGAAAATATAGGTGAGGGGTATATTATTAAAGCTACTTTAAAAAGTAACGAATATGATTTACCACCTAGAGTAAAAAATGTAGCTATTAATGTATGTAAGGTTAGGCAGGCAGATACGCAAGCTAAAAGTTTTGTATTTAACAGTAGCGGAGAAGATGAGCAGGTTATAATGGTAAACAACTTTATATCTATTTATAATAATATTATAGTTTTAGTTAAAGATGAAAAAGGAATTTACCATAGATTTACACATTTAGATGAGAAAAAGAATGGTATGTTTTGCAATATATCAAATGATTTTAAGGGTAATTTGAAAATTAACTTTAGTAAAAATAAATATGGTACAATTCCATTAAAAGGGAAAAATGCAATAAAGGTAATATGTTATAGCGACTATTTAAGTAACGCAAAAATAGAATGTAAAGTTTATGGTTTTGATGACCAAATAATAAATTTAAAAAATATGAAAGGGATTATTGACAGTGAATTTAGCTTAATGTTAAAAGTAGTAGATGATAATGGTGTAGAAAGTTTTTATGATGTGGATGAAGAAGAAAATACTATGCCATTGATGAAATATGAATTAAATAGTTTAAAAAATGAAATTAAAATATTAGAAGTGAATTTGGATGGAGATATAAATATAGTAATAACAAACTGTGTTTTAAGTAAAGGGAGAGATGGTAATGTAAGAAAAGGTGAGGTTAACAGATTTTTAAGTTTAAAATCGAATGATGTGAATAATAACCAATTTGAAGCTCAAATAAAAATTGAAAATTTATGTAACTCTACTGGTGGAAGAAATATAGAAACTATTGATGATGTTGTTTTAAAAATAATTGAAGATATATCTTCAACGCATTCGTTAGTAACAAAAAAAGATTATGAGACGAAAATTTTTGAAGTTCCAGGTATAAATATTCATAAAGTTAAAGCTATTTGTGATGGTGGTAAGAACAGTGTTTCTATAATAGTTAAGCCTAATTCTAATAACCCGTTCCCTGTTTTAACAGATGAATATAAAAAAATTATTAGTAGGTACATTGATAAATATAGATTGGTGACTACACAAATAAACATCATGTCTCCGGTTTATGTGCCTATTAATGTTACAGGTAGTATATATATTAAACCAAATTATAAAAAGGCAGCTCAAATTATAAAAAATTTAATAAGTCAAGAATTAGATGGTATAAACACTGATAAAGATTTTGGTTATGAAATAGTATATGGGGATTTATATTCTAAAATAGAAAATCTAAGCTGTGTAGATGTTATAGATTATTTTTTATTAGAGCCTGTTTCATCACATGCAGTTAAGCAGTTGAATTCTAACATTTTGTTAGATAAAAATGCATTGGGGTATATGGGCGAGTATGACATAGCAATAAATAATAATATATTAACGGTGGTGTAAAGTGGAACAAAATATTAAAAGGTTTACTATTAATAGCAAAATTTTAAGTAACAGCTATAAAAAATCATTTGTTTTAAAAGAAAGTGGACAAATATGGTTGCCTTGTGATAGTGGTAGTGGTATGTTTATAACTGGTAAATTAGATTCATCAGAAAAAGGTATGAAGTGGGGCAGAATTGTTATTAATGGTGAATTACCAGAAGATTGTGAATATTATATCTATTTAATGGCTAGTGATGATTTTGAGATGGAATATAAAAATGAAATAATAACTTATGATAATTTTTTTAAATCATCAGATATTCCTTTAGAAGATAAAATATTTATTTTATCTAGTGAAAAATCTAAAGTAGAAAAAAATAAAAAAGATATTTTATTATTTGGTTTAGAAGGAAGATACTTATGGGTGGCTATTGAAATTATACATACATCTAAAGAGGTGTGTATAGAAAATATTTTAGTGTACTTTCCAGGAGATAGCCTTATAAAATACTTACCAGAGATATATAAAAAAAATGAAGATGATTTTTTTAAAAGGTATTTAGCTATTTTCTCTTCAATGAATAAGGATTACCAAAGAGAAGTTGATTATGCTGCTTCTTTAATAGATGTAGATACTGCACCAGATAGAGTAGTACCGTTATTATCTAAATGGTTGGGTATGGATATAAAAGGGAATTTTTTAAGTATTGAACAATTAAGGATTTTGATTAAAAATGCTAGGTACCTTAACCAATATAAAGGGACTATAGAAGTAATAAGTAAAGTTGTTGAGTTATTTATTGGAACTAAACCTATTATAGTTGAACAAATTAAAGTTGAAAAATATACATCAGTTGAAAATTTTAATTTATATCAGGAATTATATGGTAAAAAACCATGTGAATTTTTAATTATGTTAAATCAAGATTTAACTGAAGAAGTTTTTTATCAATTAAGGTCATTAATTAATATTTTTAAGCCAGCTAGAACAAAAGTTACAATTATATTTTTAAATCAAGAAGTACAAATAGATAGGTATTGTTATATAGATATAAATGCTAGAATAACTAAAAGTTCAGAAGGGATGTTATGTGAAAATCAATATTTAGATACAAATGTTATTTTAGCTAAATAAAGAATTGAAGTAAAATGTTTTATATTATACTTTAGTGAATAAGAGCATAATAGTGTTTTTCAAATGAATCACAATAATTTATAATTTGGCATATTATAATAAAGAATGTAGAATTGATTTAAAAAAAAGATGTAGAAATTATAAAAGTCGCGCTGCTGTTTTAGTAGAGTGGCTTTTGCATTATATAAAAGGTTATAGATATTTATTTGCTGAAATGAGGAGATTTGTTTGAAAGATTTGCAATATTTGGTTGTTGGTGGTGATGGCAGGCAAGGTTATTTAACTACCTGCTTGATTGAAGAAAAAAAAAGAGTATCTGTTATTTTTGGTGGTGGCTTTAAACATATTGTAGGTGATGATGTAGAAAAAACAGATTGGAAAAATGCAATTCGTAGCAGTGATGTTATTATATTTCCGTTACCAATTTCTAAAGATGATGAAAATTTAAACGCTGATTATAAAATAAAATTAGCAGAAATTGTAAATGAAATACCTAGTAACAAAGTAGTTATGGCGGGTGGAGTAACACCTAAAATTAAAAGTTTATTTGAATTAAAAAATATAGAAGTAATAGATTACTTTAATAGAGAAGAATTAACAGTTTGTAATGCTATTCCTACAGCTGAGGGGGCAATAGAAATAGCTATGCGAGAATTGCCAATAACTATTAATAATTCAAAATGTTTAATAACAGGGTTTGGCAGAATAAGTAAAATTTTAGTTAAGGTTTTACATGGGTTAGGAGCCAAAACTACAGTTGTAGCTAGAAAAAATGCTGATTTAGTTTGGGCTAGTATATATGGGGCAAGTGTGCAACATATAGCTGATATTAAATTAGCTGTTAAAGGTAAAGATGTGATTTTTAATACTGTACCGTTTAAAATTATTAATGAGGATGCGTTAAGTAATGTAGATAAAAGTTGTTTAATTATAGATGTTGCATCTAAACCAGGAGGAGTTGATTTTGAAGTAGCAGATAGATTAGGGATAAATGTTATTTGGGCATTGGCTTTACCTGGTAAGGTAGCACCTAAAACAGCAGGTGAGGCAATAAAAACTGCTATTAATAATATTTTAAAAGAAGCAGATATTGTAAGCAAAAAGAAGTTATAAAACTGTGAAACATTTAATATTGCGTATTAAATAATTATTTTTGGAGGATTTGATATGAGTGTTAAAATTGGATTTGCGATTTGTGGTTCTTTTTGTACTTTTAGTAAAATATTCAATGTTATAGAAAATTTGGTAAACAAAGGGTACGATGTTTACCCAATAATGTCGTTTAATGCTTATAATACAGATACACGGTTTGGATTGGCGGAAGAAAATAGAAATAAAATTAAAAATATTTGTAACAGAAATATTATTGCCGATATAAAAGATGCAGAACCAATAGGCCCAAAAAAATTAATAGATTTGTTAATTGTTGCACCATGTACTGGTAATACACTTGGCAAATTAGCAGCTGGTATTGCAGATACACCTGTAACAATGGCTACAAAAGCACATCTTAGAAACCAAAAGCCGGTATTAATAGGAGTTTCTACTAATGATGGTGTTTCAACATCTGCTAAAAACATAGGGTTACTTTTAAATCAAAAAAATATATTTTTTATTCCAATAAGGCAAGATGACGCTGTTAATAAGCCATTATCAATTGTTGCGGATTTTGATTTAACAGAAGCTGCTATTAAAGAAGCGTTAAATTATAGACAAATTCAGCCAGTTTATATATAATAAATGTAAAATACATCTATTAGTTAAAAACTAATAGATGTATTGTTGATAATGATTTTAATATTATACAATATATATGTTGAGAAAATTTTAAAGTATAGTAAAAATTAAAGTAGAAACACAATATATATTGTTTTTAACATTTTCAACAAAGTTTTCAACAATGATAACGTTGAAAAAAGTTAAAAATGTGGATAACAAAATTATGTAAAAAATAAATTTATGTGATATACATAAGTAAATGTTGTAAAAATTGTATATAAAATAGGGGGATTGGTTAATTATGAGAGAAGTGAAAGTGTTAATTGTTGATGACGATGAGAATATATGTAATATACTTAAATTGTATTTAGAAAAAGTATTGTATAAAGTTGAAGTTGCGTATAACGGAAAAGAAGCTATGGAAAAATATGAAAGTGTGGCACCAGATATTGTATTGTTAGATGTTATGATGCCGGAAGTAGATGGCTGGGAGCTATGTAGGTTTATTAGAAGAAATGGGGATTGCCCTGTTATAATGATTACAGCTAAAGGGGAGGCTTTTGACAAAATTTTAGGGTTAGAATTAGGGGCAGATGATTACATATCTAAACCTTTTGAAGTTAAAGAAGTAGTGGCAAGGGTAAAAGCTGTGTTAAGAAGAACGTTAGGTAAAAGAACTGATAATGAAGATAAAATTTATAGGGTAGAATATGATAATTTAATTATAGATATTAGTAAATATGAATTGGTAATAAAAGGACAAGTTGTAGATGCACCACCTAAGGAAATGGATTTATTATTTTTTTTAGCAAGTAACCCAAACAAGGTTTATACTCGTAATGTGTTGTTAGATAAAATTTGGGGAGTGGAATGTTATGTTGATATAAGAACAGTAGATGTTCATATAAAAAGGTTACGTGAAAAATTAGAAGGTGTTTCGAAAAAATGGATGTTAAAAACTGTTTGGGGAGTAGGGTATAAATTTGAGACTTATTAATTGGTGGTTGTTAGTGGAAATAAATATAAAAAAGAGGTAACAATGTGAAAAAAGGGTTGTTCAAAAAATATTTTTTTATTTTTATTTGCTTAATTTCAATAAGTGCATTAATTTTTAGTGGTGTTTTTTTGCATTTATCATCTAAATATTTTAAAGAAGATAAATATAATTTGTTATATAATAACGCTATAAAAATTAAAAATGTTATTGTAAATAACTATAATAGTAATATGAAAATGTATATAGATAAAAGGTACATAACAGTGATTTGTAATGCTATTAGCGGTGCTATAGATGTTGACATATTTTTAACTGATGTTTATGGGAACTTACAAATATATGATTACATTGATGAATATAATAATGGTTTATTAATACCAAAGGAGGTAATAAAAAAAGCTATAGATAATGGGGTCTGTAAATTATGCGGAAATTTAAAGGGGTTCTATAAATATTCACATTATGTAGTAGCTGTGCCTTTAAGGCTAAATAAAAATAATGTTGATGGGGTTATTTTTGTTTCTGCATCTGCTAGGAATATAGAAAAGTTATTGTTGGATATGGTTAAAATTTTTATTATAAGTTTTATAGTGGTTATAATAATTTCTACAGGTATAATATGGGTAATAACAGATAAGATGATACATCCGCTTAAAGAAATGGCTAAAATAACAAAAGTGTTTGCAAAAGGCGATTTTAGAAAAAAAATAACTATAAATCAAAATAATGAAATAGGTGAACTTTCTGCATCTTTAAACGAAATGGCAGATGAATTACAAAAAATAGAAGATAGACGTAGGTATTTTATAGCTAGTGTTTCACATGAATTAAAAACACCTATTACAACAATTTTAGGTTTTATAGAAGGAATAATGGATGGTGTTATACCACAGGAAAAACATAAAGAATATTTAACTATTATATCTAATGAAGTAAAAAGGCTATCTAATGTAATTACTTCTATGACAAATTTAACTAAAATAGATTCTGAACAAGTAAAATTATTTAAGCAGCAGTTTAGTATAAGTGAGATTATTAATAAAGTAATTTTTAACTTTGAAGAAAAAATATTGAAAAAACAAATAAAAATTTATGGTCTAGATCAAGATGATATTTTTGTTTTTGCTGATAAAGATTTGATATACCAAGTAGTTTATAATTTAATAGAAAATGCTGTTAAATTTACCAATATTGGTGGGTATATAAAAATTAGGTATAAAATAACTAGTGAATTAGTTTATGTAGGAATTAAAAACTCTGGAAATGGAATAAACGAAGAAGATTTAAAATACATTTTTGATAAATTTTATAAAGTAGATAAATCTAGAAATTTAAATAAAGGAAGTATAGGTTTAGGGCTTTATATTGTTAAACAAATATTAATGTTGCATGGTAGTAATATAGAAGTTGAAACAAAAGATGGAGAATATACAGAGTTCTTCTTTTGGTTGGCAAAGTAAACGTTTGATTATGTGTTCTATATAAATTTAGTGATTTAATATAATTGACGAAAATAATAAAAAGTTGTATTATGAATAAGAGAGGTTAAAACTAATGAAAAAAATAAATTTTATAGATGTGGTTAAAAAGCATAAATACATTAGTTTGATTATTGTTTCAATATCTATATTATGTTTTGTTTTAGTTTTTTTATTTAGGGATGAATGTGAACATAAAGAAGATGAGCTTGTAGAGGTAGATATTGTAGATGACAAGGATAAAAAAAATGATGATTACATAAAAGTTCCAAATAGAACGGAAGAATTAAAAAAAGCATTTGAAAAAAACAATGAAACAGTAGCATGGGTTTATATACCAGGAACAACAGTGGATTATCCAGTTATGAAAGGCATAGATAATAACTATTATTTACGAAGAAATGAAGAAAAAGAATATTCTTTTGAGGGCTGTATTTTTGGTGATGATGACAGCTTTTTTAGCCCATTTAATGAATTATCTAACAATGTTGTGTTGTATGGCCATAATTTAGATGATAACCCGAATGGTAAAAGATTTGCACAATTAATAAAATTTTTAGATGCTGAATTTGCCAAAAATACGCCATACATTTTTTTAACAACAAAAGATGTTTCATTAGTTTATGAGATTTTTGCAGTATATTTTACAGATATTAAATTTGGTTACACTAGAGTTGGATTAAATGAAAATATGCAACAGAAATTGGTAGATAGTGCTAAAAATAGATCTGAATATATTTATAACGTTGATGTGACAGGTAAAGATAAAATTATAACTCTATCTACATGTACTTATAGATATGGTGAATATGGTTCACGTAACCAAAAAAATACACGTTTTGTTGTGCAAGGTAAATTGTTGAATAATACAGATAGATTAGAAAAAAAAATAGATATACAAAAAAATTTAAACCCTAAAGCTCCAGATATAGATAGTTAATTTAATTAAAAACAAAAGGAAGATAAATTTGATAAAGAAATGTATATTTAAAATATTAGTGATTTTAATTTCTTTATTTGTAATATTTTTAGGTACTTATAAATTTGATAAAAATAAGGACATCAATTATGAAGAAATTAATTATAACAACGTTGAAGAAATAAGTAATGATGTTGAAGAAAAAAGCGATGATGTAATAATACCCAATAAGCGTGATGACTTTTTGGCTGAAAAACAAAAAAATAAAGATGTTAAAGCTTGGATAACTATACCTGGAACAACAATAGATTGGCCGGTTATGCAATGGATTGTTGTAAATCCAGAGCAAAAATGTTTTTACGACAGACGTGATGAGAATAAGAATTATTCTTTTGCAGGTTCTATATATAGTGGAGAGGGAGTTAAGTTTGAACCTTATAATGAAATATCTAACAATTTAATTTTGCATGGGCACAATTTAGATGATAACCCAAATGGTAAAAGATTTGCACAATTGATGAAGTTTTTAGATATTGAGTTTGCTAAGAATACACCATATATTTTTTTAACAACTGAAGATGCAGATTTAGTTTACCAGATATATGCGGTTTATTTTACGGATATTGATTTTAATTGCTATTGGATAGGGCTTGGTGAAAATGATATGTTGGGTATGATAAATGGTGCCAAAGAAAGGTCTGAGTATGTATACGATGTTGATGCAACAGGCAAAGATAAAATTATAACTTTATCTACGTGTACTTATAAGTATGGCAAAAATGGTTCAAATGGGCAAAAATATACACGTTTTGTTATACAAGGTAAATTATTAACATCTAACAGTAAGTTAAGCTCAACAGTTTCAATTAAAAAAAATCCAAATCCAAAACAACCTGTAATACCTAAAATGTGAGTTATTAATAAAAATATAGTCTTTGTAAGGAGTAGACGAGTTGTATTTAAAAAAGTGGATATTGAACGAGAATAAAGAGGTAAATTTAGAAATAGAAAATTTTTCCCCAATTTTAAGGCTAGTATTAAAAAATAGAGGGTTAATTACCAAAAAAGATGTAGATAATTTTGTAAATGCTAATTTTGATTTTAAAGATCCTTTTTGTTTAAAAGATATGGAAAAAGCTGTTGATAGAATAAAGTTGGCAATTGAAAATGATGAAAAAATAATAATATATGGTGATTATGATGTTGATGGAATGACTAGTACAGTAGTATTATTGTTATATTTATCTAAACTTGGTGCAGATGTTAATTTTTATATTCCTTCTAGAGAAACAGAAGGGTATGGTTTAAACGTTAAAGCTATAGATAAGTTAAGTGAAAAATGTAGTTTAATAATTACAGTAGATAATGGAATAACAGCTATTGAAGAAGTAAGATATGCAAATATGTTAGGCATAGATGTAATAATTACTGATCATCATAAGCCATTAAGTGAGTTGCCAAATGCTGTAGCAGTGTTGAACCCGCATAGAGAAGATTGTGAAAGTGGTTGTAAAAACTTGGCTGGGGTAGGAGTTGTTTTCAAATTAATATCTGCATTAGAAGGTAATTATGAAAATATAATAAAAGAATATTCAGATATTATTTGTTTGGGAACTATAGCAGATGTTATGCCTATAGTAGATGAGAATAGAAGTATTGTTAAAGCAGGGTTTGAAAAAATAAAAAAGAACCCGAATATTGGCATAAAAGCATTGTTAGATGTGGCAAAAGTTAACATTACTAATCTATCTATATTAGATGTTTCGTATAAATTAGCACCAAGGTTGAATTCAGCTTCTAGGTTAAATAATATAAAAATTTCTGTAGATTTATTGTTATGTAATGATTGTGTTAAAGCGGAGGAAATAGCAAAAAAAATAGATGAAACAAATAATGAGAGAAAAAAAATAGAAAATGACATGATGGATGAAATAACTCAAATGGTTATGCAAAATCCGGAATTAGTAGCTTTAGATGTAATAGTTATTGCTAAAGAAGGGTGGAACCATTCAATAGCAGGGATAAATGCATCTAAGCTAGTTAATAAATATAGTAAGCCATGTATATTAATTTCTATAGATGGTGAAACAGCTAATGGTTCAGGTAGAAGCATAGAAGGTTTTTCTTTAGTAGATGCGATTGATTGGTGTAAAGATGATTTGGTAAAATACGGTGGGCATACTTTGGCAGCAGGTTTTGTAATTGAAACAAAAAATATAGAAAGTTTTACAAAAAAAATAAATAATTTCATAAAAAATAATAAAAAATCAATGCCAGTTAAGTGCTATAATGTAGATGGCGAATTATTTAGCGAAGATATAACGGTTAAAAATATACGTGATTTAGAATTATTAGAGCCGTATGGTGTAGGTAATGATATACCTTTGATGATGATTAAGCAAGCTAAAATATATAATATAAAGCCATTGGTTAACGGTAAATATACAAAAGTTTATGCTAAATTTAAAGATTCTTCTAGGTTAGAATTTATTGCGTTTAATATACAATTTGATAATTTTTTATATAAAATTGGTGATGAGGTAGATTTTATAGTTAATTTAAGGTTAAGTGAGTATAATAATGTTATTTCACCTACTTTAATCATACAAGATGTAAGACT
Source organism: uncultured Candidatus Soleaferrea sp. (assembly GCA_934527325.1). GTDB lineage: Bacteria > Bacillota > Clostridia > Oscillospirales > Ruminococcaceae > RGIG8779. The sequence goes on from CAKTAG010000007.1 coordinate 17,658, forward strand.
ATCTAGTTTTGACCAAGATGAGTATTTTGCTAGTGTAGAAATATATAATAAATTTAAAAATTTAGAAGATGTGGATTTAAACATTATAAAAAACAGTATGCCTACAAAAAAAGAGATGGCAGTTGTTTACAGGTATTTAAAAAACATGATTAATAATTATACATATACCAATTTACCTAACCTTATAGAATATTTGTTTATAAAGCTTTCTGATTATAAATTAAATTATATAAAGATAGGTATTTGTTTGGATATTTTTGAAGAATCTGGTATAATATCATTGACGTCGAAAGTTGAAATAATAGATTTGAAAGAAAAAGTAGATATACATAATTCTAAAACATATAAAATTATTACCGGGTAATTTTTGCGGGAGTGGTTTGTGATGGAAAATATGTGGGAAAGGTTGATTAATGGGTTAAAAGTTAGTAATAAAAAGCTAGATATGGATTTAATTAAAAAAACTTATGAATTTGCTAGTAAAGCTCATAGTGGTCAAAAAAGAAGGTCTGGAGAAGATTATATTGTACACCCTGTAGAAGTTGCTATTATTTTAGCTAATTATGGTATGGATACTGATACAGTTGTGGCTGGTTTATTGCATGATGTAGTGGAAGATACTGAGGTTACAATAGAGGATATAGGAAAAATTTTTAACCCAGAAGTAAAAAAATTAGTAAATGGAGTTACTAAAATTAGTAAAATTTCGTATGTAACTAGGGAAGATCAAAAGGCAGAAAATATTAGAAAAATGATTATAGCTATGGCAGAAGATATACGGGTTATAATTATTAAATTAGCAGATAGGCTCCATAATATGAAAACAATAGAATATTTAAGGGGCCAAAAAAGAAGAGATAAAGCACTAGAAACCATGGAAATTTATGCTCCATTAGCGCATAGGTTAGGTATAAAATCAATTAAAGATCAACTAGAAGATCTTTCTTTAAGGCAATTAGATATAGTAGCTTACCAAGAAATTGAAGAATTTTTAAAAATAAAAAAATCTGAACGGGAAAAAATTGTTAAGGAAATAAAAGAAACTATAACAGTGCGTTTAAATTACGAAGAACATCATGCGCATGTTGAGGGTAGAGCAAAAAGTGTTTACAGTGTTTATAAAAAGATTTATCAACATGGGTATTCATTTGATGAAATATACGATGTTTATGCTGTTAGAATAATTGTTGATACTGAACATGAGTGTTATGATATGCTGGGAGTAATACATGATATGTATAAACCTTTACCTAATAGGTTTAAGGATTATATTTCAACCCCAAAACCCAATATGTACCAATCTCTGCATACTACTGTTATAGATGAACATGGAATTATATTTGAAGTTCAAATAAGAACGTGGCAAATGCATTACACAGCAGAATATGGAATAGCTGCACATTGGAAGTATAAGGCTGGGGTAACAACAAAAGATGCAATGGAAGAAAAACTTGCATGGGTTAAAAAATTATTAGAAACGCAAAAAGAAGCTACTGATATTGATGATATTATAAGGTCTATAAAATATGATTTAACATCTGATGAAATTTATTTTTTTACACCTAAAGGTGATGTGAAAAGTTTACCAGTTGGTTCTACTATTATAGATTTTGCTTATTCAATACATAGTGAAATAGGAGATAAATTGATAGGTGCAAAAGTTGATGGAAAAATAGTACCTATAACATACGAAATAAAAACTGGCCAGGTAGTGCAAATATTAACAACAAATAATAAAGAACAAGGCCCTAGTAGAGATTGGTTAAAAATTGTTAAAACTAGCCAGGCTAGAAATAAAATTAGAAGTTGGTTTAAAAAAGAAAAAAGAGAAGAAAACATATTAACTGGTAAACAAGAATTTGAACGAGAATTAAGAAGAAATAAAATATTTTTTAAAGAGGATGAATATATAAATTTTATAGATTTGGTGGTAAAAAAATATCATTACAATTCACCAGATGAATTTTATGCAGCTATAGGTTATGGTGGCGTTTACCTTTTAAAAATAATGCCAGTGGTTAGAGAGCTATATAATAAAATTTACACAGAAGAATTAAAAAAGCAAAATACAGTTGTTAACAATGTTAGTAAAAAAGAAAAAGTTAGTAATAAGGTTGTAGTTGAAGATTTAGATGATTGTTTAGTGAAATTTGCAAGATGTTGTAGTCCATTACCAGGAGATGATATAGTAGGTTTTGTTACAAGGGGCTATGGAGTTTCTGTACATAGAGCGGATTGTAAAAATATTCAAATAATGAAATGTGATAAAACATATAATGATAGATGGGTAAAAGTAAAGTGGTTGGACATAACAGATAATAAAGATGTTTTTAAATGCAATATCCAAATTGTTGCATATAACAGAAGTAGGTTGTTAGCTAGTATTACATCTATAATTGCTAATGCCAAAATTCCAATTTATAATTTTAATGCTAAGGAAAATGGTGATAATGCTTTAATAAGTATATCAATAGGGATTAATAGTGTTAGAAAATTAGATATAGTTATGAAAAGAATATCGGCTTTAAAAGATGTTATATCGGTGAATAGATAAGCTAGTGGCATAAGGAGTGTGGTTGATGAGCTTTATTGATATTGGATTTGGAAATATTGTTAATAAAGAAAGAATAATTACTGTTGTTTCACCAGATTCTTCACCAGTAAAAAGAACTATTGGACTAGCTAAGGAAAATGGTATGTTAATAGATGCTAGTTGTGGTAAAAGTACAAAATCTGTAGTTATAATGGATAGTGGCCATGTTATATTATCTAGTATGGAAATTGCATTACTTAATTTAGAAAGATGCAATTAATGATTTATGATTTTTAGAAAGAAGGTTAGTTGTGGGTAGCGATAATAAAGGAATATTAATAGTGATTTCAGGTCCATCAGGTGTTGGAAAGGGAACATTGGTAAAAAAATTATTGAAAGAAGTAAATAATATTTATTTATCGGTTTCTGTTACAACTAGAAAGCCTAGAAGGGGCGAAGTAGATGGAAAACATTATAAATTTATTGCTTATGATGAATTTATTGATATGGTAAAAAATGATGGATTTTTAGAATATGCGAAGTATAATTCCAATTATTATGGAACACCAAAAAAAGAAGTTAGTGATATGCTAAATAAAGGTAATAATATTATATTAGAAATAGATGTACAAGGAGCCTTTAGAGTAAAGGATAAATATAAAGAAGCACAAACTATTTTTATTATGCCACCGTGTGTGGAAGATTTATATAAAAGGCTTAGAAGTAGAAATACAGAAACAAAAGAAGAAATAGAAAAACGAGTAACAATTGCAAAAGAAGAAATTAATTTAGCAAAAGAGTATGATTATGTTGTTGTAAACGATTCTGTAAAAAGTGCAGTAAATAAAATAAAGTGTATTTTAGAAGAAATACAACATATTACAGTGTAGCGATGTGTTAATTATTGTTCTTGGAGAGGAACGAAAAAAACTACTACGTTCATTATATTAGGAGTTTTATATTGAAAATAATAGCGGGTAATAATAGAGGCTATAATATTATTTTCCCACCTAATAAGGTAACAAGGCCTACTGCAAGTATAGTTAAAGAATCTTTGTTTAATATAATACAGTTTTATATTAATGGGTCAGATTTTTTAGATTTATTTTCTGGTTCTGGGCAAATAGGGTTAGAAGCATTAAGTAGAGGGGCAGGGCATGTTACTTTTGTTGATGAGAGTAAGTATTGTAAAGATTGTTTAGTTAAAAATTTAAAAAAAATGAAAATAGAAAATAATTTTACAATTGTTACTTCAGATGTTTTTTATTATCTATTATATTGCCAAAAATTGTTCGATATTATTTTTTTAGATCCACCGTATAATAAAGATTTAAGTAAAAATGTGTTAAAAAGAGTGGCAAACAATATAAAAAAAAATGGTATCGTAATAGTAGAAACAGAGAAAATAGAATATTTGGATGAAGATTATAATGGTTTAAAAATTGTAAAGCAATATATTTATGGAAGGAAAAAATTAACTATTTATAAATTAAATAATTGCGAATAGTGGATTGTTAACTTATTTTTTACATATGGAGAAGTGGTTAATGAAAACGGCTGTGTTCCCTGGAAGTTTTGACCCTATAACGAATGGGCATGTAGATGTTATTAATAGAGCTAGGGTAATTTTTGATAAGGTTATTGTTTTGGTTTTAAAAAATATTAATAAAAAAACAATTTTTTCTATTAATGAACGTGTGCAAATGATTGATATGGTTTTTTATGGTGTTAATAATGTTGTTGCTTGTGAATATAGCGGACTTTTAGTTGATTATGTAAAGCAAATAAATAATGCTACAATTATTAGAGGTTTAAGGTCTGCTGAAGATTTTAAATATGAGATTGAAATGGCAATGATTAACAAAAAAATGTGCTCAAATGTAGATACGATTTTTTTCCCAGCTTATGGAGAAAATATGTGGATAAGTTCTACTTTAATAAAAAATATGCTATCTTTTAATGGAGATATAACTTGGATTGTTCCAGAGGCTATAAAAAGTATGATATTAAAAAAATTTAAAATTTAGTAAAATAATTTAGTTACAATAAAGGATGTTTGAAATGCTTATAGAAAATTTAATTGAAGAATTAGAAGAATTATTAAATAAGGCTTGGAGTGTGCCTTTGACTGGTGGCAAATGTTTAATTGATGCAGAAGATATAGAAAGAATATTAGATGATATTAGGTTAAATTTACCACAGGAAGTTCAAAAAGCTAGGGAGATAATGGATAAAGAAAATAAAATCATAGAAGGAGCAAGATCTGCAGGTGAAACAATAGTTGAAAAGGCAGAAGAAAGAGCAAAAACAATAATTGATGAACAAGAAATTGTTAGGTTGGCAAAGCAAAGGGCAAAAGATGTTGTAATGTCTGCGCAGCAAAAAGAAAGGGAAATTAAACAAAGCGCTTATGAATATGTTGAAAATATGATGGCTTCTTTAGAAAATTCTATGAAGAAATGCATAGCTGACATTAAAGATATAAAATCTACAATTCATGCACAAAAAGTTAGTGAACGAAAAACAAAAATTCAAAATTAACTGTAGCGGGTTTTAATTTATATTAGAAACATAAGCAAATGAGATATTAGAATAATAGTGTTTTAAAATTTCATCAAACGAAGAACCATTTTTAGCCATATAATTGGCGCCATATTGGCTTAACCCTACACCATGGCCATAGCCTTTAACTGTGAATGTAAATGTATGTTTTGGGTTATTATATAGAACATTAAAATTTAAAGAACGTAAATTAAAAAGATTTCTAATTTTATTTCCAGAAATTTCAGTGTCGTCAATGGTAACAGAAAGTACAGAACTAGAGTTAGAGCGCTTAATATTTTCAAACCATTTAGAAGGTTCTGGTGGAAGATGTAAAGATGGGTAATTATCTAACAAAATTTTTTTTACTTCGTTGGTTGTTAAAGTTAATGTAGTTTCATAATCAGGTGCAAGGTCATCTCCGTAACTTTCTGTAGGTAGTAAGTATGGTGCTTCACCACCCCAAACGTTATTGGCAGATTCTGTTTTACCACTTGATATTGCGTGGTAAGCTGCAATTATTGGTTCATTGTTATATAGCATTATAATATCTATAACATCGTTAGTGGCAGATGTTATAGCAGCCCAGTACTCATTGAATTTATTGGCGAATTTTTTTTCTGCAATTTCTTTAGTTACGTATTTTTTCCAATTAGTTGGATCTGCAGAAAAATCAGCGCCATTTAAAGAAGGGTCTGGGTGTTTTTTTTGCTCTTCCCTCATTTTTAGTGCATATGTGTGGGCGGAAATTGCTTGCGCTTTCAAAGCCTCTGGGTGAAAGTTTGGTGGCATTTCAGCACAAACAGCACCTATTACGTAATCTTTTTCAGGAATATGGTCTATATTTCCAGTTTGAATATTTAATATATTAAAATATCCGTCGGAATGAAAAGTGTGTTCTATGTTTAATGGGTTTGAAGTTGTTTTGGCAGCAGATATAATATTAGAGAGTTCCTTAAGTTGAGATTTTTCTTTTTTAGAGAGTAAATTTTTGTTCGAGATATTTTTAGTTGTTGTTATGGTAGGTTTATTTTTAACTGATTTATTGTAATTAATGGTTAAAGTAGGAATAGATTTTTGAATTTTTAAATTTATTAAAGGTGTTAATAATAAAATTAGATATAGTACAGAAAATATTAAAAAATTTTTTTTCATTGATTTTTTCATTAGTTTATTCCTCCAAAAAGCTCTAATTGCTAATAATAGGATATTCAGAATAATGGAAAAAAATTCATTAATATAAAAAAAGGGGATTTTATAAATTGAAAAAGTATACAGCTAATGATATTATAAAATTTATTCAATCAGAAAAGATTAATTTTATTAGGTTACAATTTACAGATATTTTTGGTCAATTAAAAAATGTAGCAATATTAGCTTCGCAAATTGAAAAGGCAGTTAACAACCAAATTATGATAGACGGTAGTTCAATAGAAGGGTTTGTTCGTGTTAATGAATCAGACCAATATTTACAACCAGATTTAGATAGCTTTATTGTTTTTCCATGGGAAACAGAGCATGGTAAAGTAGCACGGTTGATTTGTGATGTTTATAATGCTGATGGTACACCTTTTATTGGTGACCCTAGAGGTATTTTGAAGGCTAGTATAAAAAAAGCAGAAAGTGCAGGGTATAGCTTTAATGTAGGTCCAGAATGTGAGTTTTTTTTATTTCAAATGGATAAAGAAGGTAGACCAACAACAAAAACAAACGATGAGGCAGGTTATTTTGATTTGGGCCCGCTAGATAGAGGTGAGGATACTAGGCAAGAAATTTGTTTGACGTTAGAAAATATGGGCTTTGAAATAGAAGCTTCACACCATGAGGTGGCAGCTGGCCAGCATGAGATTGATTTTAAATATGCAGATGCTTTGAAGGCGGCAGATAATATTATGACGTTTAAATTGGTTGTAAAAACTGTAGCTCAAAAAAATGGTTTACATGCAACTTTTATGCCAAAACCTATTTTTGGTGTGTGTGGTTCTGGTATGCATACTAATATGTCTTTTTTTAAAAGTGGAATTAATGCTTTTTTTAATAAAGATGATAGTAGGAAATTATCTACAATAGCATATAATTTTATTGGTGGTTTAATGAAGCATGTAAAGGGAATAACAGCTATTACTAACCCTTTAGTTAATTCTTACAAAAGGTTAATTCCGGGTTACGAAGCACCTTGTTATATAGCTTGGTCTGCTAGTAACCGTAGTGCTCTTATACGTATTCCAGCTGCAAGGGGGCAAAGTACACGTGTTGAACTTAGGTCGCCAGATCCATCTTGTAACCCGTATTTGGCTTTTGCGGTTTGCTTAGGTGCAGGTTTAGATGGTATTGAAAAAAATATAATGCCTCCACTAGAAATTACAGAAAATATATTTGATATGAAAAAATCATTATTACAAGAAAATGGTATAGATAATTTGCCAATGTCTTTGTTAGAAGCTGTGGAAGAGATGAAAAAGGATAAAATGATAAAAAATATATTAGGCAAGCATATTATGGACCAATATTTAAAGGGTAAAGAAGCAGAGTGGAATGAATATATTACTAGAGTTAGTAATTGGGAGATTGATAAATATATAACAATATATTAGTGAACATTTTAAAATTCAGCATAGCACAAAAGGCTGTAGCAAAACGATTTTGAAAATCGGGTTGGCTACAGCCTTTTTTTATAGCAACGTAATAGAGTAATAAATTGTTAAGCAAGTTTGTTTATATTGTAAATAGAGCTTAAAACAAGCCAATTTTGTTTAAAAAAAGTGTTTATGTTCCAGTAACTAACACCTTTTAAATTGTATTTATATACCAATTTTAATCTTGCTTCAATGCTTCTTGCATCGTCGAACCAAACAATATGTTCTTTGTTGTTTTTGTCGGTATATTCAAAAAATGGAGCTTGAACTAAAGTATCATATTGAATAGTTGCACCAACATCAATGGCTAATTTTATTGCTTGTAAGTTAGTTAATGGTTGTGCAGCAGAACCTTTAACGAATGGTAATGTCCAGTTGTAACCATAATTAGGCATGCCCATTAGAATTTTTTTACTTGGTATTACAGAGGTGGCGTATTGTAAAACTTTTTCTACTTGATTTATTGGTGCAACTGCCTGAGCTGGTCCGTAAGTGTAACCCCACTCATACGTCATTAAAATAATTTGATCTACAATTTCTCCTTGAGTTTTATAATCATGAGCTTCATATAAAATTCCTTGTTGTGAACTACTAATTTTAGGGGCTAGTGCAGTTGTTACAATGTAACCCATAGGGTGTAATTGGTTGGTTAAATTTTGTAAAAATTGATTGTAATAATCTTTATCATATTGGTATACATATTCAAAATCTATATTTACACCATAATATTTTTTAGCTTTAATAGTGGCTAAAATATTGTTTATTAGTTTATTTTGAGCATTTTTGTTAGTTAAAATTGCATGTGCTAAGTCACTATCGAACCCTTCGCCTTTTTTAGTGTTAGTTACTACCATAATAGGTTTAACGTTGTTTTGTATAGCAGAATTTATAACGTTAGTTTCGTATATGGTTTCTTCTAAATCTCCGTTTTTAGTTGTTTCATAGCTGAATATGCTTAAGTATGTTAAGTAAGGCAATGTATTGTTTAAAACTTCAGAACTGGTTCCGGGGAAGGCGTATCCGTTAACATCTATGGTTTGTAATTTTGTAGATTCATTAGACGGTATATTTATAGTTTGGTCAATATAAATTACGTCTGGGTTGGTTATTGTGGGGTTGGCATCTATAAGTTGGTTTAAAGTTATATTAAATTTTTTAGCTATGCTGTAAAGGCTGTCTCCACGTTTTATTGTATAAATTAAATTGTTAGTTTCTAAAACTAAAGTTTGGCCAATAGCTAAGTTGTTTGCGTTAACTATGCTATTATCATTTATTATTGTTTGCATAGGTATGTTGAATTTTTTAGATATCTTATATATTGTGTCTCCAGGTTGTATAACATATATTTCTATAAAAATCACACCTTAATTAAAATTTTGGTTTAGTATTAATTGTATGATTTTAAAATGTTATTCATTCCTAGTAAATATTGATAGCAAATTATGTTGTTAAAATTACACTTTATTCGCATTCCATGAGTGGCCAAAAGCGATGTTACAGAAAATCGATAACAGAAAACGGTAGTTCTCCAGTTCTTCTTTTCATTCGATATTTATATTTTGCCATTCCAAAACGATTATAAGCATTAACAAACACAGCCACCATAGCATATAGTGGTTTCCTGCTTACTAGCAAAACTCTTGATTTGGTTTTCTTGTTTTTTACACTTAGGGCAAATTTTTCCCTTTTCTATTGTTGCTTTTTTCATATCTTTATTATATCACTATATTCGCTTTTCGTCCACTTCTGATTTTAATTCTAAACACTTGTATTAATACCATTTTTTTATATTATTTACATTTATTTGCATTTTTTGATATTTTATGTTATAATACATTTACATCATTATATGGTAGCATTTTACTTTTATTTTCTTTTGCACCATATTTTGTATTATTTTTTATGAGCTAACTATATAAAATTCAAATAATCTATATATAGTTGGTTTAGTATTAACATTCCCATCTTTGACAGTTGATTAATTGAAAAAGTGCTATAATCCCTGTAAATAAAAGGGAAAATGCACTTTTGTCTGC